>JAWOCZ010000249.1:0-5719 GCA_046483565.1 Nitriliruptoraceae bacterium
GGGAATGATAACACTTACAGCCTTCATAAGAGCATTTGCCAGAGCAGGGCCAACAAACCCGTTAAGAGCAGATTCCCCTCCACCATGATCTCCAGCCTCAGTCCGGGATAAAGCCACTGGGATTGATAGGTATGAACAGTAAAAGCCAACGATATTATCCGGGCCTGAGCGTCGTAGCCCTGCTCGGCCTGCAGGTCGTCGAAGTCCACCCTCGCGCCCCGGTGCGCGAGCGAGGCGACGTTGACCACCCGGGCCGCCGGCGCCTCGGCGAGCAGCGGCAGCAGGTGGCCCGTCAGTGCGAAGTGACCGAGGTGGTTCACCCCGAGCTGCAGCTCGAAGCCGTCCACGGTCGTGCCGTACGGCGGCATCATCACCCCCGCGTTGTTGACCAGCACATCCAGCCGGTCCTCCCCCTCGCGCAGGCGAGCTGCGGCATCCTCGACGGCCGCCAGCGAGGACAGATCGAGCTGCAGCACGTCGGCGTCGCTGCCGGGCGCCTCACGGTGCAGGCGACGCAGCGCCTCGGCGCCCTTATCGACGGAGCGGGACCCGACCAGCACCCGTGCGCCGGTCCTGGCGAGGTGGACGGCCGTCCAGAAACCGAGCCCGGTGTTGGCCCCGGTGACCAGGGCGGTCCGACCGTGCTGGTCGGGGACGTCACGTGCGGTGAAACCTGACATGGGAGCACTCCGGCGAGGTGGCAGGTGGCCCGATCATCCGAACCACGGGCCGGCTGCGGACCGGACCGAGCACCCGGAACCTACGCCGGCCTGCGGCTGACCGTCGGCGTGCGCTGGCCTGGCGGGGCAGCTGGCGCGTCGCAGTCGCGTGATCGCGTTCGAGCGGGATGAGACGGGCGGGTCCGCACCGTATCGTCGTACGGCCACCTTCATGGCGGCGGGCGTTGGCGTCGTCCAGTTCCTCGGCGCACCGCGCTGACACGACCACGCAGACTGTCCCGGCGGGGAGACATCGAGCGCGCAGGGCCTGAGGCGTGCGGCCGCCCAGCGGATACCAGCGGGGCCAAGAGGCTCCGGGCCGAGGACCGACCGCGTGACCGTCGAGCCCTCGGGCAACTGGTTCCGGGCGGTGGGATGCGCCTGGATGACGTTGGCCGGTGCCGGATGCGGGTGGCCTGTGGATGGCGGGTGGCCGTGTCGCACGACCCAGCTACAGTCGAACACATGTTCTCTTCGTTGTCGCCGCTCGCCACCCTGGACCGCCGCCCGGTCCGGGGGCCGCGTGCCGCGTACCTGGGGCGGGTTCCGGCCCGGCCCGGTGTCGTGCTGGCCGCCTCCGACTCAGCCGACTACGACCTGGGCGGGGCGAGCGGAGCGACCGGTGGGACCGGTGGGACCCGGGAGCTGGCGACGGCGCTGGACCTGCTGCGCGAGCAGGTGTCGGGGCTGGCAGCCGCGGTGCCGGAACGGGCCGACCCGGGCCAGGTCGACGCGTGGTTGGCGTCGTTCCGGCGTCTGGAGGGCGCCGTCGCGGGCCTCAGGACCCGCCTGGTCGGCTGCGTGCAGACCTCGCGGGCCCACCAGGACGGCGGGCATGCGGCCCCCACCCACTATCTGAAGGAAGCGCTGGGCGTCTCGGGCCGGGAAGCCGCCCGCCAGGACAAGCTCGCCCGTGACCTGCGGGAGCTGCCCCGCACCCAACGGGCGCTGACCGCTGGAGAGATCGACCCCGAGCAGGCCCAGGCCATCGGGCGCAGCGCCCGGCGCGGGGTGCTGGGCGATCCCGGTGTCACCGAGGCCCGGCTGCTGCCACTGGCCCGCGACCGCGGGACCGAGGACCTCTCCCAACAGATCCGACGGCTCGAGCAGGAAGCCGACCGCACCAGCCTGGAATCGACCGAGCGGCGCAACCACCGGCGCCGTCGCGCCAGCCTGGCCCGCCGCCGCGACGGCATGTGGGACCTCCAGGCCCTGCTCACCGACGAGGACGGCGAAACCCTCGCCACCGCCCTGGACGCGCTGCGCACCTTCGACCCGCCCGGCACCCCCATCCCCCAGCAGCGCTCCCCCCAGCAGCGCACCGCGGATGCGGTCGCCGACCTGGTGCGTACCGCCACACGAAGAGGCTACGTCCCCACCTCCGGCGGGGTACTGCCACACCTCAACGTCGTCGTACCACTCGAAGCGCTCGAGCCCGACGGGACCGCGGTCGGCGAACTCGCCCACGGCGGCGTGCTCTCACCCGGCGCACTCCAGCGGCTGCTCTGCGACGCGAAACTGCGACGGATCATCACCCACGGGGACAGCCAGATCCTCGACGTCGGCCGCGACCGACGCCGGTGGTCGGTCGCGCAACGCCAAGCGCTACACATCCGCGACGGCGGCTGCCGCGGACCCGGCTGCGACCGACCCGTGGCCTGGACCCACGCCCACCACATCGTGCCCTGGTCCAAAGACGGCCCCACCGCCATCGACAACGGCCTGCTCCTGTGCTCCTTCCACCACCACCAGGTCCACGAAGGCGGCTGGACCGTCACCCTGGACACCACCACCGCCCACGCCGAGTTCACCTCACCCACCGGCCGCCACATCACCACCCGGCCCAACCGGCCCGGCGGCCCACGGCACAGCGGCGGCCCACGCCACAGCGTCTCAGGTGGTTCCGCCGGCGCCGATCCGAGCGCACGCGAACCCGAGATTCGGCCCGCAGCCTCGGCCCACACGCCGAAGAAGCCGCCGCCCCACCACCCTCCGAGCCCACAGCACCCGAACCCGGATGCGATAACCCTCGACCTCGACTACAACCCTAGAGATAGAGGGCCCTCGCCGGATCCCGAGGAAGCGGCCACCGCAGCGGGAACGGCCGCCGAACGCGCACCACCCTGAGGGCCAGTCCCCCGGGCCAGTCCCCCGGGCGAGGACCACCACCAGTGACCGACAGACGACCCCCACGCTGGGCAGCGTTCAGCCGTGCCGGCCTACCGACGGGCACGAGCCTCGGGCCCTTGGGGAGAACCAGATGGCTATTGACAGGAACGCCCCGACGCTGGGTGATCGATCCCTTGGGCGCGGGCGCCCGCAGCTAGCGATCCGTCCGGCGGCGGCGCCGCCGCGGACGGGGCGTGGAGGGGGGCGACGGCAGCCGAGCGGCGGCGGCCTGGTGGTCAGCCGGCACCGGCCCGAACAGGACCGGAGCGACCGCCGAGACGAGCTCCACGAGCTGACCCGCCACCTCGGCGTACACCTCCTCGGAACGGCCGTAGGGATCGCGGACGTCCTGCCGCGTGGTCGTGATGTTGGCCGGCCGGCGCCGGTGTGCGCGCTCGGCCACCTCCGCGAGTCGCTCGACCGGCGTGGGGGGCAGCCCGGCCACCTCGACGTCGCGCAGGAGGCGGCGCAGTTCGGGCAGGGTGAAGCATCGCTGGGCCATCCCCGCTGCCCGGCCGCTCAGCACGTCGCGGTGCTCCTCAGCCATCGTGAGCACCAGGTCGCTGGTCTCGAGCAGTTCCGGTGTCACGGGCCGGGAACGGTGGCTACGCAGGTCGAGCCCCCATCCCTCAGCGATCTGGATCGACGGGCCGGCTGCGGGATGGCCCTCGCGAGCCCGCACCCCGGCGCTGGACACGGTGACCTGATCGTCGAGGCCACGGGCGCGCACGTGGGCGGCGAACAGCGCCGCCGCCAACGGACTGCGGGCGATGTTCGCGGTGCAGACGACCAGGAGGTGGGCGGGCACGTCGGGCTCTCCTCGGTCACGGCAGCACGCATCGTCGAACCGGTGGTCATGGCGGCACGCAAGCGCTGCAGCGTAGGTCGAGCTCGACGGCGCCGTGGCCGCACGCCAAGGCTGCAGTGGAGGTTCAGACGTGACCTAGCTCAGCCTGGCGGTGGCGACACCTCCAAGCCTTCTCGCTCAGCGGCGAGCGCGAGCCGCCCGTCCAGGCACACGAACACCGGATCGCGCCCGCTCGCCTCCCCCACGAGCAGCGCCGCGGCGAGTTGGCCGGCGTCGGCTGCCCGCAGCGGATGGCGTGCCAGCAGCCGCATCGCGCGCTGCCGGACAGCCAGCACGTCGGTGACCTCGGCGAAACCGGCGCACAGCTCGTCGATCCGGGCCAGGAGGGCCCGCCGTGTGGCCGGTGCGAGCCCGCTGTCACGGGCCTGCCGTTCGACCGCGCTGACCAGCTCGACCTGGGTCCACGACCACACCGCAACGGCCGGGTCCTGCGCCAGCGTCGTAGCCGCCCAGCTAGATCGGGGCTCGTCGACCAGCAGTGGCACCAAGGCAGAGGCGTCCCAGAACCTCACACCCGATCCTCACGCTCGGCATCGACCGCCACAGCCAGGTCGAGATCCAGCTGGAGCGGTGCGCCCGGCCACGCGGGCAGAACGGCGTCGCCTCCCAGCTCGTTGGGCGTCGCCGAGGCCTCTGGCTCGACCGTGCGCCACATCAGGCGAGGTGGACGAACGGTGCCAGAGGAGAGCAGCCGCTCCCATGCGGCATCGCCCTCGAGGTCAGCAGCCGTCGATGGCCCGACCAGCCGGGCGACCGGCACTCCCCGGTCCAGCACGAGCACCTCCCCGCCGAGTCGGATCTCGCGTAGGAAGTGGGACAGCCGAGCCTTGAGTTCGCTCACGGAAACGGTCGTCATCTGACCAGTTTGGTCATCAGTCGATGACCAGTCAAGACCTGCTATGGGTGCCGCCTCGGACACGGCTCCACCGTCCGAGCCCCGAGATCGGGTGGTCGACCGACCTCGGCGCCCTCGATCCAACCTCGGGTGAGGCGGCACGGTACGCGCGACACCTGCGAGGTCCTCGACGGATCGTCGGCGGCCTGGGGACGGCCGCTCCCCACCGCGGACACGGTCAACGCCAACGTCACAGCGGCAGGCGTTGGACGAGCCAGTCGGCCAGCAGCGGGTCGGTGACCACCACCTCGCCGTCGGCGTCCTGCCGGAGCTTGCCGTCGGCCAGCAGCCGGTCGCGGGCGTGCGAGGCCGCTCCCGGGGACAGCTGGAGCCGCTCGGCTGCAGAACCGTAGATCGCACCGCCGTTGGCGTAGATCCGCGCCACCTTCTTCTCGGTGGTGGTCAGGTCGTCGTAGGTGGCAGCCAGCACCGCAGCCTCCGCCTCGCGCAACGCCATCAGCGCCCGCCCCCACACCTGATCGGCCCGCTCGCCCACGCCGGTGTGCCCCGACACCTGATCGGCACGCTCGCCCACGCCGGTGTGCCGCCAGACCTCGTCCGCTGCGCGCATCGTCCGCTGCGGGTGGCCGCCGGTGAGCTCGAAGATCTGCCCGGCCACCGCACCCGGATCGCGGCCGGTGGCGACGAACCCTGCGGTCACGATGGCGTGGACCGCGGCCAGGTCAAGTGGCTCGATGGTGACCAGGTCCGCCTGGTTGAAGAACGGCTGGTCGTGCCGGGTGAACACGTCGCGCATCGCCGAGGGTGCCGATCCGGCGAAGACGAGCCCGAGACGGGAGTAGTGCTGCTGGAGGTGGGTGCGCAGCACCGCCGCTGCTCCCTCGATCGAGGTGATCGACTGGAACTCGTCGAACACCACTAACAGCGGCGTGCGGTGTGCCAGCGCCACCAGCAGCTGGACCAGTTCGTCGAACAGCCGGCGGGCATCCGGCCGCTTGGAGGGCGACAGCGCCAGCTTCGCCTGCAGCCCACCGAGGTTGATACCGGCCTGGACCGACAATTCCACCGCCGGATCGCGGACCTCGGGCACGGCCTCGCGCATCGCCG
>JAWOCZ010000279.1:0-4584 GCA_046483565.1 Nitriliruptoraceae bacterium
AGCGCCTCCTCCCGCGGGATGCCGCGGGAGGTGAGGTAGTACAGCTGTAGTGCGTCGATCTGACCCGTGGCCGACCCGTGCCCGGCCACGATGTCCGCGCACTCGATCTCCAGGAACGGCGTCGCGTCGGCGCGCGCTCCCTCGGTGAGGATCAGCGACTTGTTGTTCTCGTCGGTGTCGGTGCCGACCGCATCCTTGTGCACGAAGATGTTGCCGCGGAACACCGTCCGGCTGTGGCCCTGCAGCGCCCCCTTGAACAGCACGTCCGAGGTCGCGTGGGGACTGAGATGGCGGACGTAGGGCTGGAGATCGAACCACTGCCCCTCGTCGGCGAAGTACACACCGAGCGGGCGGGTCTCCGCGCCCGGACCGACCAGATCGGTCTCGGGCAGGAAACGCACGGTGCGCCCGCCCACCGTCACCGACAGGTGCCGGATGCGGCTGTCGCGGTGAGCCTGGACCTTCTGGAGCGCCAGATGGTCGACGTGGTCGCCCCAGCGCTGGAAGGAGACGACGTCGAGCTGCGCCGCGTCGTGGGCGACGACCTCGACGACCTCGTCCACCAAAGCGTCGGTGTCGACCTCGGAGGTGTGCTCCAGGTAGAGGCTGGCACGGGCGTGGTGGCCGAGCACGGCCAGGACCCGGGGCAGGTGCGCCCCGCCCGCCGTCGCATGCACCTGGACGACGATCGGGACATCGAGCTCGACCTCGGCCGGGACGAAGACGAACACGCCCGCGGTCCAGGCCGCATCGTTGACGGTGATGGTCCGGTCGGCGTCACCGCCGGTGCCCTCGCGGTTCGAGCTGGTCAGGGAGCCGAGCGCCGGCTCCACCAGGTCCGCGTGCTCCGCCGCGGCGACCGAGAGGTCGGCGACGACCACCCCGAGCTCGGCCAGCGAGCTCGGGACGGTGACCTCGACGAGCGCCCCGTCGACGATGCGCGCGACCGCCACCTCGACATCGAGGTCCGCGGTGAACGACGCGGGGGCGTCGTGGGCGCCACCGGTCACGATCTCCCGCTCGACGTCGATGCGCTGCGCGAAGGGCGTGGAGCGCCAGAACTCGTCGACGCGGCTGTCCGGCCACGCCTGATCGAGCGTGCGCTTGTAGGCGGCGAGCCGCCGGTCACGCAGCCACGACGGCTCGGCGGCCGCGTCGCTGTCGCCGGTGAGCGCCTCCTCGGTGAGTGCGGTCAGGGTGGTCATCCGATGGCGCCTTCCATCTCGAGCGCGATCAGGCGGTTCAGTTCGACGGAGTACTCCATCGGCAGCTCACGAGCGATGGGCTCGATGAACCCGCGCACGATCATGGCCGTGGCCTCGTCCTCGTCGATCCCGCGGGACTGCATGTAGAACAGCTGGTCCTCGCTGACCTTGGAGACCGTGGCCTCGTGCTCGATCGTGGCGTCCTCCTGCTCGATCTCCATGTAGGGGTAGGTGTCGGTCCGGGAGGTGTCGTCCAGCATGAGCGCGTCGCACTTGACCGCGGAGCGGGCATGGTGCGCCCCGTCGTTGATCTGGACGAGCCCGCGGTAGCTGGTGCGCCCGAGGCCCTTGGAGATCGACTTGGAGAGGATGTTGGACGTGGTGTACGGCGCGGCGTGGACCATCTTCGCGCCGGCGTCCTGGTGCTGCCCGTCGTTGGCGTAGGCGACCGAGAGGACCTCCCCCTTGGCACCCTCACCGGTCAGCCAGACGGCCGGGTACTTCATGGTCACCTTGGAACCGATGTTGCCGTCGATCCACTCCATGGTGGCGTTCTTCTCGGCCACGGCCCGCTTGGTCACCAGGTTGTAGACGTTGTTCGACCAGTTCTGGATCGTCGTGTAGCGGACGCGGGCGCCCTCCTTGACGATGATCTCGACCACCGCGGAGTGCAGCGAGTCGGAGGAGTAGATCGGCGCGGTGCAGCCCTCGACGTAGTGCACGTAGGAGCCGGGCTCCGCGATGATCAGCGTGCGCTCGAACTGGCCCATGTTCTGCTTGTTGATGCGGAAGTAGGCCTGGAGGGGGATGTCGACCTTCACGCCCTCGGGGATCACGATGAAGGAACCACCGGACCACACCGCGGTGTTGAGCGCCGCGAACTTGTTGTCGTTGGGCGGGATGACCGTGGCGAAGTGCTCGCGGAAGACGTCCTCGTACTCCTGGAGCCCCGCGTCGGTGTCGAGGAAGATAACGCCCTGCTCCTCGAGGTCCTCACGGACCTTGTGGTAGAGCACGGTGGACTCGTACTGCGCCGCCACCCCGGCGATCAGCCGCTCACGCTCGGCCTGCGGGATGCCGAGCTTCTCGTAGGTCTCGAGGATCTCCGGCGGGAGCTCCTCCCAGGTGTTGGCCTGCTTCTCGGAGGCCTCGACGTAGTAGAAGATGTCGTCGAAGTGGATGTCGGAGAGGTCCGCGCCCCAGTTGGGCATGGGCCGGCGCTCGTAGGCCTGGAAGGCCCGCAGCCGGAGGTCACGCATCCAGGTGGGCTCGCCCTTGCGGTCGCTGATGGCGGCGACGCCCTCGGCGGTCAAACCTCGCCCGGAGGTGAACGCGTAGCCGTCGTCGCGGTCCGACCACCCGAACTTGTAGTCGGCGAGGTCCTGGGCGACCGCCTGCTGGTTGCGGCGGGCGTCGCTGACCGGAAGCTCGATCTCGGTCTGGCTCACTGGTCGTCTCCTACTTCGGTGGGGCGTCGGTCGGTGTCGATGTCGCTGTTCCGTCCCTTACGGTTCGGAACCGTCGGGCTGCCGTCCTCGCCGACCGCCTGCGGCGTGACGTCATCGTCCTGATCGTGAGGGTCCTGCGGGGTGCTGCCACAGGTCCTGACCGTGCAGACACATGCGGTCGAGCCGCCGGCCAGGGTCTCGCGTCGTGATAGCTGCACGTCGCCGCCGAGCACCTTCGAGAAGGTGGCCGCCTCGTAGCTGCACACCTCCGGATGATCCTTGGCGACGTCGTAGATGGCGCAGTGGTCCTGCACCAAGGTGAAGCTCTCGCCGTCATCCGAGACCGAAGCCTCGAACCCCGCCTCCGACAGCGCGCCGGCGAGCTGTTCGAGCCGGGCGTGGAGGTCCTCCGCAGTGACCGCTTGGCGCAGCCCCTCGACCTCGCGTTCGACGCGCCACCGCAGGAAGGCCAGCAGGCCATCTCTGCCGTGATGCGCGTCGAGGAAGTCGAGGACCTCGGCCGCGAAGCGGTCGTAGCGGTGGGGGAAGAGCCGCGACGCCGTGCGCGTCAGACGGTAGCGGGCCGCGGGACGTCCCCGCGAGCCACCGACCACCTCGGAGGTGATGAGTTCCTCGGCCGCGAGCACGGCGAGGTGCCGGCGAACGGCCACCTCGGAGACCTCGAGTCGCGCGGCGAGTTCGGTGACCGTGGCGTCACCGTTGCGCCGAAGATGCTCCACGATCGTCGCCCGCTGCTCGCCGAGCAGCGACACCAGCGACCGGGAGCCACCAGCGGTGGCGCTGGTGTCCGTCGTCGCGGCGGTGGCGTTCATACGGGATCGGTCCTCATCTCGCCTGGCGGTCGCGCGACTAGGCTCTCGTCCGTCACCTCCCGGAACGGGTCGGGGGCGGACGAACGGGTCGGGGGCGGACGAACGGGTCGGCGGCGGACGTCGCTTCGCTTTCCTCAACATCGAGGTTGAGAAAAGCGTAGGGGGCGTCGAGCGGCGGGGCAAACACGCGCGCCCATCGCCCGGGCGCGCCCGACCCGTCACGCACGGCGCACCCACCGGTGCCCCCTCTCCCCGCGACCTCTACGGTGAGGTGACACCGATCCGGCAGCGGATCAGCAGCGATGACGCGACCGGCGTCCAGCGTCCCGATGGGGGCGCGACATCCGGAGACCGCGCACGTGACCGATCCGTAGCAACGGTGCGGACACCGGGCGTGGGACGACGCCCGCGGCACCGTGGACCGGTGGACACCGCGACGGGAGCCGTTCGGAAGACGCGCCCCACAGCAGTCCGGGGCTGCGACCCCGCCGCGGCCGAGGACCCCGAGGGACACCCACGCAGGCCCACCGAGACCGGGCCGCAGACGCCGGCCGAAGGGCCTGCGGGTCCCCGGGGTCCTCCTCTGTGCGGCCGCGGATGCCTGCCGGCGACGGCCACGCCCCTGGATCCGCTGGCGCCCGTCGTGCAGTTCGCACCTGCCGGCGACGGCCACTGCCGACGAACGACCGTGCCCACGCCACCTGTCCGACTGTCATAGTAGAGGTCGGACGTTGGGTCGACGCGGATCCAGGTCGGTGTGGCCGGTCCGGAGAGCGTCGACGGTAAGGAGTTGATCGTGAGGATCGTCAGGTTCCGGACATGGCGGATGGTCGCTGCGGCGACGGCGCTTGCCATGGTGGCCGTCGCGTGTGGCGACGATGGTGATGGTGAAGCGGGGGGTGCGGACCAGTTCACCCTGCTGCACGCGTTCACGGGTGAGGAGGATGTCGCGGGGTTGAACGCGATCATCGATGCGTTCAACGAGGAGTACCCGGACATCGAGGTCCTCGATGAGGGCTCCAACGACTTCGAGTCGTTGGCGCGGACCCGGATCAACGCCGGCACCTCGCCGGATGTGATCCTGCACCCGCAGCCGGG
>JAWOCZ010000005.1:0-4036 GCA_046483565.1 Nitriliruptoraceae bacterium
CGTTGTGGTCGGCCCGGGGCAGGCATCGATCTTGTTGCCGTAGCGGTGGCGTGCCGCCTCACCGCTGGTCGACCACACGGCCGGAGACGCCCTGTTATCGTTCGTACTCTACAAGTAACACATGGAGGGTCTGTCGTGGCTGAGAGCACCTTCACGTTCCGCGTCGATGAGGAGCTCAAGGCCGCCTTCGCTGAGGTCGCCGCGAACCAGGAGCGGACGGCGGCACAGCTGCTGCGCGTGCTGATGAAGGACGCGGTGCACCGCGACCGTGAGCTCCGGGAGCACGACCGCTGGTTCCGTGGCGAGGTCGAGCATGCGGTTGCTGAGGCCGACGATCCTGCCACGGCACGTCTGGCTCACGAGTCGGTTCGCTCTAGCTGGCAGCAGCAGCGCGCGGCCATCGAACGGCGGACGACCGGACGTCCCGCGTGAGGATGGAGTGGCTCCCCGAGGCCGCCCGCAACCTGACCGCACAGCTCGAGTGGATCGCCGAGCGTGATCCCTGGGCGGCACTCGACGTCGGTGACGCCGTCCATGCGGCCGTGGCACGGCTCGCCGATCATCCAGCGATCGGACGTCCCGGCCGCGTCCCCGCCACCCGGGAGCTCGTCGTCATCGGAACGCCCTACATCGTGGTCTACCGGATCGAGCGGACCGCCGTGCTGGTGCTCCGCGTCCTGCACGGTGTTCAACGCTGGCCACCGGCCTGACCCAGCCGCGCAGAGGCCAACCGTTCCTGAACGGGCGTAGAACGCGCGCAGCTCGGGCATGGCCCGGGTTCCTCACCCTTCCGGCGGGGTGAGCGCAGCCCGAGCCAGTGCGATCCCAGCAGGCGTGACCACGCCCGGCCAGCGGCCGCGCCAGTCATCTTCGAACGCCCCGACCCGGTGAAGGAGGTGGATGTCGTCGGCGATCAGGTCGCGGGCGGCGCCCAACGAAGTGGCCGCGGGTCGCGGGGTTGGCTGCCCGCACCCTCGTGACGGAAGTCGAATCCGCTGTTCTCGATCCGCTGCTGCGTCACCTCTCCACCTCGACCGCGAACCCTGGCGCGGAGTCCGCGTCGAACGGCAACCTCGCCGTACGTCTCACAGGTGATCGTGGCTGCACCGAGGGTGTTCATGATCCGGATCGCCTCGTTGTACCGGTCACGTAGGGACCAGTCGTCGTACTCGCCGAACGGGACCAGGAACGATCCAGCCTCGCTGGGCACGGCGACGTAGACGAGATGCGTTCGGACCAAGCCCTCGGCTGCACGCAATCCGGAGGCCGACGATATGGGCGACTGCTGGAGCTCTACCTTGCCGTTGACATCGACTGGGGTCTCGTCGTAGTAGGCGACAAGCTGATTCACGTTCGACCCCCTGGCAGCGCCTCGGTCACGGGTCCGTGGTTCACCCGCCTTGTGGCATCGGACCACCAGGCAGCGACCTGCGGTGCGTTCCCAGGGCATCAACCAATGGGTGCAAGTTCTTCAGGGTCGTGTTGCCTACGGATGGAGGCCGGTATCGGCTGCCATCCGAACCTGGGCTGGGAGCCGCCTCCGCGTAGAGCGAGCGACTACGGTCACTTCGTGACTTTCACCGGCCTACATCCTGCAGCGGCCACCCGTGCCGACTCGGACTTCGCTCGTGCGATGGCCGTGCCCGAGGCATTGCTCGCGCTTCGCGACGAGCTGCCCCCGAAGCAGTGGGTCTCCCGCGACCTGGCGCTGAACCGCTCGGTAGTGGTGCTGACGGTCGCCGCCTGGCAGGCCTGGGTCGAGACCTACGTCAACACGGCTCTCGCCACCATGACCGAACCTGCTGCGAGCCGCTCGGACGACACCGAGTACCTCCGCCTGCTCGACGCCAGCCGTCCGCTGATCGAACTGGCGGTCCGGGAGGTTGATCGTTTCAGCACGCCCGACGCGGGCGAGGTTTGTCGGCTGCTGCGGCTTCTTGGTGATGATCCTCGTACGAGGTGGACGTTCACACAGGCCGGTGGACGGCTCGGCTCCGACGACGTGGTCGGCCGCCTCAACGGGTGGGTGAAGGTCCGCCATGCGATCGCGCACGGCCATCGCCACCTGCCTCCCGTCGAGGTACTCGGACGGACCAAGGGAGGGCACGGGTCGCTTACGCGCCGACACGCCGCCCAGTGCGCGACGTTCTTCCGAGAGCTCGCCTTCGCCACCGGCCACGAAGACTGACGCAGTAGCTATGCGTGCATGCCTCACAGCGCCTGCGCGCCCATATCCACGGTTGCGGACTACGAACGTCACCTCGACCGCGGGGTCGGCATCGCGCTCCAGTCGGCGACGAAGCGCGCTTTACGTCGACGCGACCTATGCGGTGGCCCTACCCGTAGTCCGCTGTGCAAGCCGTCGGCTTCAAGGTCGGCATCAGTTCCGTCGACACCACAGACGTGCGGGCGCTCGCTCCACGGCATGGCTGACGGGGGAGGAACAGGTGCTGAGGGAGCGACAGCGGCGTCGGCACGTACGTCGCCGGGCTGGTCGCTCGACCCTCCGGGCGCTCCGGCGCGAAGCCTGGCGCGAAGCCCTCCGGGTGTGGCCTCGTCTGCTGGGATTCCTCCTCGTGTGGTCGGCTCTCGCCTTCGTGATCACCTACATGCAACAGGATGAGCTCGTCAGGGGATTCTTCGCCGGCCTGATGACAGGTCTACTTGGCATGTTCGCGATGGTGTTCCTGGTGGGAACCGGGATCGCTCAGCGGCAGATGGGCGGTGCTGCTGAGCAGTGGACGGCCGAGCTGTTCGACGACCTGGACCGGGGTCGCTGGTTCGTTGTGCACGATGTCAGCTTCGAGGCGATGAACGTCGACCACGTGCTCGTCGGTCCACGGCGGGTCTACGCGATCGAGACCAAGTGGACCTCGTGGCATGGCAACCCGAAGTTCCTCCAGGGCGCCCAGGCCTGCGCTGAACGGGGAGCTCGGAAGCTGCGATCCTTGCTTGCGAGCCATGGCCTGGACCGCGAGGTGACCCCGCTGGTCGTCGTGTGGGGACCCCACACGAGGGACATGGCGGAAGAGCCGAAGTGGGTGGAGGGCGTCGGCCTGGTCGCAGGCGTGCATGCGGAGACGTGGCTGGCCAGGTTGCGCTCATCTGCTCGGGACGTTGCTCGTGACCTGAGTGCCGAGCGTGCCATCGCGGCGTTCATGGCGGATCGAGACGCGCACGAGGCCTCCCACTAGCTCCGTCTCCCATGGAGGTCGTCGAGCATCCGCGTGCCTGAAGTCCGATGCCGGGAGGCTCATCGTGCCAGGCGCATCACTCGCTGCCGGGCCCCGAAGGAGCTACTCACCGAAGGGACCTCGGTCCTCAGCCGCGAGGACATCCCCGGCCGCTGTCCGGGCCTCGCCGCTGAAGACCTCTGTGCCGTGCCAGGACAGGTAGTGCGCCGCTGGAAGGGGGAGCCCGTGCTGCGGGGCGTACAGAGGGTTGCCCGATAGGTCGATGACCAGCTCTCGTGCTCGGCCGCTGCCGTTGAACCTGCGGGAGACGAGAACCCGATGGTCAAGCGAGATGCCCACGATGCCGCGGTCGAGCGCCCGGTGGTGCAAGGCGCACAGGGCGATGCCGTTATCGATGTCGTCCGGTCCGCCGTACGCCCACCACTGGACGTGGGCGGCATCCAGACCGACCGAGACGGTGTCGAGGCGCCCGTCGTACCCACACATGGCGCAGCGGTACTCGTAGGCGCGCAGCACCTCGATCCGGAAGTCGGGATCTCGGCGGGTTTGGTCTGTGATGTGTCTCCGGACGCGTAGTGCGGCGGCCGTGCAGATGTCTTCGTGGAGCGATGGCGGGAAGTGGCTCTCGAGCAGCACCGCGACGACCTGCTCGAACAGTTGGTCGTCTTCGAGTAACAGGCCTGCGACCTGTGGGGACAAGCCGCCTCGAACGTCATGCCTACGCAGGCTGCTGACCCTCGGGTCGCCCGCCTGTGTCGTATCGACGACATCCTCGCCTTCGATCTCCCACAGTTGTCCGTCGAGGCGGAGCCGCCAGAACGGGTACTCCGGATGATGGCGCC
>JAWOCZ010000048.1:0-43462 GCA_046483565.1 Nitriliruptoraceae bacterium
TTTAAACATTCATCTTCCAGGAATAAATCAATAATTTTACTGTCTGTAACATTTAGCATGGTTTGATGGACCCAGGACTGGCCCTCGGTCTCCGTCCCCCGGATCGCCAGGTCGTCGAGCAACTGGAACGCACAGATCGTCGTCGGCGCGAGGAAGACACCTGCCACGAACAGACCCACGGAGAACACCCGCAGGTCAGCGACCGTCAGCGGCAACACCAGCATCGCCACGGCGAGACCACCCGCGAAGAAGCGCAGCCGCTCCGGCAGGGTCCCCGGCCACATCCGCCCGCCGTACACCACCCCGCTGAGCAGGCTGCCGGTGGCCAGGGTGGCGATCAGCCGCCCCGCCACCGTGCGATCACCGGCGAACTCCGCGACGGCGGGCACCGTGATGTCGAGCACACCGAAGGCGATCGCTGCCAGCCCGATGGCCAGCACGATGACCCGCACTCCCTCGGCGTGCAGGGCCCCGCCCGACGGACGTCGTCCCTGACGGGGCGGCATGTCGCGGGCCGCTGGCGTGGTGCTGTAGCCGACGGCACCGACGGCTGCCGCAGCCCCGGCCAGCATCACCGACCAGCTGGCGGTGGCTGCCTCCGCGACGGCCACCGCGAGGAGCGGACCGACCACGAAGCCGAGCTCCACGGAGATCGAGGAGACGGCGAAGGCCGTCTCTCGCAGCTGGCCTGACGGGAACAGCCGGGACAGCAGCACCCGGGAGGCCGCCGTCACCGGCGGGTAGAAGGCGCCCGTGGCCAGCGCCGTGACGACCAGCAGGGGCACCGGCGTGCCGGCCGCGGCAGTGGTCGCCAGCCCGACGGTGCCACCGAGGTAGAGCACGGCGTCGGGGACGAGCACGCGGACCTGACCGTGGCGATCGACCATCCGCCCCTGCAGCGGCGAGGCCAGGCCCACGCCCAGTTGGTGGCCGGCGCTGACGAGCCCTGCGGCGGCGTAGCTGTAGCCGTGCTCGCGCAGCAACAGCACCAGGGCCAGGATCATCATGCCGGGGGTGAGGCGCGAGACCATCGACGTCAGCAGCGGCCAGCGGGCGTCACGGTGCCCGATCAGCTGCAGATAGGCGCGCACGGCGTGGGTCCCCGGGTGTGGCCGGTGCGGAAACGGGCAGGGGCCGTGTGCCGGCTCGGCGCCCGCTCAGCGTCTCGACATCGAGAGATCTTCGCTGCAGGCTACCGGCTGCCCGAACGGTCCGGGACGGGCGCTCGCTCGGGGCGTGGCAGGCGCGCGAGCACCTCCTCCAGGGCGTGCTCGAGGGACTCCGCCCACCGGGCGGTGCGCCCGACGTCGAGGTGGAACAGGGGAACGCGCGGATGCTCGCGGTGAACGGTGAGCCCCTCGTGCAGCAGCCAGGTCGCGGGCAGCAGACAGCTGCGTTCCCGGAACCGCCGATCACCGTAGGCCTGCAGTGCCGGGCGGTCCTGGCGCAGGGTCTCGCGCAGCGCCGTCTGGAGCAGGAGGCGACCCAGGCCCTGCCCGCGGAAGACGTCGTCGACCCACACGGTCGCCAACAGCATCGCACCGGGTGCGGTGCGCGGTGCGCTCCCGGCCCGGGGTGCGTAACGCTCCGCGGGAGCGAAGAGCGCGAAGGCGGCTGTCCGGGCGCGTTCCCGGGCGGATCCGCCGTCGACGACCACCTCGATGCGCGCTCCTGGCGGCCCGTCCTCCTGGACCCTCGCACCGACCCAGTCGCGCTTGCGCGCGCGGGCCGGGCGCGCCGCCTCCTCGGGGCTCACGGCCGGTGCGATCCCGCCGAGCACCGTGGGCGAGCGGGGTTGCGGGCACGGGCCCCCCAGTTCCCAGAACAGGCAGTCCGCGCACCGGCCGGGCAGCCGGTCCACGTCGCCTGCCGTCAGGGGGACCGGCCGACGGCGCACGCTCGTCACCCCTCGGTGCGCCGCGGTCCGTCGTCGCGCGGCAGGATCAGGCCGATGACCGCCCCGAGCGCCGCCCCCACCGCCAGCGCGAACAGCACACGCCGCCACCCGCCGGGGACGACCTGTCGGACGTGGTCGCCGCCAGCTGACATCCCGTCGTCACCGCTCTCGATCAGCATGTGTGCTCCATCAGCGGTCGGCTCGGGCTGCGGGGGCGCCCGATGCCGGGCCCCGGTCGTCGGTCGCTACGCTCGAGCCTAGCGATGCCGCCCCGGCCGGACCCGGCTCGGTACGGGTGCGGCCCCGCCGTCTGGAGATCCACGTGCGGCTCGACACCGACCCCTATCTGACCCGGTACGCCACCCGGGTCACGGGGATGAGCGCCTCGGAGATCCGGGCGCTGTTCGCCGTGGCCTCGCGGCCCGAGGTCGTGTCCTTCGCCGGCGGCATGCCGGCGACCTCGGCGCTGGACATGGAGGCGGTGGAAGCCGTCGTCAGCGGGGTGATCCGCGACGCTGGTGCGCTCGCTCTGCAGTACGGCGGCGGACAGGGGCGTCCGGAGCTGCGTGCGCACCTCGCCGAGGTCATGCACCACGAGGGCGTGCCCGGCCACGCCGACGAGCTCATCGTCACGGTCGGAGGGCAGCAGGCGCTGGAACTGGTCGCCAAGTGCTTCATCGACGACGGCGACGTCGTCCTGGCGGAAGGCCCCACCTACGTCGGTGGCATCGGGGCCCTGAAGAGCCATCGCGCGCAGGTGCGCCACATCCCGGTCGACGACCAGGGCATGGACATCGACCGGCTCGAGGAGGAGCTCGATCGGCTCCGGGCCGAGGGGCGGCGGGCCAAGTACGTCTACACCGTGCCCAACCACCAGAACCCCGCAGGGGTGTCGATGTCGCTGCCCCGGCGCCACCGCCTCGCGGAGCTCGCGGAACTCCACGACCTGCTGCTGGTCGAGGACAACCCCTACGGGCTGCTCGACTTCGCGGGCCGGGTGCAACCGAGCCTGCGATCCCTGGTGCCGGAGCGGGTCGTCTACGTCGGCACGATGTCCAAGTTGTTCGCGCCCGGGGTCCGCACCGGCTGGATCGCCGCCCCGGGACCGATCCGTGACAAGCTCGTGCTGCTGCGCGAGGCAGCCGACCTGTGCCCCTCGAACCTCACACAGATGATCGTGGAGCGGTGGCTGGCGACCCAGCCCTGGCAGGAGCAGATCAAGCGCTTCACCGAGCTGTACCGCGAGAAGGCGGACGTCATGCTCGAGGCGCTCGGGCGCGAGATGCCCGCCGGGGTGCGGTGGACCACCCCCGCGGGTGCCTTCTACATCTGGCTGACGGTGCCCGCCGGTATCGACACCTCGGACCTGCTGGCCAAAGCGGTCGGCCGCCGCGTGGCCTACGTCCCGGGCCGGGGCTTCTACGCCGACGGGTCCGGGGGTGCGCAGGCACGGCTGTGCTTCAGCTATCCCGAGGTGGAGCGCATCCCAGAGGGCGTGGCACGGCTCGGTGAACTGCTCCACGACGAGCTCGAGCTGGTCCAGGCGGTCTACGGGGACCAGGCGCCCGCCCCGGACCGCAAGCAGAGCGGACCGGCCACCGGCGTCGGAGGATGATCCGCCCCGGCCGGCCGATCGTGAGGAGGATCCCATGACCCAGACGTCCATCGCCGTGCTCGCGGGCGGCATCTCGCTGGAGCGGGAGGTCTCGCTGCGCTCGGGGAGCCGGGTCGCCGACGCACTCGCCGACCGTGGCCACCAGGTCACCCGCCTGGACATCGATGGGGATCTGGTGCGCACGCTGGAGACGGGCGGCTTCGACGTCGCGTTCCTGGCGTTGCACGGCTCGGCCGGCGAGGACGGCACCATCCAGTCGTTGCTCGAGCTGATCGAGCTGCCCTACACCGGTCCCGATGTGCTCGCCAGCTCGCTGGCCTGGAACAAGCCCATCGCCCAGGGACTGTTCGCCCGCGAGGGGGTGGCGGTGCCGGAGCGGGTCACCCTCTCCCAGCAGGCCTTCCGCGAGATGGGCGCCACGGCAGCCGTCGATCGCATCGCGGCGGAGCTCTCGATACCGCTGGTGGTCAAACCCGCGACCGGAGGGTCCTCCCTGGGCCTGACGATCGTGGAGGACGCGGCGCGCCTGCCGCAGGCGATCGTGGGTGCGTTCTCCTACGCCGATGTCGTGCTGATCGAACGGTTCATCGAGGGCACCGAGGTGGCGGTCACGGTCCTGGACGGACACACCCTGCCGGCGGTGGAGATCCAGCCCAAGGACGGTGCCTACGACTTCGCGGCCAGGTACACGCCGGGGGCGACGGAGTTCCACGTCCCTGCCCGGCTGGCCTCGGAGGTGACGGCCGCCTGCACGCACGCGGCGATCACCGCCGTGGGGGCGGTGGGCGCGCGGCACATCTCCCGCGCGGACCTGATCGTCGACGCTGCCGGCACCCCGTGGCTGCTGGAGCTGGACACCTGTCCAGGATTGACCGAGACCTCGCTGGTGCCGCTCGCGGCGGAGGCGGCGTCGCTGCCCTTCCCCGATCTGTGCGAACGGCTGGTCGAGCTCGCGCTGCGCGATGCACCGGGGGCGAGGTGAGCGGCGCAGGATCCGACGGGGGAGATGGGCCCGCGGATGGGCGGGTCGCACCCGACACCGTCGTCTTCGATGTCGGCGAGGTGGTGATCGACGAGACCCGAGTCTGGTCGGTGTGGGCGGAACTGGTCGGGGTCTCGCCCCTGAGCTTCGCCGCGGTGCTGGGCGCGGGCATCGTGCAGGGTGAACCGCTGGCGGCGGTCTTCGCCCACCTGGCCCCGAACCTGGCCTGGCAGGAGCTCGAGTCGGAACACGAGCAACGCTACGGCGGGTTCCGCGACGACGACCTCTACCCCGATGTCCGGCCCTGCCTGGAGGAGCTGACGGCCTCGGGGGTACAGGTGCTGATCGCCGGCAACCAGCCGGCCCGACGTCGACCACAGCTCGAAGCCCTGGGGTTGTCCAGCACGCACGTGCGAACCTCCGAGGAGTTCGGCGCGGAGAAGCCGGATCCGGGCTTCTTCACCGCCATGCTCTCGCTGGCGGAGCGCGACGATCCGGGGCGTGTGCTGTACGTGGGGGACCGCGTGGACAACGACGTGCTGGCGGCACAGGCGGCAGGAGTGCGCACCTGCTGGCTGCGCCGCGGACCCTGGGGGCAGCTGCAGGACCTGCCCGAGGACGCCGAAGAGCCCGATCTGGTGCTGGAGGGCCTCGGTGAGCTCCCACTGCTGCTGCACAGCTGGCGTCAGGAGCAGAGATGACCGATCACCTGGACCCCGTCGCCGAGCGCAAGCGCGCCGCCGCACGGGCGGCCAGCGAACTGCTGCGCGACGGGATGCGCGTGGGACTGGGCACGGGATCGACCGTCGCGTACCTGCTGGAGGCCATCGTGGACCGCAGGCTGGATGTGGTCGGCGTGCCGACCTCGGAGGCGACTCAGGCGGCCTGTCGGGAACTGGGCATCGAGGTCCGCACGCCGAGCGAGGTGGGGACCCTCGATCTGGCGATCGATGGCGCGGACGAGCTCGATGACACCCTGACCGCGACGAAGGGTGGCGGCGGCGCGCTGCTCCGGGAGAAGGTCGTCGCGCGCATGGCGGCACGCTTCGTGCTCATCGCCACCACGGACAAGATCGTGCCCTTGCTCGGCGACAGTTTCCCGCTTCCGGTGGAAGTGGTGCCCTTCGCGGTTGGTCCGGTGACGCGCTGGATGACCGAGCGCGGTTACGACGTGACACTGCGCAGTGCGGGTGGCGGGCCGGCGGTGATCACCGACAACGGCAACCATCTCCTCGACGCCCGGATGCCGGGTGGTATCCAGGATCCTGCCGTCGAGGATCTGTGGTTCGCGCAGGTTCCCGGGGTCGTGACCTCGGGACTGTTCGTCGAGATGGCGGAGCGCGCCTTCGTCGCCGACGAGGACGGGCAGGTCCGTGAGCTGATGCCGTCGTGGCGGTGAGCTACACCTCGCCTGCGTCGGGATCGGCGGCAGAATCCGGGTGATCCAGGTGGCTCGAAGGTGCCTGCGCCCCGAGCCCGTCGGCGATGACCGCCACGATCCGTTCGAGGTCGTCGACCGAGGTGAACTCCACGGCGAGCCGGCCCTTGCGGGCGCCCATCGTGATCCGCACACGTGCCTTGAGCGCGTCGGAGAGGTCCTCCTGCAGTTCGACCAGACCCGGCGCCGTGGCCGTGCGTCGCGGCTTGGGTTGCGGTGTCGGCGCATCGACCAGGCGGAGGCGGACCAGCTCCTCCGTCGCCCGGACGGAGAGTCCCTCCGCGACGATGCGTTCGGCCACGCTGCTCTGTGCCGGACCGTCGGGTAGTGCCAGGAGCGCCTTGGCGTGGCCAGCGCTGAGGACGCCAGCGGCGACGCGTCGCTGCACCGCGTCGGGGAGTTGGAGCAGGCGGATGGCGTTGCTGATGGCCGGGCGGGAGCGGCCGAGACGGGTGGCCAACTCCTCCTGGCTCACGCCGAACTCCTCGAGCAGCTGCTGGTAGGCGGCCGCCTCCTCGAGCGGGTTCAGCTGCACCCGGTGGATGTTCTCCACCAGGGCTTCCTTGAGCAGGTCCGCATCCTCGGTGTGGCGCACCAGCGCGGGCACACGCGCCAGACCGGCGAGCAGTGCCGCGCGCAGCCGCCGCTCCCCGGCGATCAGCTCGTAGCCACCATCGCCGAGGGGCCGGACCACCAGGGGTTGGAGCATGCCGACGTCGGCGAGGGAGGTGGCGAGGCCATCGAGTTCGTCGGGATCGAAGATCTCACGGGGCTGCCGCGGGTTCGGGGTGATCCGTTGCGGGTCCAGCTCGGCGTAGCTGGCCGGCTGGTCCCCCGGGAGGCCACTGCCCACGGGTGGGGTGTCGTCGGGCCCATCGAGCGCCGGAGATGGCTCAGGCGCCTCGGTCGCCTGCCGGCTGTCGGAGGAAGGCGCAGCCTCCTCGCCGGGCTGGTCCGGCGCATGCCCGCTGGAGGCTTCTGCGTCAGCTGTACGCGTTGCATCGGCCGCTGTCGCGTCGGGGAGGTGCTCGACCTCCGTCGGGGCCTCAGCGGCATCCTGGCCTGGCGCCGGCGGGATGAGTGCGGCGAGACCGCGTCCCAGTCCAGTGCGTCGGCTCATCCCTCTGCCTCCCCCGTCGAGGCCGCGGGCGGCGTTCCGCGTCCGGCCTCCGGTGCAGTGAAACTGCCCCCCAGTAGCCGCTCCACGTTGCTCTCCTCCGGCAGTTCCACGTGTAACGCCAGCCGCACCGCGACCTCACGGGCCAGCCGCTGGTAGGCACGCGCGCCGCGGCTGGCGGGGTCGTAGACGCTGATGGGCTGGCCGAAGCTCGGTGCCTCCGACAGCCGCACGCTGCGGGGGATGACCGTGGTGTAGGTGAGCTCACCGAAGTAGTTGCGGACCTCCTCCACCACCTGCTGCGCCAGGTTCGTCCGGGCGTCGTACATGGTGAGCACGACCCCGCCGACCCGCAGCCGGCGGTTGAGGTTGTCGGCGACAAGCTCGACGGTCCGCAGGAGCTGGCTCAGGCCCTCCAACGCGTAGTACTCGCACTGGATCGGGACCAGCACCTCGTGTGCCGCCACCAGGGCGTTGATCGTGAGCAGGCCCAGAGACGGCGGACAGTCGACCAGAACGAGGTCGAACTCGGGCAGCACACCCTCCAACGCGCGGTCGAGACGGTGTTCCCGCGAGAAGGCGGGGACCAGCTCGACCTCCGCTCCTGCGAGGTCGAGCGAGCTCGGCAGGAGGCAGAGGCCGGGGATCTCCGTGTCACGGATGGCTGTCCGCACATCCTCGCCATCGACCAGCACCCCGTAGGTCGAGGTCTCGCCTTCGTCCATGCGGACACCGAGTCCGGTACTCGCGTTCCCCTGGGGATCGAGATCGATGACCAGCACGCGTGCGCCGAGCTCGGCGATCGCCGCTGCCAGGGAGATGGCGGTGGTCGTCTTGCCGACGCCGCCCTTCTGGTTGGCCACGCAGATAACCGTCGCCGGTCCCCTCCCGTCGCCGACTGCAGGGCTTTCCATGTCTCTTCATGTCCTTCTGTGTAGTTGCATTATGCAACATCGCGACGCACCACGACGATCTGGACCGCGTCGTGAGGTCCCGATTGGTCGCTCGGCGTCACCACGACGCTTGCCTGCCAACGGACCAACTGGTCGGCAGCCTCGGCGACCTCCGCACGCCAGCGCTCGCCCTTCACCGCGTACAGTAGCCCACCTGGCCGCAGGAAGGGCAGCGTCCACCCCAGCAGTCGAGGCAGCGGCGCGACAGCGCGCGCCGTCACCACATCGTACGTCCGGGCCAGCTCCGTCCGCGCCAGATCCTCAGCCCGTCCCTCGTGGACCTGAGATGGGAGCGCGAGTCGATCAACGACAGCCGTGAGGAAGCGCACCTTCTTCGACCGGGACTCCAGTAGATCCACCATGAGGTCCGTGCGGGTGATGGCGACGACGATCCCCGGCAGTCCACCGCCTGACCCGACGTCGAGGACACGTCCCCCCTGGGGGGACGGAGCCGGTAGCAGGGCTCCCACCGCTCTGGCCTCAGGCAGATGCCGGCCCTCCAGCTCCTGCAGTGCGCGTGGCGACATGAGGTTGTGGGGCGACGCACGCAGCATACGCGCGTACTCAGCGAGTTTGGCATCGACGTCCATGACGCCACCCTAGTCGATGCATGGTGTCAGGCGGTCGACGCGTCCGTTCCACGTGGAACGGATCGAGCGCCCTCCCGTGCTCTCCGGCAGCTCTACGACAGCGCATCGGATCGCGAGCGTGCCGTTCCACGTGGAACCGATGCATGGTGACGACCCCTGAGGACAACGTCACGAGAGACTCGACCGCCACATCCGACATGTACATACCCCCAGCCGCACCGCCAACGTCTGCGATCATGACGTCGGCCCGGGGCGGTCTTGAGCACCAGGAGCGCGCCGCGCCACACCACGCCCTCTACAGACCACCGCTGGAGGACCGGCAGGGAGCCGAAGACCCCGTCATCCGACGACTCTCCGTCGATGCGATGCAGCAGCAGGGCCGGCGACCCGGGGGGCCCGCGCAACGCCGACCTCCCACCCATCAGCTGGTCGGACTCGTCCGCCGCCGCCGGAGCTGATAGAGCCCCTTGCCAGCCGCCGATGGATCGCACCCGCGGGGCCCTGGGGTCATCACCAACGCACGCCTCGACATCCGCGACCGCACGGGGGAGCACCCGCGAGCACCCAACAGGCACCGATGGACCTCCACACCGAGGACGCCACGCCGTCGGCGCCGTAGCGACCGGATCTCCCACCACTCCCCGACATCGCAGCCTCAGGCGTCGGCACCAGCCAGGAGGACGCCGTAACCGGCTCCGCAGGTCAGTCCTGCGCGGCGAGCACGCACCCGTCACGCTCGGCCCGATAGCAAGCGGATCGCTCGTCCCTGGCAGCCACGATTGACCTATACTTCCTATACTATCTCTCCATCAGACGACTCCGCGACATGGCGCTGCCCAGGCCATCGGCCTGGGCAGTCCAACACCACGCCGCGCCTACGCCGGCTCGATGACCACCCGCCGCGCCGGTTCACGCCCCTGGCTGCGGCTCTGCAGCCCGTCCACCTCGGCGACCAGCTGATGCACGGCTTTGCGCTCGAACACGTCCATCGGCTCCAACCGCTCGGCCTCCCCGGAATCCAGGACCGCGTCGATGGCCTCGTCCGCCTTCTCCAGGAGCTTCTCGAGCCGACGTGCGCGGTAGCCCTCGGCGTCGATCTTGATCCGTGCTCGGCGCTGGAACTGCCGTTGGAGCGAGCAGCGGACCAGCTCCTGGATCGCATCCAGGGTCTGGCCACGACGCCCGATCAGCGCACCGCTGCCGATCTCGATGACCTCGAGCTCTGCATGGTCCGGGTGGAGCTTGATCCGTAGATCGCCGGGAAGGTCCAGGGCATCCAGCAGTCCCTCCATGAAGTCCGCCGCGGCGTCCGCCTCCTCATCGAGCTCCTCGGCACTGATCACCTCGCCCTCGGCGACCGGCTCCGCCGCCTCGACGGGCTCGTCCGACCCCTCGCCGTCGCTCGGTGCAGCCGCAGCGACCTCCAACTCCAGCCGTGCACTGCCCGACCAGGATGCGTGATCACCACCGGCCAACCGCACCTCCACGCCGTCGCCCTCGTCCAGCAACTCACCGACCGCTGCCTCGAGCGCATCCTGCAGGTTGGCGCCCTGTGCCTTGACCGTCCGACTCATCGATGACTCCTCACTGTGATCACGTTCAGGACCGCTTCCCGCCCCGACGTGGCAGATGATCGCGTGCTGGCGACCTGCCCCCACGCGGTGACACATCCCCGGGCTCATCAGGCCTCGCGCCGTTGCCGCCCCGCCCCGTGAGGTCGCCGGATGCACCCGAGGCATCCCCGCTGCCGTTCTTGGGGCCACCCGCACCTCCCTTCTTGCGTGGCGGTGACTGTGCGGGGCGGTCCTGGTCCTTCGGGCGTCCTGGCGCCGAGCCATTGGGCGTGGCGTCACCCTTCTGTCCGGCTGGGCGGCCCTTCTCCACAGAGCCGGCACCGCCCTTCGACCCGCCAGAGCTGCTCCCCCCAGCCTGGTCGCCATCCTTCGGGCGCTTGGCGCGCCCGGAGGTCGCTCCACCCTTGCCGGTCGCGGGACGATCATCGCCCGACGACGTGGCCGGACCGGAGGCAGCGTCCTGCTTGACCTCCCGCAGGATGATCCACTGCTGGATGACCTGCCAGACGTTGGTCGTGACCCAGTAGAGCAGCAGCCCGAGCGCGAACTGGAAGGAGACGACCGCGAGGAACAGCGGCATGACGTAGAGCAGGATCTTCTGCTGCTGCGCCATCGGGTTGTCCTGGCCCGTGGCGGCCGTACGCGCCATCATCTGCTTCTGCGTGATGAACATCGTCCCCGACATCACCACGATCAGCAGCCATCCCGGCCACCCCGCGGTGCTGACCAACGCCCCCAACCCGGTGATGCCGTCCTCACCAGGGGAGATGAAGTCGGTGAAGAAGTAGAAGGGTGCGTCCGCGAGCTCCTCCATACCACGGATGGTCCAGAACAGCGCGATGAACACCGGAGCCTGGGCCAGCAAGGGCAGACAGCTCGCCGCCGGGTTGACGCCCTCCTCCTGGTAGAGGGCCATCATCTCCTCGTTCATCTTCTGCTTCTTGGCCCGGTACTTCTCCGGGTCCTTGCGCATCAGCTCACGATCGACCTTGTACTTCTTCTGGATCTCCTTCATCTTCGGCTGGATGGCCTGCATGCCCCGCATGGACCGGGTCTGCTTGATCGCCAGTGGCAGCAGGAAGATGCGCACGATGAGGGTCAGCAGGATGATCGCCCAACCCCAGCTGTGCACACCGAAGACCGGCACCACCACATCGTGCAGGACGGTGAGTACACCCTCGAAGAAGCCGAGGACGCTGTCAGTGAAGGATGTCCACACGGTGGTCACGCTCCGTTCAGGGTCTGCATCGTCGGATCAGCGGCGCCAGGCGTCGCGCTGCGCTGCCGGGGGCACGGGGTCGACACCACCGACGTTCCACGGGTGACAGCGGCCCACGCGGCGCGCCGCGAGCACGGTGCCCCGGCCGGGCCCATGGCTGCGCACCGCATCGACGGCGTAGGTCGAGCAGGAGGGATGGAAACGACACCGCGGCTGGCGCAAGGCAGCGGTCGCACGCCACAGGTGCACAGGTAACAGCACCAGCCACATCACGCCGCGACGCCACCATGGCAGCGCAGCGTCCTGTCCCCCCGTCAGGCTCGGCTGCCCGTTGCCGCTCATCGCGTGGCCTCCGACAGGTGGTGATGGTCGCCGCTGACGCCCAGGACCTCGAGCTGTCGGGCCAGTTCCTCGCTCACCGCACGGACACCGGAGCCCACCATCGGCGCGCGCGCCACCAGCACGACATCGACCCCGTCACGGATCGGCTGGTGGCGGACCGCCTCGCGCAACAGGCGTTTGCAGCGGTTGCGTGCCACCGCGTTGCCCACACGTCGCGACGCCACGACGGCGACACGCGCAGGTGTTCGCTCACCGGTGGGTGCGACATGCGTCACGAGCAACCGTCCCGCACGCTGCTGTCGGCCCCGCATCACCCGGGTGATGTCGGGACCTCGCCGGAGTCGGTCGTGCCCTCCGGCCGGGGACCTCACGCGGACAGCTTCGACCGACCACGGCGACGGCGGTTGCTCACCACGCGGCGACCACCGTTGGTCCGCATCCGCGCGCGGAAACCGTGCTTGCGCGAGCGACGTCGATTGTTGGGCTGATAGGTGCGCTTCACAGCGAGCCTCCGGGGTCCTCTGACGTGGCACACGGCGGGGTCGGGTGGCGTCCGGACGCTGACCGGCGCGACGGGGTCCGACCCACCCTCGTCGGGTGCGCGTCGAGTGGGCACGCGGCCACGACCACACGGGGGACCGGTGCGATGGGTGACCCTCAGCGTATCGACCTGCGCGTTCATCGGGCATTCGCTGCGTCGTGGTGCGCGCCGATGCCCACAGCGCCCCGCGGTACCGCGCCACCGTGGTGCGCCAGAACCGGCCGTGTGACGCCACCAGAGGGCCCCCACGCCCGCATCCCCGCCCCCCGCACCGTGGGCAGGGCGACGATGCACCACATCTCACCGGTTGCAGCCGCTGATCCGGCCGGTGTACGGTCCCCGATCGTCCGCCGGCCCACGGCGAGGTCCCACCCGCTCGCGGGATGGCGAGGCAGCGGTCCACCCGGAACGTCCTCACGACTTCGTCGCACCAGCCCACGGACCTTCCCCACCGCGGTCCACGCGGTCCAGCACCACCGCATCCGTCTGTCCACAGCTGTGGAACCACCTGTGGACAACACGAGATACCGGGCGCGGGCCGGACGAGGATCGGCTGTTGCCGCAGCACGAGCGGCAGCACAGCCCCGATCGCAACCAGGTGAGGTGAGGAGTGAGGGTGGATACCGCGTCGACGCTCGATCTCGATGCACTGTGGACCGAGAGTCTCTCGCAGATCATGCGCAGCGTCACCTCGCCCGCGCAACGTCAGTGGCTGGTCGCCACCAACCCGGTCGGGTTCAGCGACGACACCGTCGTGCTCGCCAGTCCGCACGGCTTCGCCCGTGAGTGGCTCGACCGCAACTGCGGCGAGACCATCCGACATGCGCTGAGCACCGCGGCGGGCCGGCAGTTGCAGGTGGTCATCACCGTGCAGACCAACCCGACACCACTCGAGGACACCCATTCCCGGAGGGCATCCGACCACGACGGCCCTCACCCGGACGCAGGTACGGACGACACCAACGTCATCCACGCTCCCTTCGAACACCTCGTTGACGAGCCAGCTGCCTCCGACGACGACGCGAGGGGTTCGGCGCGACCGGCCGACAACGACTACCTCGACAACGCGGCGACGGCAGCGTCAGCACCGCCCGAGCTGCTCGACGAGCGCGTTCCGCCTGACGAGCTGCCGCTGCACGCCCCCGGCCGCCCCCAGGGACCGACCGTCGAGCTCCCGCCACGACGGGTCGAGCAACAGGTCGCCAGCGAGGTGGAGCCGGACACCCAGCTCAACCCGAAGTACTCCTTCGACGACTTCGTCATCGGTTCCTCGAACCGTTTCGCCCACGCGGCGGCGACCGCGGTCGCCGAGGCCCCGGCAAAGTCCTACAACCCACTGTTCATCTACGGGGGGGCGGGGCTCGGCAAGACGCACCTGCTCCACGCGATCGGGCACTACGTCCGCAACCTCTACCCCCGCCTGACGGTGCGCTACATCACCACCGAGCAGTTCACCAACGAGTTCATCAACGCCATCCGCGACGACCGCATCACCACCTTCCAGCGCACCTACCGGCAGGCGGACGTGCTGTTGATCGACGATATCCAGTTCCTGCAGCAGAAGGAACGCACCCAGGAGGAGTTCTTCCACACCTTCAACGCGCTGCACAACGCGGAGAAGCAGATCGTCATCTCCAGCGACCGACCACCCAAACAGATCGCCCAGCTCGAGGATCGCCTGCGTAGCCGGTTCGAGTGGGGGCTGATGACCGACGTCCAGCCGCCGGATCTCGAGACCCGTATCGCGATCCTGCGCAAGAAGTCGGAGAGCGACACCCTCAGCGTGGAGCCGGAGGTGCTCGAGCTGATCGCTTCCCGGGTCCAGTCCAACATCCGTGAGCTCGAGGGAGCGCTGATACGCGTCGCCGCCTTCTCCAGCCTCCAGCGGGCACCGGCGGACACCGCGATGGCCGAGGCCGTGCTCAAGGATCTGTTCCCCGACGGCCGGGACCGCGAGGTGTCGGTGCAGCTCATCATGGAGGAGGTCGCCGACCACTTCTCCCTCACCGTCGACGACCTGTGCTCCCCGTCACGTAGCCGACAGCTGGTCACCGCCCGTCAGCTCGCGATGTACCTGACGCGGGAACTGACCGAACTCTCCCTGCCACGGATCGGCAAGGCGTTCGGTGGCCGCGACCACACCACCGTCATGCACGCGACCAAGAAGATCGCCGTGCTGATGCAGGAGCGCCGGCCGATCTACGACCAGGTCCAGGAGCTCACGAACCGGGTGAAGACCCGCGCCCGTACCGCATGAGGCCTGCTTCCTCAGCACCCCGGCGCCGCGCCGGGGACCACGACCCTCGCCGTCACGATCTCCTCGCCGGCGCGCGTTGCCCTCTCGATCCCCTGTGGAGCCGGTCGGGACAACCGGGGGAGATCCTCCCGATCCCGTGGAAGCACAACCGTGTCGTTCTTCCGGTTGGGGATGAGCCCTCGGACGGCCCACATGCGCTCCACACCCACCGGACCCGGGCTGACCTGCGAGGACGAAGGTTGTCCACCGTTTGCACAGCCCCTACTACGGTGACGTGAAGAGTGAAGAGAAGAACACTTCTTACCCACGCCTGTGGACCGAGTCGCCCGGGAGGCACCCCGTGAAGTTGAGAGCCGAGCGCACCGAGTTCGCCGATGCCGTGTCCTGGGCGACGCGAACCGTCGGGGCACGTGTCACCCTGCCGGCACTGTCCGGTGTCCTGCTCGAAGCGGCGGATGGCCGGCTCACCTGCCGAGCGACCGATCTGGAGGTCGCTGCCGAGGTCTCCATCCCCGTCGAGGTGGAGGAGCCGGGACGGGTCCTGCTGCCGGGACGGCTCCTGGCCCAGCTGGTGGCGCGGTTCCCGACCGCTCCGGTGCAACTCGAGGGCGACACCGAGCGTGTGGAGATCACCTGCGGTCGAGCGACCTTCCACGTCCGTGGCATGCAGGTGGAGGACTTCCCGACCCTCGCTGCGCCCGCCGAGGACGCCACGCAGGGGGTGCTCAAGGCCGACGCCTTCGCCCGCCTGGTGTCCCAGGTGGCACGGGCCGCCTCCGGCGACGACGGTCGACCCGTGCTCACCGGCGTCCAGCTCGACGCCTCGGGCGGCACCTTGACCGCGGCCGCCACCGACAGCTACCGGCTCGCCGTGCGCTCCGTGGCCTTCGACGAGGCGGTCGAGGGGGTCGCCCTGGTCCCCGCCCGCTCGCTGCAGGAGGCAGCGAAGGCGGCCGGCGAGGCGGGCGGCAGCGTCACGATCGTGCTCGAGGAGGGCCAGGTTTCCTTCCTGTTCGGCGACCGTCGGCTGACCACGAAGCTGATCGAGGGTTCCTTCCCCAACTACCGGGCGTTGCTGCCGGATGCCCACGAGACCTCCGTGGTCGTGGACCGCGCCGGGCTCGCGGAGGCGCTCCAGCGTGTCGCGATCGTGGCGATGGGGCAGGCGAACACCCCGGTGACGCTGCACTTCGCCGACGGCTCGGTCGACCTCCAGGCGACCAACCAGGAGATGGGGGACGCTGCCGAGGCGTTGCCGGCAGAGATCGACGGTGACGGCCTGTCGATCTCGTTCAACCCGGCCTTCCTGCTGGCTGGTCTCGATGCGACCGGTACCGAGCAGATCCGCATCGAGCTGCGCGATGGACTGAAGCCCGCCGTCCTCAAGCCCCAGCCTGACACCGATGACGACCGTGTCGACGACCTGACCTACCTCCTCATGCCGATGCGGGTGAGCTGACGCGAGGTGCGCGATGCAGCTGCGTCACCTCGAACTGGTCGACGTACGCTCCTACGACCGAGCGACGCTCGACCTGCCTGACGGGGCCACCGTGTTGCTCGGTCCCAACGCGCAGGGCAAGACCAACCTCCTCGAGGCGGTCCAGCGCGTGGCCACCGGTGCCTCCCACCGCGTCGCGGGCGACGGCCCCCTGGTGCGGGTCGGTGCCGAGCTCGGGGTGATCCGCTGCGAGCTCGAGACCGACAGTGGACGTCGACGCCGGCTCGAGCTGGAACTCGGATCCGGCCGCCGGACCAGGACGCGCGTCGATGGACAGGATGTCCGGCGTGCAGCGGAGGCGATCGGTGTGCTGCGTGCGGTCCTCTTCGCCCCCGAGGACCTGCGGATCGTGCGCGGTGACCCGAGCGATCGTCGTCGCTTCCTCGATGATCTGCTCTCACAGCGCCGGCCGGCGTTCGCCGCCGCGCGTGCGGACTACGACCGTGCGCTGCGCCAACGCAACCAGCTGCTCAAGCGTGCACGGCATCTGACGGGCTCGGCCGCATCGGCAGCCGACGTCACGGTCGCGGCGTGGACCGAGCAGCTGGTGACGCTCGGCAGCCAGCTCCTGGCGGCGCGTGTGGCCGCGGTCCGCACGCTGGCGGGGCCGGTCGATCGGGGCTACCGGGAGCTCGCCGACCGTCCGGAGCCGGTGGGGGTGCGCTACCGCAGCTCCGCCGGGGCCGGGGTCGATGAGCTGATCGAGGGCGGTGATGCGACGCTGGTCCCCGCCGTCGCCCCTCTCGCCGCCGCCCTCCAGGTGGCCTACGCCGAGGTGGCCGCCGACGAGCGTGCCCGCGGTGTCACCCTGGTCGGCCCGCACCGCGATGATCTGGAGCTGGAGATCGGTGACCTACCCGCCAAGGGCTATGCGTCCCACGGGGAGGCCTGGTCCCTGGCGCTCGCCTTGAAGCTCGGCACCTTCGAGGTCCTCGCCGAGGTGGGTGACCGCCCCGTCGTCCTGCTCGACGACGTGTTCGCGGAGCTGGACACCACGCGCCGGCAGCGCCTGGCGGCGGCCTGTGCACGGTTCGATCAGGTGCTCGTGACCGCCGCTGTCGAGGAGGACGTCCCCTTGAGCGGCCACCGCATCGATGTCCGGATCGCTGACGGGGTGAGCCGCCTCGTCCCGCGGTCCGCAGCGGCGGCATCATGAGTCGCTCGCCGGATCCGGCTCACGACCCCCGCAAGGCCCGACACCGGGATCGCGATGAGCGCGTCTACGACCGTCGCCGCCGCTCCGATGCGCGACGGCGTGCCCGGCTCGAGCGCGAGGCCTACGACCCGGCGCCGCCGACCGACGACGACTGGGTGACACCCGATCCGGAGACCGACGGTGTGCACCGGGTGCGTCCCCCGACCCCGGTCGGTGCGGACCTGGAGCGGTTCCTGGCACAACGTGGCTGGTCGGAACGTCTGCGGGGCACGCGGGTCTTCACCCGGTGGGACGAGATCGTCGGGGCCGATCTGGCCAGCAGGTGCGAGCCCGTCCGTGTCGCGGGTGGCACCCTGGTGATCCGCGCGGAGAGCCAGGTGTGGGCGACCCAGCTGCGCTACCTCACTCCTGCGTTGCTCCGTAGTGCGGTCGAGGTCCTCGGACCTGACACCGTCCGGGAGGTCCGGCTCGTGGTCGGTCCGCTCCAGGGCACCCAGGAGACGCCGTGATCGCCATCGCCGAACGCACCTTCGGGATCCTCGCACTCGTGGCACTGCTCGTTGCGGTCGTCACGACCGTGCTGCTCGTCCGCGGACGGGTACCGGCGTGGTTGCGTGACGAGGTGGCTCTGCCGCTGGCCACCGCGATCGCGACCACCGCCACGGCTGGCTCGCTGCTGCTCTCCGAGGTCGCCGGCTACCTGCCCTGCACCCTGTGCTGGTACCAGCGCATCGCCATGTACCCACTGGTGGTGATCCTCGGGGTCGCCATCGCCCGAGGGGATCGGCAGGTCTGGCGGACCGTGCTCCCACTGACCGCGATCGGTGCCGCCGTCGCCACGTGGCACATCGTCATCGAGAACAACCCCGCGTGGGGCGGACCGTGCGACGATACGGCACCCTGCACGATCATCTGGGTCGAGGAGCTCGGGTTCCTCACCCTGCCGACGATGGCACTGATCTCCTTCGTGGCGATCGCCGTGCTGAGCCTGGCGGCCCGCCGGCCGTGACCCTGGACCCGTCCGAATTCCACCAGCGATCCCGGATCGAACGACGAGGAGCACCACCGTGACCACGCCCACCAAGAACGCTCGTGCCGAAGCTCGGCGCAAGGAGCGGGAGGAGCAACGGAGCGCTGAAGTCCGGCGGCAGCGACTGATCTACGGCGGCGTCGGTGTCGTCGTGGTGATCGTCGCGGTCGTGATCGCGGTCCTCTCCGTCGGGGAGACCGACGACCGTCTGGGGATCAGCGACGTGGCGGGTGACGTCGAGGTGGAGGGCGACGCCCTGCCGCCCGTGCCCGAAGGGGCGGCGGATCCTGCCGTCGGTCAGCCGGCGCCCGTGCTCACGGGCGCGGACTTCGACGGGACGCCGATCACGGTCGGTGACGGGGCCCAGGTCGTCAGCTTCGTGGCCTCCTGGTGCCCCGCATGCGATGCCGAGCTCCCCCAGGTGGTCGACTGGCTCGGGGAGGGCGGCACCCCGGAGGGTGTGGACTTCCTGATGGTCGCCACGAACCACGACGACTCCCGACAGAACTGGCCCCCACAGGACTGGTTCGCCGACGCGGGCTACACCGGCGACGTCCTGGTCGACGACACCGCCTCCACCGCCTTCCAGACCTACGGGTTCAGGGCGACCCCCTCGTGGGCGGTGATCGGGGAGGACGGCCAGGTGCTCTTCCGGGGGTCCGGCATGCTCGATCCGTCCCAGTTCGACGAGTTGGCCCAGCTGGCCGCCACCGGTTGAGGCTCCGTCGCGCTGGCGAGGACAACGCGGCCTCTCAGGCCGCGTTCCTCGTCGGAAGGTCGAGGTAGCTGCGAGGGGGCTCGACCGTCCACAGGGCCTCTGGGACGGGTGTCCGTGCGTGTCGGTCGCTGCTAGGCTCCTGCCTGAAGCACTCCGTGGCCGGCGTTCGACATCGTCGCCCACGTCACCGCACGACGTGCTGTGCACCGGCGTGGAACACGCCGACGATGATGGAAGAGGTCACTGGTGGCTGCTGCCCCCGACGCTCCGGTCCCACCCGACGCCGTGGCATCCGCCGCCGCGGGTGGGAGCGACGGCACCTACAGCGCGAAGAACATCACGGTGCTCGAGGGTCTGGAGGCCGTCCGTCGCCGCCCGGGCATGTACATCGGGTCCACCGGGGCGCGGGGCCTGCACCACCTCGTCTGGGAGGTGGTCGACAACTCCGTCGACGAGGCGCTGGCCGGACGGTGCAGCCGCATCGAGATCGAGCTGCTGCGCGACGGTGGCATCCGGGTCGGCGATGACGGCTCGGGGATCCCGGTCGATCTGCACGAGAAGGAGGGGCGCTCCGCACTGGAGGTCGTCCTGACCGTCCTGCACGCGGGTGGCAAGTTCGACTCCCAGGCCTACGCCGTCTCCGGTGGGTTGCACGGGGTCGGGATCTCGGTCGTGAACGCACTGTCGGAGCGGTTGGTCGCCGAGGTGGTCCGCGACGGCGGTCGTTACCGCCAGACCTACCAGCGTGGGATCCCGGATGCGCCGATCTCCCGCGTCGAGGACACGGACGAACCGACCGGTACCACGATCAGCTTCTGGCCCGATCCCCAGGTGTTCGAGGAGGGGGTGGACTTCTCCGCGGAGACGATCGCCCGCCGGCTGCGCGACACCGCGTTCCTGACCGCGGGACTGGAGATCGTGCTCACCGATCATCGCGAGGCCGACGGGGCCGAGGCGCCTCCCCGGATCCAGCGCTTCCACGCCCCCGGGGGCCTGCGCGACTTCGTCGATCACATCCGCACGACCAAGGCCAAGGACGGTCTGCACCCGACGATCCACTACGAGTCGGAGGAGGTGGGTCCCAACGGCGCGCAGTCGCTGGAGGTCGCCCTGCAGTGGATCAACGACTTCAACGACTCGATCCTCTCCTTCGCCAACACCATCAACACCCATGAGGGTGGCACCCATGAGGAGGGCTTCCGCACCGCGATGACCTCCGTGATCAACCGGTGGGCCAAGGACAAGGGTCTGCTGCGCTCCAAGGAGGTCGACGCCCTGACCGGCGACGACCTACGTAGCGGGCTGGTCGCGATCGTGTCGGTGAAGGTGGGCGATCCGCAGTTCGAGGGTCAGACCAAGACCAAGCTCGGAAACACCGAGGTCAAGACCTTCGTGCAGACCACGACCTACGCCCGGGTCGCGGAGTGGCTCGAGGAGCACCCGACCGAGGGCAAGCTCATCGTGCAGAAGGCGGAGGGCGAGGCCCAGGCGCGCATCGCCGCGCGCAAGGCGCGGGACCTGACGCGTCGCAAGTCGCTGCTCGAGTCCACCTCGCTGCCGGGCAAGCTCGCCGACTGCCAGTCACGCGATCCGTCGGAGTCCGAGTTGTACATCGTGGAGGGTGACTCCGCCGGTGGATCGGCCAAGATGGCGCGTGATCGCCGCACCCAGGCGATCCTCCCGATCCGGGGCAAGATCATCAACGTGGAGAAGGCGCGGCTGCCGAAGATCCTGTCCAACACCGAGGTGCAGGCGCTGATCACCGCGATGGGGACCGGCTTCGCCGACGACTTCGACGTCAGCAGGGCCCGCTACCACAAGCTGGTGCTGATGGCGGACGCCGACGTCGACGGCGCCCACATCCGCACGTTGCTGCTCACCTTCCTGTTCCGGCACATGAAGCCCCTGATCGAGGCCGGCTACGTCTACCTCGCGCAGCCGCCGCTGTACCTCGTCTTCCACCCGAGTCGGAAGAAGGAGCTGCATTACGCCTTCTCGGATGCGGAGCGCGACGCCATCATCGCGCGTATGCGCGAGGACATCGGACCGGACCGCAAGGTCGAGGTCCAGCGCTTCAAGGGCCTCGGCGAGATGGACCCGGACCAGCTGTGGGAGACCACGATGGATCCCGAACGGCGCACGCTGAAACTCGTGACGATGGACGATGCAGCTGCGGCGGACGAGATGTTCTCCATCCTGATGGGTGACGACGTGGTCTCGCGTCGGGACTTCATCCAGTCCAACGCCAAGTACGCCACGCTGGACGTGTGAGGTGGCGGATCGCCGCTTCCACCTGCGACTGCCACCGCGCACGGGTCTCGCGCTGGGGCTCGTGCTCGGCATGACGGTCGGGGTGGTGCTCGGGCGGCTCGTCGACCTGCGTGCGCTCGGCATGGTCCTCGGGCTCGTGCTCGGGTTGGTGTTCGGGCTGCTGCTCGACAACGACCGCGCCGCAGAGGACCGTTTCGGCGAGGAGGATCCGGGAGCCGGAAGCCCGGGTGAGGACGGTGCCATCGCCCGGGCGCTGCTGTGGATCCTCGCAGGGCTCGTGTTGCTGGTCCTGCTCGCGCTGCTGATCGCGCCGGAGCTGTTGGCGGCTCCCGGGCGCCTGACCGCGGTGCTCCTGGCGATCCTCGCTGCTGGCGTCCCCGGTGTCGTGCTGCTGCTCGTGCTCGTCGGTCGTCGCCGGCGCATCGACGCGCATCAGCGGCGTGAGGGTGACGCATGACGCGCACCCACGGTGCCGCGCTGGCCTCGGCGGTGGTGGTCGGCGGTTCGCTGGCCGGCCTCGGCGTCTTCCTCGGCTTCCCGACCGGCCCGTCGGTGTGGTTCGGGCTGGTCAGTGGGCTCCTCGCCGGGCTCCTGCTGCTCGGGGCCAGCCAGCGCGCCGACACGTTCCATCCGACCGACCCGAACGCCCACCTCGCCGACCATCGGGAAGCCGGGCGTACGGACGCCGACCACCTCGACGTCGACGACGGGGACGCGCAGCGCGACGCGCCGTACGACGCGCCGCACGACGCGCAGCCCGACGCCGACGATCGCAACGACGACCCCCCCGCTGGAGACACCCGTGGCTGACGACGTGACACCTGACGAGCCGACCACCCCGGGCGAAGGGGCGACGCCGGGCGAGGGGGAGACACCGGTCGAGGCAGGGACACCGGTCGAGGGCGGAACCCGCGAGGCGACGCCGGGCGACCCCGTCATCCGCGGCGAGGATGGCACGCCCGTCGACGAGACCGGTGGGGTCCTGGCTGCCCGGGTCGAGCCGGTCGTGATCCAGGACGAGATGCGCACCTCCTACCTCGACTACGCCATGAGCGTGATCGTGGGGCGTGCGCTACCGGACGTGCGCGACGGGCTGAAGCCCGTGCACCGGCGGATCCTGTACTCCATGGACGAGACCGGGTTGCGGCCCGACCGGCCGTACCGCAAGTGCGCCTCGGCCGTCGGCGACGTGATGAAGAAGTACCACCCCCACGGCGACTCGGCGATCTACGACGCCCTGGTCCGCATGGGGCAGGATTTCTCGATCCGCTACGAGTTGATCGACGGCCACGGCAACTTCGGATCGGTCGACGGGGATCCGGCCGCTGCCATGCGCTACACGGAGTCGCGGCTGTCGCGACTGGCGATGGAACTGCTGCGTGACATCGACGAGGAGACCGTCCACTCCATCCCCAACTACGACGGCTACGAGGAGGAGCCGGTCGTCCTGCCGGCCCGCTTCCCGAACCTGCTGGCCAACGGCGCCACCGGCATCGCCGTGGGCATGGCGACCAACATCCCGCCCCACAACCTCGGCGAGCTGATCGACGCGACGATCGCGCTGATCGAGGACCCGTCGTTGTCCGCGGTCGATCTCATGCGCTACGTCCCGGGACCCGACTTCCCCACCGGTGGCCTGATCCTGGGCAACGCCGGAGCCTACGAGGCCTACACCACGGGGCGGGGGTCGATCAAGGTCCGGGCGGTGTGCACGATCGAGGAGCCCGAGCGTGGTCGCGATCGGGAGCGGATCGTCGTCACCGAGATCCCGTACATGGTCAACAAGGCGAACCTGCTGCGCAAGATCGCGGAGCTGGTCAACGGCAAGGTGCTGACCGGTATCGCCGATCTCCGCGACGAGTCCTCGCGTGAGGGCATGCGGGTGGTGATCGACCTCAAGCGCGACGCGAACGCTCAGGTCGTGCTGAACCAGCTCTACAAGCACACCCAGCTGCAGGACTCGTTCGGGGTCAACCTGCTGGCGCTGGTGGACGGGGTCCCGCGCACCCTGACCCTGGATCAGGCGCTGACGCACTACATCGCCCACCAGGTCGACGTGATCACCCGCCGGACCCGTTACCGGCTGCGCAAGGCCGAGGATCGTGCCCACGTCCTCGCGGGGCTGCTGATCGCGCTGGACCACATCGACGAGATCATCGCACTGATCCGGGCCAGTGCCTCGGCGGACACCGCCAAGGCAGAGCTGATGACCCGGTTCGAGCTGTCGGAGATCCAGGCCCAGGCGATCCTCGACATGCAGCTGCGCCGCCTGGCGCAGCTCGAGCGTCAGCGCATCCAGGACGAGTACGACGAACTCCAGACCCTGATCGCCGATCTGAGGGACATCCTCGGCGACCCGGCCCGGGTCCGTGCGATCATCATCGACGAGCTCAGCGAGGTGCGCGCGCGCTTCGCCGACGAGCGCCGCAGCCGCATGATCGCCGATGATGGCGCGATGACCGTCGAGGACCTCATCCCGGTCGGGGACGTCGTCGTCACCCTGACCCGTGCCGGCTACATAAAGCGGACGCCGGTGGATGCGTTCCGGACGCAGAAGCGCGGTGGCCGCGGGGTGCGGGGTACGGACATGAAGGAGGACGACATCGTCGCCTCTCTGGCGACGTGCTCCACCCACGATCATCTGCTGGTGTTCACCAACCGGGGCCGGGTCTACCGGATCAAGGCCTACCAGGTCCCGGAGAAGCCCCGCGCGTCCAAGGGCGTCTACGTGGCGAACGTGCCCGGCCTCGCCCTCGAGCAGGGGGAGACGGTCGCGGCGATCATGGCGTTGGCCGAGTTCCGCGACGACCGTTTCCTGGTGTTCGCCACGCGCCAGGGCACCGTTAAGCGCACCCGGCTCGACGATTTCGACTCGCCACGCTCGGTGCTGATCGCCATCAACCTGCGCGAGGACGACGAGCTCATCAGCGTCGCGGTCACTGACGGGTCGCAGGACATCGTGCTGGTCTCGCGGCGCGGGAAGGCGATCCGCTTCGCCGAGTCGGATGCCCGCGTCATGGGCCGCACGGCAGCCGGCGTCCGCGGGATGCGGCTCGGCCAGCGCGATGCCGTGCTCTCCATGGCGCCGGTGCCCTCGGAGGGTGATGCCAGCTCCTATCTGCTGGTGGTGACCGAGCAGGGCTACGGCAAGCGCACACCGATCGAGGGTGCCGGGGAGCACGGGTACCCGCGTCAGAAGCGCGGTGGCCAGGGCGTCAAGACGATCACCTCGACCGATGCACGCGGCGGGCTGGCCGGCGCGCTGGTCGTGCCGCTGGAGGCGGAGATCCTGCTGGTCAGCGACAACGGCACCTTGATCCGGATGGCGCTGGTCGACGTCCGGCCGATGGGCCGATCCGCGCAGGGCGTGTCGCTGATGCGCCCCGGGGACGGCGCATCGGTGGTCGGTCTGGCACTCGTGGTGGAGGATGAGGAGGATGCGCAGTTGGCCGCTGGTGCGGCCGAGCTCGCCACCGGCGCTGACGCTGGCACAGAGCTCGACGCCGACCGGGGCGCTGACGCCGACGTCGATCCCGAGAGTTGAACGGGATGCGTCCCCGCCTGGTCCTCACCGCCCTCATCGGGGTAGTGCTGTCCGCGTGCGGGCCGGGCGAGGGCGCGGTGTCCGCCCTCCAGGCCGGGCAGTGCCTGAACCAGCCCGGGGCCTCGACCGCCATCGAGGAGGTGGAGGTCGTGCCCTGCGAGGATCCTCACGACTTCGAGGTGTTCGCGCTGGTCGAGCTGCCCGGCGGCCCGTACCCCGGTGACAGCGGGATGTCGGAGTCGGCCCGGCCTGCCTGCCGGGACCGCTTCGCTGCCTACGTCGGGGTGGAGCCTTCCGATTCGGTGCTCGCGACGGGGTTCCTGGTCCCGAGTGCGGACGGATGGGACGGCGGCGATCGGGAGGTCGTGTGCCTGCTTTACGAGCCCGATGAGCGCCTTCAGGGGTCCATGCGGGCCAGTGGGCGCTGAATCGATGGGTCGTCGACGACCCTGCTCACCACCCAGACGGGGTCACCGTCCCTACGGCCGGCTCCGGTGCGGGTAGCCTGCGCCCGTCCCTGGAGGATCCCGTGGCACGACGCCGGTTGACGATCAAGCGCCTCGACCCATGGTCGGTGCTGAAGTTCGGCGCGTTCGCCAACGTCGTCCTCTACGCGGTGTTCCTGCTGGTCGCCGGCGTCATCTGGTTCATCGTCGACCGGTTACAGCTGGTCGATCAGGCCTGTGAGATCGCCCTGGACGTCGGCTTCACCTCTTGTGGGGTCAACGCCGGCAACCTCTTCCAGGTGCTGGCCCTGCTGGGCGCGATGTGGGTCATCGTGCAGACGGCGGTCCTGGTGTTCCTGGCCTTCCTGCACAACCTGATCGCCGACCTGACCGGTGGGCTCGTCATCGGGGTGATCGACGATGGCGCCTCCGATGTCGCCGGCGCGGCCCGCAACGCAGCGCCGATCACGGCATCCTCGCCGCCCTCGGGTCGCGCCCTGGCGGCGCGGTCGGGTCGGACCACGGACGGCGGCCACTCCGCGCAACACCAGGGGGGTGTCGAACAGCGCGGCGAGAATGTCGAACAGCGCGGCGAGGGCGTGGAGCCTCCCCGCGGGAGTCAACCCGGTGCCGGACCGGTCGACGATACGCGCGGCTCGAACCCGCCGCCAGCCGGCCCCGCTCCCAGCAGCCGTGAGGAGCGCCTGTTCGGCTAGCTCTCGGGCCATCGGACGGTTCGCCACCCCGGGTCGACGTCGCTACGCTGCGCCGCTGCGTCCCACGGGCCAATAGCTCAGCTTGGTTAGAGCGCACCCCTGATAAGGGTGAGGTCGAAGGTTCAAGTCCTTCTTGGCCCACGTCAGTCTCCCCGCCCGCCTCCAAGCTGGTGTCCGTTCCGAGCCGGCGTTAGTGGCTTTGCCTGGGGCGGTGACGACAGCGGGCCCTGGCCCCCTTCGGGCCTCTCCGGGCCTCTGCGGGCCTCTGCAGGGCGGTGACGCCAGCCGGCCATCCCCGGCCGGATCGCTGCCCCGCCGCGAAGAGGGGCGGCGCGCAGGGAGCACGGATGACGACCGTGGCATCAGGTGCCGTGGTCGCGTTCCTCGAGCAGGTGCTCGCGGGAGATCTCGAGCAGCTGCCGTACGTGCGGGTCGGCGAGCCGGTAGTTGATCGCCTGGCCGTCACGTCGGGTCGTCACGGCCTTGGACGTGCGCAGGAGCCGGAGGGCGTGGGAGACCGCGGACTCGCTGACGCCGACACGGTCTGCCAGGGTCCCGACCCGTTGTTCGCCATCATCGAGGAGGGCGTAGAGCAGGCGGACGCGTGTCGGGTCGCCCATGAGCCGAAAGAGTGCGGCGGTCGCAGTGGTCAGGTCCTCGTCCGGGTCCCTCGCCGTCACCATGCCAGCTCCCGGCAGGGCGCCCGCCCGTCGCCGACATCCAACTGCAACGTGGCGTGTTCGACGCCGTGCCGCTCATCGAGCACTGTGGCCGCGGCGTGCAGGACCTCCTCGGTGTCGGCCTCGGTGGCGACGTCGAGGTGGGCCGAGACGACCTCCATGCCAGAGGTCAGGCTCCACACGTGGAGCTCGTGCACCGCCTCCACACCCTCGACGGCCACGAGGGTGTCGCGGATCCGTGCCGGTGGGAGATCCTTCGGTGCGGCCTGGAGCAGGATCCTGACCGCCTGCGCCCCGAGGCGCAGCGCCCGCGGGACGACCCACAGGCCGATCCCGATCGCGACGATGGGGTCGACGTAGGGCCATCCGGTGACCACCAGCACGATGCCGGCGATCAGGACACCGATCGAGCTCAACAGGTCGGCCAGCACCTCGAGGAACGCACCCTCGAGGTTCAGGCTCGCGCGTGAGCCCTCGTGGAGTAGGCGCAGGACCACCAGGTTGACCGCTATCGCCAACAGGGCGACCACGATCATCGGGCCCGGAGCCACCTCGGGCGGTGAGCGGAACCGGTCGATCGCCTCGATGAGGATGAAGCCCGCGAGACCCAGGAGCAGGACCGCGTTGGCCAGGGCCGCGAGCACCTCCAGCCGGTACAGCCCGAAGGTACGCCCAGACTCGGTACGGGATCGGGCGGCGGCTTCGATCGCTCCGAGTGCCAGGCCGAGCCCGACGACATCGGTGAGGAGGTGGCCCGCGTCACCCAGCAGCGCCAGCGAACCGGTCAGCACCGCCGCCGTGATCTCCAGGAGCAGGAACCCCGAGACCAGCCCCAACGCCCAACGCAGGGAGCGTCGATGGCGGGCACCGGCTGACGTTCCTCGACCACCTGTCATGCTTTTCCCGCCCCCTACGCGTACATGAACATATGCTCAGATGATAGTCCATGTCGCTCCGTGATGACGAGGTCCGGATCCCGGACGGGTGGAGGGGCCGGTGCCCGGTCGATGGGCCATCCACCGCTCCTCAGGACGGTCCCCTGGTGCGTAAGGTGGCCCTATGCCGCAGACACCTGAGCGATCGCGAACAGCCACGCTGCCGAGCGACCCACATGCCAAGCCCGTCGATGAGGTCCTCTCGGTACTCGACGTCGATCCCGACGTCGGCTTGTCGGACGATGAGGTCACGAGCCGTCGGAGCCGTTACGGCCGCAACGCGTTGGCGGACGACAGCGGCGAGAGCTGGTGGCGGGTGCTGTGGAGGCAACTCGCCAGCGCGGTGGTGGTGCTCCTACTCGGTGCGGGCATCGTCGGCTTCCTGATCGGCGAGGTGATCGAGGCGGCGGCGATCCTGGTCGTGCTCGCCGTGAACACCATCGTCGGCTTCCTGACGGAGTGGCAGGCCGCTCGTTCCATGGCGGCGCTCAAGCGGTTGATGGGCACGGTCGCCGAGGTCGAGCGCGGTGACCGACGCGACGAGATCGACGCAGCGGAGCTCGTACCCGGCGACATCGTCGGGATCGAGGCTGGCGAGCAGGTCCCCGCCGACGTGCGGCTGCTCGAGGCCGAAGGGCTCCAGGTCGAGGAGGCCGGCCTGACCGGTGAGAGCCGCGCCGTCGACAAGGCCACCGAGGTGGTCGCTGAGGGCGCCGCGCTCGGCGATCGCACCGGCATGGCGTTCATGGGCACCACCGTGGTCGCCGGACGTGGCCGCGGGGTGGTCGTGGCGACGGGCCGTGACACCCAGATGGGGCGGATCGCGGACCTGGCTGGCGGTGCCGAACAGATCCAGGCGCCACTACAACGGGGGCTCGATCAGCTCAGCCGACGCCTCGCCATCGCCGTCGTCGTCGGGGCCGCAGCGCTCTTCGGCCTCGGGTTGCTCCGGGGCCAGCAGGTCGCGGAGATGGCGGAGACGGCCGTGGCCCTGGCGATCGCGGTCGTCCCCGAGGGTCTCCCGGCGGTCGCGACACTGACCCTGGCGGTCGGGATGCGGAGGATGGCGGCGGGCAACGCCCTGGTGCGACGCCTCCCCGCGGTCGAGACGCTCGGGTCGACCACCGTGGTGTGCTCCGACAAGACGGGCACGCTCACCCGCAACGAGATGGAGGTCGTCGAGCTCGTCCTTGCGGAGGATGCGCAAGGGGACGACCTGTGGCGTGTCGCGGTCCTGTGCAACGACGCCGACGTCGATCTCGACGGCGATCCCGTGGGCGACCCGACCGAGGTGGCGCTGTTGCGGGGGGCGCAGGCGCAGGGGTTCGCCTGGCGGGAACTCCGTGAGTCCAGCGCCCGCGAGCGGGAGGTCCCCTTCGACTCCGATACCAAGCGGATGGCCGTGGTCGTGGATGCCACGGTCCTCGCGAAGGGAGCCCCGGAGGTGCTCCTGGAGCCCGCAGAGGGTGGCGACTCGCTCGTCGATGCGGCCGAGCGCATGGCCGAGCAGGCACTGCGCACGCTCGCGTTCAGCCAGGGGCCGGCTCCGGAAGCGACGGCATCGGACGATGAACTGTTCGAGGGTCTGTCGCCGCTGGGCGTGGTCGGCATGCACGATCCGCCCCGCCGCGCGGCTCGTGCAGCCATCGCGACCCTGCACGGTGCGGGGATCCGGGTCGTGATGATCACCGGCGATCGCCCGGATACCGCCGCCGCGATCGCCGACCGGTTGGGGATCGACGAGCCCGATCCGATCACAGGGGCGCAGCTCAACCAACGGTCGCAGGAGCAGTTGCGCGAGGACGTGGCCACCACGCACGTCTTCGCACGGGTCGACCCGGAACACAAGCTGGCGATCATCGAGGCGCTTCAGGACCACGGCGAGGTCGTCGCGGTCACCGGGGACGGCGTGAACGATGCCCCCGCGCTGAGCCAGGCCGATGTCGGTGTGGCGATGGGCTCCGGCACCGACGTCGCCAAGGATGCCGCCGACATCGTCCTGCTCGACGACCGCTTCGAGACCCTCGAGGTCGCGGTTGAGGAGGGTCGGCGGATCTTCGCCAACATCCGCCGTTTCGGGCAGTTCCTGTTCTCATGGCACGTCGCCGAGGTGCTGGTGATCACCACCGCGGTCGTGGCCGGGTTCCCCCCGCCCCTGGCCGGCTTGATGATCCTGTGGAACAACCTCGTCATCGACGTGCTGCCGTCCTTCGCGTTGGCGCTCGAGCCGAGCCGCGGCGACGTGATGCAGGAGCCGCCGCGCGACCCCCGTCAGCCCGTCATCGATCGTCAGGCCTTGCGGCGAATCCTCGCATCGGCGGTGCTGGTCGCCGCGGTCGGACTGGCCGCCTTCGCTGCGGGCACGCTGCTACTGGACCTCGGCACCGCAGGGGCCCAGACCATGACGTTCGTCGCGATGTCGCTGGGGCAGGTGCTCACCGTCTTCAACGCCCGTACGGAGTCGGGGTCGGGGTTCCGGGGTGCCAGCCGGAACCGGTGGCTGTGGGCGGCGCTGGCCGTGACCCTGGTCCTGGAAGCAGCCGCACTGGGCATCCCGCCGCTGCGCGACCTGCTGCGGCTCACCGCGCTGCCGGGTCAGGCGTGGGCGTTCGCGCTGGTGCTCGGGCTGGTGCCGCTGGCCCTGGTGCAGGTGTCCCGCGCTGTCCGTGGGAGTTCCGGAGACCGTGCGTCGGCCTCGGCTGGCTGATCAGACGTGCTGGGGCAGTGAGCCGGCCACGGCTGGCCGGCTGTGCGCCCCGATCCGCCCGGCTGGCATCCGAGCGACCGTCGGCTGGGTACTCCGATACCTCGACCAGGGTCGTGAGGCCTTGCGGGGGATGCCACGGGCCGGTGAGACTGCAGACTGCAGTCGCCCGCACCGGCTGACGTGGGCCATCACGTGGCCCGGGCCGGCGTGGTGACCCCGGACGCGGACGGATCGGAGCTCGGATGCCCGCGATGCGGACCCGCCTCCGGGTGCGGATCACCGGCGTGGTCCAGGGCGTCGGCTTCCGGCCGTTCGTGCACCGTCTGGCCGGTGACCTCGGACTGGTCGGTCACGTGGGCAACGACGCTGCCGGGGTGTTCGTCGAGGTGGAGGGCCCCACGGCCGCGGTCGATGCCTTCACCGTGCACGTCCGGCAGGACGCGCCTCCGCTGGCTCGCGTCCACGACGTCCAGGTGACGCCGGTGCCACCGGTCGACGACGCTGGTGGCGAGGCGACGTTCCGGATCGTCGCGAGCCCGGCCGGCGGGCCCATCGCCACCCTCGTGCCCCCCGACATCGCGATCTGTGACGACTGCCGGGCCGAACTCTTCGACACGAGCGATCGCCGTCACCGACACCCGTTCACGACCTGCACCAACTGCGGGCCCCGCTTCACGATCGTGAGGTCACTGCCCTACGACCGACCGGCGACGACGATGGCCGGCTTCGCGATGTGCGATGCCTGCCGCAGCGAGTACCACGACCCCGCCGACCGACGCTTCCACGCCCAGCCGATCGCCTGCCCCGACTGTGGCCCCACGCTGCGCTACGAGCCCGTCGCGAGCACTGCCGGTCCCCACACGGGCAGCCCCCGCCGAGGTGACGGCGCTGCACGCGCTGGACCGGTCAACGGCACGGAGCCCGCGCTGGCTGCCGCTCAGCAGCGTCTGGCCGAGGGCGGCACGATCGCGCTCAAGGGCATCGGTGGTTTCCACCTGGCCTGTGATGCCACGGCACCGGCGGCGGTCGCGCTGCTGCGCCGGCGCAAGCAGCGCCCCGACAGGCCCTTCGCGGTGATGGTCGCCGATGTCGAGGTGGCTCGGGGCATCGCGACGTTCAGCGACGCCGAACTGGCCGCGTTGACCTCCCCGCAGCGGCCGGTGGTGCTGGCCCGGCGACGAACGGGAACGGACACGTCGCGGCCGGCAGCCGCGTGGAAGGGGGCGGACGCCCTGACGCGGGCCGACACGGGGCGGCCGACGGACGGGCTGACGGTGGCGGACGAGGTGGCCCCCGGCAACCCCTGGCTCGGGGTCATGTTGCCGTCGTCACCGCTGCACGAACTGCTCCTGGCCCCACGGCCCGACGGGACGCCGCTCGTGCCGAGGGTGCTCGTGATGACCAGCGGCAACATCAGCGGCGAGCCCATCTGCTTCGACGATGGCGACGCCCGCGACCGCCTGACGCCGTTGGTGGACGGGTTCCTGCTCCACGACCGCCCGATCCACGTGCCCTGCGACGACGGTGTCGTCCGCGAGATCGACGGCGAGGTGGTGCCGATCCGGCGCTCGCGGGGCGACGCCCCGCTCCCGCTGCGCCTGCCGGCTCACGCCCCACCGATGCTCGCGGTCGGTGCGGAGCTCAAGAACACCGTCGGCGTGGCCAGCGGCCAGCAGGCCTGGCTCAGCCAGCACATCGGCGACCTCGGGGCGCTGGAGACCCTGCAGGCGTTCGAGCGGGCCACCGAGCAGTTGACGACGTTCTTCCAGGTCGACCCGGAGCACGTGGCGGTGGATCCGCACCCGTCCTACGCCACCCATGCCTGGGCGCGGCGGCACCACCGCGAGCGACTCCAACCCGTCCAGCACCACCATGCCCACGCAGCCGCCCTGCTGGCTGAGCACGATCTGGCGCCCGACGAGGTGGCGCTCGTCGTCGCCTTCGACGGCACGGGCTACGGCACCGATCACACCGTGTGGGGCGGCGAGGTACTCCTCGCCAGCCAGGCCGCCGCGACCCGCACCGCCCACCTCGCCACCGTCCCGCTGCCCGGCGGGGACTCCGCTGTCACCAACCCGTCGAGGATGGCGTTGGCGCAGCTGTGGGCGGCGGGGATCACCTGGGAGGAACCGCTGCCCTGCGTCGCGGCGCTCACGCGGGACGAGCGCGGACTGCTGCGTCGGCAACTCGAACGCGACGTGGCCTGCGTGCCGACGTCCTCGGCCGGTCGGCTCTTCGACGCGGTCAGCGCCCTGCTCGGCGTGCGGCAGCGGATCACCTACGAGGGACAGGCCGCCATCGAGCTCGAATGGCTCGCTGACGCCTGGAGCCAGGCGGGCAACGCCGACGAGGACGCCCCCCGCTACCGCTTCGCGATCGGTCCCCGTTCACGCCCCGATCCCGTCACCGGTGCCGGCACCGGCACGGGCACCGGTGACGAGGTGGCGGGCGCGGATCCGTCGGAAGGTGGCGTGGGCCGGGTCCACGCCACCGTGCAGGTCCTCGACCCGGCGCCCGTGCTGCGGGCGGTCGTCGCCGACGTGCTCGCCGGGGTGGACCGCGCGGCGATCGCAGCTGGGTTCCACCTCGCCGTCGCCGCCGCCATCGCCGTGGTGGCCGACCGGGTGGCAGCGGACGGTGGAACGCGTACGGTGGGCCTGACCGGCGGGGTGTTCCAGAACGCCTGGCTGACGACCCGGACCCGCACCCGCCTGGAGCAGCGGGGGCACACCGTGCTGACCCACCGGCTGGTCCCGCCCAACGATGGTGGGCTGGCATACGGACAGCTCGCCGCCGTCGCCGCACGGCTCGCCGGAGACGCTGGTCCCGCCACGCACGACCGGCCCGCCACGCACGACCGGCCCGCGCACGACCGACCCGCCACGCACGACCGGCCCGCACACGACCGGCCCGCACACGACGGGCCGACGCACGAACCGCCCGCAGACGACTGACCCGCACACGACCGGCCCGTACCCGATCGACCAGCGACGACGGAAGGAACGACGATGTGCCTGGGGGTTCCCGGACGGATCGAGACGATCCGTGACGAGCAGGGCACGCCGATGGCGTCCGTTGACTTCGGCGGTATCCGCAAGGACGTCTGCCTGGCCTACCTACCGGAGGCGGAGGTGGGTGACTACACCCTGGTCCACGTCGGCTTCGCGATCACACGGATCGACGAGGCCTCGGCCCTGGAGACGCTCGAGCTGATCCGCTCGATCGGCAACCTCGCCGAGGAACTCGGTGAGGAACCCGCCGGTCCCGACCCGGCGCCCGAGCACCTCGCCGGCGCACCGCCCGGCAACGACCCGGTGGCGAGCCCGGCGTCCGCCGCGGGAGGGGGCGGCGCGTGAAGTACCTCGACGAGTTCAACGACCCCGAGCTCGCCAGACAGCAGTTCGAGGACATCGAGCGGATCGTCACCCGGCCCTGGGCCCTGATGGAGGTCTGCGGCGGGCAGACCCACTCCATCGTGCGCAACGGCATCGACCAGCTGCTGCCCGAGCAGGTGCGTCTGATCCACGGCCCCGGCTGTCCCGTCTGCGTCACCCCGCTGGAGACGATCGACAAGGCGCTGGCGATCGCGGCCCGCGACGACACGATCTTCTGCTCCTTCGGCGACATGCTGCGGGTCCCCGGCAGCCACCACGACCTGTTCCAGATCCGCTCGAACGGTGGCGATGTCCGGGTCGTGTACTCACCGCTGGACGCGGTCAGGATCGCGGCCGACAACCCGGACAAGGAGGTCGTCTTCTTCGGCATCGGGTTCGAGACCACCGCCCCCGCCAACGCGATGACGGTGGTCGAGGCCAAGCGGCGCGGGCTCACCAACTTCTCCATGCTGGTCAGCCACGTGCTGGTCCCGCCGGCGATCGCGGCGATCGCCTCCTCGCCGGACACCCAGGTCAACGCCTACCTCGCCGCCGGTCACGTCAACGTCGTGATGGGCACCGCCGAGTACGAGCCGCTGGTGGCGCGCTTCGACGTGCCGATCGTGGTGACCGGGTTCGAACCCCTCGATGTCCTCGAGGGGATCCGCCGGGCACTGCTGCAGCTGGAGGAGGGCCGCGCCGAGGTGGAGAACGCCTACCCGCGGGCCGTGCAGGCAGGGGGCAACCCGGCCGCCCAGGCGGTGCTGGCGGACGTCTTCGAGGTGTGCGACCGTCCCTGGCGCGGCATCGGCGTCATCCCGGCCAGCGGCTGGCGGCTCTCGCCGCGGTACCGCGAGTTCGACGCCGAGCACCGCTTCGAGGTGCAGGACCTCCACGTCGAGGAGTCGCCGTTGTGCCGCTCCGGTGAGGTCCTGCAGGGGCTGATCAAGCCGAACGAGTGCGAGCAGTTCGGCACCACGTGCACGCCGCGCAAGCCCCTCGGGGCGACCATGGTGTCCTCCGAGGGTGCCTGCGCCGCCTACTACCAGTACCGCCGGCTCGATCTGCAAGAGAAGGTGCGAGCGTGACCAGCGACACCGAGGTCGTCTTGAGCGTCGCCGCCGGGGCGTGGAGCTGCCCCCTCCCGCTCCGCGACCACGAGCGGATCGTCACCGGGCACGGTGGCGGCGGCCGCCTGTCCCAGGAGCTGATCGAGCACCTGTTCCGCCCCGCCTTCGGTGGTGGTGTCGACGACCCCTCGCACGACGCCGTGGTGCTGCCGCTGCCCACCGGCGGCGGCCGCCTGGCCTTCTCCACCGACAGCTACGTGGTCACCCCGGTCATCTTCCCCGGTGGGAGCATCGGTGATCTGGCCGTCAACGGCACGGTGAACGACATCGCCATGACCGGAGCGGTCCCGGTGGCGCTGTCCACGGCGTTCGTCCTCGAGGAGGGCCTCGAGCTCGCCACCCTGGGTCGGATCGCCGAGGACATGGGCCGCGCCGCGATCGCTGCGGAGGTCCAGCTCGTCACCGGCGACACCAAGGTGGTCGAGGCCCGCGACCGGGGCGGCCTGACGATCACCACCGCGGGCTTCGGTGTCGTCCCGGACGGTGTCGAGCTCGGTCCGCGGCGCGTGCGACCCGGTGACCAGGTCCTGCTCAGCGGTCCGATCGGTCAGCACGGGATGGCGATCATGAGCCTGCGTGAGGGCCTCGAGTTCGAGACCGAGCTCCGCACCGACTCCGCGCCGCTGGCCGGGCTGGTCCAGGCCATGCTGGCAGCGGCGCCCGGTGGCGGCCTGCGGGCGCTCCGTGATGCCACCCGGGGCGGCTTCGCGGCCGTGCTGTGCGAGCTGGCCGAGGCCGGCGACGCCGGCATCGAGTACGTGGAGCGCGATGTCCCGGTCCCAGCGGACGTGGCCGCAGCCTGCGGGTTCCTCGGTCTCGATCCGACCCACGTGGCCAACGAAGGCAAGCTCGTCGCCGTGGTCGCCCCCGAGGTGACCGACGAGGTCCTGGCAGCGATGCGCAGTCACCCCCACGGCCGCGAGGCGGTACGGGTCGGCGAGGTGGTCGAGGACCATCGGGGCATCGTGGTGGCACGCACCGGCATCGGCGCCCGACGCGTCGTGGACCTGCCGCTCGGGGAGCAGCTGCCGAGGATCTGCTGATGGCCACGATGGACGAGGGCGCTGCGGACGCCCGACCCGTCCGCCGTCGGCTACGGATCGCGTTGTGGGTCCTGGTGGGCCTGCTGGTCGCGGCCATCCTCGGGTTCGTGGTCTGGGCCAGCCTGGCTGCGCCCGCGGAGCCGGGACCGCTGGAGGCGGCGCTGGCCGACCCCGCCGTCGAGGTGACCCGGGGTCCGGTGGTCGAGCTACGCCCCGCCGGGGTCGAGCCCACCCAGGGGGTGGTGTTCTACCCGGGCGCGCGGGTCCACCGTGATGCCTACATCGCCACCTGGGCGCCGATCGTGGCCGCCACGGACACGCTGGTGCTGATCCCCCGCATGCCGCTGAACCTCGCCATCTTCGGCCGGTCGCGTGCCGCGGACCTGATCGCGGACACCCCTCAGATCGACCGGTGGTGGGTCGGTGGTCACTCCCTGGGAGGTGCGATGGCGGCCAGTTGGCTCGGGGGCCAGCCACCGGGAGCGGTGGAAGGTCTGACGCTGTGGGCCTCCTTCGCCACCCCCGGCGCCGAGCTCAGCTCCCGGACGGATCTGACGGTGCTGTCGGTGTCGGGCACGCGGGACGGTCTGGCCACGCCCGCTGACCTCGCCGAGCGTCGGGAGCTGCTCCCGCCGACCGCGACCATGGTCGAGGTGGAGGGCATGAACCACGCGCAGTTCGGGCGGTACGGGCCGCAACGAGGGGATCTGGAACCGACGATCAGCGACGAGCAGGCACAGTCAGCCCTCACGCAGGCGCACCTGGCGGCGCTGGGTGACGCCGCCTCCGCCCCCCAGGTCGACGACCCCGACCGCGACCCCGAGGGCGCCGCTGGTATCGCCCCCCTCCAGGCTCCGGGCCAGGTCAGCGGCCACCATCGCCGTCGCGTGGCGCACGGGTCGGCACGGTGGGTGTCCGACCTCGAAGCCGGCCCCCTCGATACCGATCACGGTGAGGTCGGCTGGCAGGCGTCCGAGGGCGGCGGCCAGGTGGAGCGTGGTCGCCACCCCGAGGTCGTGCGTGCCGCCACCGGTGGCGGGTACGTGCTCGAGCAACCGCCGTCCGCTCCAGTGGTGCACGGTGCCGGGACGATGACCGGTGTGGACGGTGTCGATCAGCACGACCCGTTCGGCGGTGTCCCACAGCGGGTCGGTCAGCAGTTGGCTGGGGTCGCCGCTCACGACCCGCGCCACGATGCCCGGGGTGCCGTCGAGGGCCCGCGCCACCATGGTCCCCGCCGCGTCGTCGCCGCGGTCGGGATGGCCGACACCCAGCACCAGCACGGTCACCGTCGTCGCACCGTGAGATCCAGGAAGTGGGTCGAACAGGAGATGCACGGGTCGTAGTTGCGGATCGCCTGCTCGCACTGCCACTGGAGCGCATCATCGTCCAGCTCGAGGTGGGCCTGGACGAAGTCGAGGAGGTCCTCCTCGATGGCGGGCTGGTTCTGGGAGGTCGGCGGCACGATGGCCGCGTCGGTGATCAGGCCGTCGTCGTCCAGCGTGTAGCGGTGGTAGAGGATGCCGCGCGGCGCCTCGGTGGCGCCGTGCCCGGTGCCCGCGACGGGCTCGATCGCCACCGCCGGCTCGGCGGGACGCTCGTAGGCCTCGATCAGCCGCAGGGCCTCGTCGAACGCGTAGGCGGTCTCGATCGCCCGCACGACGATGCTGCGGAAGGGGTTGGTCACCGCCTCGGCGCAGCCGACCTCCGCCGCCAGCTCCGCGATCGCCTGAGGGAGCCGGTCCGCGTTCAGGTTGAACCGGGCGGCCGGGCCGACGAGGTAGGTCCCACCCCCGGTCATCCGGCCGTGCAGGGCGGTGGAGTGGGCAACGTGCTCCTCGTGGAAGTGCTCCGGCCAGGCTTCGATGCCGATGTCCAGCCCGGTGGTGGTCACGAGCCTCCCGCCCTCGAGCGGGTAGCCGGTGGACCCGGGTGGCAGCCGGTCGAGCTCCGGGCGGAGCGCGGCGAAGGTGTGGCCCTGGTCGAGCTCGGGGAACGTGAACCCGGCCACCAGCCGGGTCGCCTCGATCGCGGCGTCCCGCCCCCACTCGAGCTCCGGGACCATGGCCTCGAGCTCGGCCCGGGTCGGTGCCCGGTGGAACCCGCCGATGCGGACGTTGATCGGGTGGATCGCACGTCCCCCGATCACCTCGAGCAGTTGGTTGCCGGCCTTGCGCAGCCGGAGCGCCGTCTCGACCAGGTCGCGGTGGTCCGCTGCCATCTCGATGGCCCCCTGGTAGCCCAGGAAGTCGGGCGCATGGAGCAGGAAGATGTGCAGCACGTGGCTCTCGATCCACTCGCCGCAGTACAACAGGCGCCGCAGCTGCCGGATCCCGTCGGGCAGCGCGGCGCCCTCGGGGGTGCCGACCCCGCAGAGCGACTCGATCGCGTTGATCGCCGACAGCTGGTAGGCGACCGGGCAGATGCCGCAGATACGGGCGGTGATGTCGGGCGGCTCGAGGTAGGTCCGCCCGCGGAGCAAGGCCTCGAAGAAGCGAGGTGGCTCGTAGATGCGCAGCTGGACCTGCTCCACGCGGCCGTCGGCCACCTCGACGTGCATCGCGCCCTCCCCCTCGACGCGCGCGAGCGCCTCGACGGAGATGGTGCGGTCGTGGGTGTGGCTCACGTCGCCACCTCCTCGGGTTCGTGGCGGCGGGACTCACGTCGGAAGGCGGGGGCGTCGGCGTTGAAGGTCCGGAAGAGGCGGACGAGCTCCGGGTGGTCCAGGGCGAACCGGTCCTCGAGCCAGCTGGCCAGCGACGCGGTGTTGGGTGACTCGGCGGGACCGAAGCACCCGTAGCAGCCCCGGTCGAAGCTCGGACACCGGGCGTTGCAGCCTGCCTGGGTGACCGGCCCCAGACACGGGGTGCCGTGGGCGACCGCCACGCAGAGGTTGCCGCGGAGCTTGCACTCGACGCAGACCGAGTGGGTCGGCGTGACGGGCTTGCGACCGGCCAGGATCGCGTTGATGACCTCGACGAGCTGGCTGGTCTCGATCGGGCAGCCGCGTAGCTCGAGGTCGACCGGCACGTGCTCGGCGATGGCGGTGGAGTCCGCGAGCGTGTCGACGTACTCCGGCCGTGCGTAGACCAGGGAGCGGAAGTCCTCGACGTCGCCGAAGTTGCGCAGCGCCTGGATCCCGCCCGCTGTGGCACACGCGCCGATCGTGATCAGGGTCGTGGAGATGTCGCGGATGTGGCGGATGCGTTCCGCATCCTCGGGGGTGGTGATCGACCCCTCCACCAGGGAGACGTCGTAGGGTCCGTCCTTGACCTCCCGGGTGGCCTCGAGGAAGTAGGCGATGTCGATCTCGCCGGCGATGGTGAGCAGTTCGTCCTCGGCCGAGAGCAGCGACAGCTGGCAGCCGTCACAGGAGGCGAACTTCCACACCGCGACCGTGGGCCGCCCGATCCCGTCCGTCACGGCACTCACCTCCTCGTCCTCGTCACAGCTCGCGGACGTCCAGCAGCCCGGCGACCTCGGGCCAGCTGAACACCGGCCCGTCGCGGCAGAGGAACTTGGGTCCCAGCTGGCAGTGGCCGCAGGTCCCCACGCCGCACTTCATGTTGCGCTCCAGCGTCACGTAGATGCGCTCCGGCGGGACCCCACGCTTGAGCAGCGCCTCGGCCGAGAACCACATCATGACCTCGGGGCCGCAGGTCAGCACGACCGCGTTCTCCGGATCGAAGGGCACCCGCGGGATCAGCTTGGTCACGACCCCGACCCGGCCGCCCCAGCCCCGCACGGCGCTGTCCACGGTCACGTGGACGTCGATACCCCGGTCGGCGTGCCAGCGATCGAGGTCGTCGCGGAAGACCAGGTCCCGGGGGCTGCGGGCACCGGTCAGCAGCACGATGCGGCCGTAGCGTTCACGGTGGCGCAACGCCTCGACGATCGCCGGGCGCACGGGTGCGAGTCCGATCCCGCCGGCGACGATGACCAGGTCCTTGCCCTCGGCCTCCTCGAGCGGCCACGGCCGACCGTAGGGGCCCCGTATCCCGATCCGGGTCCCGGGCTGCAGATCGTTCAGGGCGCGGGTCACCCACCCCACGGCCCGGATCGTGTGGGAGAGCAGGCCCGGGGTGGCAGGATCGGAGGAGATGGAGATCGCTGCCTCACCGACGCCGTAGACGTAGACCATGTCGAACTGGCCGGGCCGGAAGGCGATCGGGTGCTGCTGGGGCGCGACGTCGATGGTCACGATGTCGTGGGTCTGGTGCCGGACCGTGGTGATCTGGTACGGCCGGCTCGTCAGGGTGCCCCGGGTGGGGACGTCAAGCACGGTCATGATGGGTGATCTCGACGAGTTGGGCACGGGTGAACTGCAGGCGCTGGACGACCAGCTGCCCGATGCGTTGCGTCAGTGCGAGCCCGAACACCGGGTCGGCGCTCATCAGCGTGCGCAGCTGCGCCGCATCGAGTTGGAGCAGGCGGACCGGTGTCAGGCACCGGGCGTCGAAGGCCCAGCGGTGGGGCGGGAACAACCAGGACCACCCGACCGGGTCACCACCGTGCAGGGTCTCGAGCACGATCGGTTCGTCACCCGGTTCGGTCAACTCCAGGGACACGTCGCCGTCGAGCAGCAGGGTCAGGGCGGCGGCCGGCTGGCCGCGGCGCAGGACGAAGCCGCCGGCCGGCAGCTCCCGCTCGCTCGCCGTCTCCGACAGGGCACGGACGTGCTCGACGTCCAGGTCGGCACAGAACGGATGCCCGGCGAGCGCGACCCGCAGGGTGTCGGGGTCACCGGAGGACAGTAGGGCCTGCTCCTGCTCGCTCATCATCCCTCCTGCAGTGGGCTCGGGACCATGGGCCAGGGCGCCGAGGTCGTGTCCTCGGAGGTACGGCGGAGCACGTCCACCTCCTCGGTGAGGTCGATGCCGACCGGGCACCAGGTGAGGCAACGACCGCAGCCCACGCAACCGGAGGTGTCGAACTGGTCGACCCAGGTCGCGAGCTTGTGGGTCAGCCACTGGCGGTACCGCGACCTGGTCGAGTTGCGCACGCTGGCAGGGCCCGTGTGGGTGAACTCGAGCGAGAAGCAGGAGTCCCACCGCCGTTCCCGGGTGGCCTCGGTCCCGGCCAGGTCGGTGCGGTCCTCGACGGTGGTGCAGAAGCAGGTCGGGCAGACCAGGGTGCAGTTGGCGCAGGCCAGGCAGCGTTCGGCGATCGCGTCCCAGCGGGGATGCTCGAGGTTGCTCATCAGCAGGTCGTGGAGGTCGGAGGTGTCCACGTGACGCTCGAGGCCGTCGGCAGCGGCAGCCAGCAGCCGTGTCCTTGCCTCGAGGTCCTCCGGGCTGGCGTCTCCGGGCGCCAGGCGCGTCAGGAGCGCGTCGCCTGCCGCGGTGCCGGCTCGTACGAGGAAGCGGTGCTCGCCCTCGAGCAGTTCGGTCAGGATCAGGTCCGCCCCCTCCTCGAGGGCCGGGCCGGTCCCCATCGAGGCGCAGAAGCAGGTCGCCGCGGGGGCACCGCACTCCACCGCGATCAGCAGCAGGTCCGACCGGTTGGCGGCGTACACCTCGTCCTCGACCACCCCCTGGAGCAGCACCCGGTCCTGCACCGCGATCGCCGCCACCTCGCAGGGGCGCAGACCGAACAACGCCAGGCGCGGTGTGGTGCGCTCGGCCTCGATGATCTCGAAGTCGGCGTCGTCGCGGGACTCGGCCCGCCACAGCGGTTGACGCGGCGGGAAGAGGGTGCGCTTCGCGCTGGACGGGCCGACCGCGAAGCCGAAGTACGCGTCGTCGTCGCGTCGCACCAGCCGGTAGGTCCCGGGCGCCTGTTCATCCCCCCAACCCCGGGGGAGATCGCTGACGTCCCCGACCGGGCCGTGCACGATGGCCCCGTCCCTGACCGTCGGACCGATGACGTCGTAGTCATCGTCGGCCAGGAGCTCGAGCAGCTGGGCGAGGCCTGCGACCGGCAGGACGCTGACCCTGGTCCTGGGTGCTGCGACTGGCGTGCTCATGCACGCACCTCCGGATACCCACCGACAGCGAGTCGGGTCCAACGTCCACGACGATAGGGAGCCCCGGTGAGCACCTGAAGGGGCGATGGTCCCCTGCGCCACCGACGGATGGCGTCCCGTTGGTCGGGCGAGCGGTGGCGAGCGAACGCTAAGGTCAGCGGAGAGGTCGGGGTCATCGGGTTGCGCCCGTGACCGACCGCCAGTCCCGAGGACGAAACAGCAGCGAGGAGGACCACGTGGGCAAGTCGAAGATCGCCAAGAAGGTCGACAAGCTCGAGAAGGAGGCCGACAGTCTCCGCAAGAAGGCCGAGAAGAAGGGCAAGGAGCTCCAGTCCCAGGCGTCGGAGCGCATCGACGATCTCAACGACGAGATCAGCGAGCAGCAGCAGAAGAGCTCCAAGAAGGGGCCGATCGCCCTGGTCCTGGCCGTCGGTGCTGCTGTCGCCGCGTTCGTGATGAAGAAGAAGCGCGACCAGGAGCTCGACGAGGCCCTCTGGGAGGAGCCCCGCTCCATCTAGCTCGAGGTGCCGCCAGCGGTGGTCGGCCAGGGCGGCCGGCCACCGTCACGGTGGCCGCGAGCGGGAGAACGGTCGGGTGGTCAGCCGCGGCCGTGCGCCTCCATCGCCGTCGTGACCTCGATCAGGAACCGGCGCAGCACCTCCCGTTCCTCCGGGCTGTACGGCGCGAGCACCTCCTCGATCGTCTGGGCGAGCGAGCCGAAGAACTCCCCTGCGGTGGCCTGGGCCGAGGTCGTGATCGCGACCACACGCCGGCGCCGGTCCGCCGGATCGGTGGAGCGGGCCACATGTCCGACCCGTTCGAGCCGGTCGATCAGACGGGTCGTGGCGCCGGACGACAGTTCGAGAGCGCGGGCGAGCTCACCTGCTCCGAGGTGGCCGCCGGCCATGGCCAGCGCGGACAGGGCCTGGACGTCGGTGGCGTGCAGCGACTCACTGGCGGCGAACCGGCTGCCGACCGCGTGCATGTGGGTGCCGAGCTGCTGCAGCAGCTCGACGATCGGTCGGGACGAGACGTCCCCGTCCGCTCGTGGTGAGGTCATCGGTCCGGTGCTCCTCCCGTGGCGGTCGACGCACGGGCAACGACGTACGTGAGAACCCCACGCCTGTGGTTCCACCTGTGGAGTTCCATGCGCGTGAACATCCACAGACCCACAGGTTCATCCACAGGATGGACGCTGCGGGTTCGTCCTGCGAGGGACATCGGGCGGTAACCCACTTCGACCGAGCGCTCAGCGCACGTGTCGGTCGTCGGTGGTGGTGTCAACCGGCCGTGTCCGTCGCCCGCTCCGGCGGCTGTCCGGCGCCACCGGCCTGCCGTGCACGGCGCCGGGCCTGGTTCTGCGCCGCGATCGCGGCCTCCGCCTCCTCGGGGGTCGGTGCGGAGCCACCGAGATGGGCCGGCTGCCACCAGTCGTCGGGCGCCGGGCCGGGACGCTGGGGGTAGCTGGCCTGGGCCCGCTGCAACTCGTCGGTGATGCGCTGCATCACCTCGCGGGTCCGCAGGATGGAGGTTCGGGCCGTCGGCCGGAAGGGCTCGCCGTAGCGCACCGTGACGACGGCGCCGCGGGTCGGTCGTGCCGGTCTGCCCTTGGTCAGGAGCCGCTGCGATCCCCACAGGGCCACCGGCACGATGGGCGCCTGAGCACGGTCGGCCAGGCGGACGACGCCGCTCTTGCCCCGGCGCGGGACGAACGAGGGGCTGAT
>JAWOCZ010000123.1:0-11885 GCA_046483565.1 Nitriliruptoraceae bacterium
ACGGCCTGCGGGAAGTCCCGGACGGCGTCGTCGAGCAGCCGTGGGATCGGGACCTCGGGGATGCGGTAGGAGGCCGGGACGCCCGGTGGGTACGCCTGGAGCCACGGTCGGGCGACCGCGGCGAGCGGTGGAGGGCGGGACACCGGTGACCGCCTCCTCGTGCCGCGCCTGCCTGGACCGTCCGAGCCTAGCCGCCGAGGGTGGGCGGTACGGTGACGCGCCATCGAGCAGGAGCGCGCCATCACCACCAGCGCCGGACCGCCCGAGCCGCCCCACGCGCCGGCGGGCGAGCCTGCTGTCCTGACCCGGCTGCGTCACCGGGTCGACGCGGCGCTGGAGACGGCCCTGGACGCCGCGCTGCCGGACATCGACCGACTCCATCCGAGCATGGCGCCACTGACCGCCGAGCTACGCGCCTTCATGACCGGCGGGAAGCGGATCCGTCCGGCGTTGCTGCTCCTCGGCTTCGAGGCGGCGGGAGGCCGTCAGCTGCATGCTGTCGAGGGACCCGCGCTCGCCCTGGAACTGCTGCACACCTGCGCGCTGCTCCACGACGACGTGATCGACCAGGCGCCGACACGACGAGGTCGCGCCAGCGTCCACCACGCCTTCGCGATGCGGCACCGGACCGAGCAGTGGAGCGGCGACCCGGAGGCCTACGGTCGCGCCGTCGCGATCCTGCTCGGCGACCTGGCCTTCGTCCAGGCCGATGCGCTGTTCCTGTCCGGCCAGGTCCCCGACCAGGTCCTGCTCGCCGCCTTCCGACGGTTCACGGTGCTGCGCGAGGAGGTCATGGTCGGCCAGGCGCTGGACCTGCACGCCGCGACGGCGCGCACCACCGACCGGGAACTGGCACTGCAGGTCGCGACGCTCAAATCCGGCCGGTACTCGGTGGCACGGCCCCTGGAGCTCGGCGCGATCCTGGCGGGAGCGGATGCAGAGCTGCTGTCCGGGCTGCACGCCTTCGGCGATCCGCTCGGCCGCGCCTTCCAGCTGACCGACGACCTCCTCGGGGTGTTCGGTGACACCGCCACGACGGGCAAGTCCGTCTCCTCGGATCTGGCCGAGGGCAAGCGCACGCTCCTGATCGCGGAGGCCGCGCAACGTTCGGATCCCGCCGATCGGCGACGTCTGGAAGCCGCTCTCGGACACCCGGAGCTCGACGCGGCGACCGCACGGTGGATCCGGGAGCTGCTGGAACGCTCCGGCGCCCGTGCCGCCACCGAGCAGCAGATCCGGCGCAGCATCTCCTCGGCGCGGGCCGCCCTCGTCGAACTGCGCCTACCGGAGGAGGCGACGGCATCGTTGGAGGCGGTCGCGGACTACCTCGGGAGCCGGAACAGCTGAGCGCCGATGGTGGGGTCCTGGGTGAGCTCCTCGACCCACGGGAACACCCATGTGAACAGCACCACGATGCCGACGGCGATCAGCAGCGTCAGCAGCACGGCCTTCAGCCACCGGCGGCCACCGCCGCCGGCCTTCTGTGGCGCTGACCCGCTCATCCCTCCACCTCGCCGACGATCTCCTCCGGCGTCGCGCCCGTGGCGGTCGAGGCGATCGGTGCCCCCAGCAGCTCACCCCACACGATCAGGCGTTGCGCGGCGCTCCCACGGGGGTGGCAGGTGGTCAGGGTGATCGTCGGCGCACCGGAGCCGAGCGGGTCCTCTCCGACGACCCAGACCGCGTTCGGCGCCACCACCCGTTGCTCGCGGTAGCCGTAGATCCACTCCCGACCCTGCCGGTCGACGACGTGGATCGTGTCACCCTCCGTGAGCTCATCGACGGACCAGAACGGTGCGCCGTAGGTGGTGCGGTGGCCCGCGATCGCGAGGTTGCCCGCGCCGCCGGGTCGGTCCGAGAGCGGGTAGTGGCCCGGTCCCGAGCGGAGCAGCTCGAGGGTCGCGCCACTGACCACGAACAGGGGCTCGTCGCTGACGATCGGCTCGCCGTCCCGCTCGAACCACAGCGCGGCGACCGCATCGCCGAGCTCGATCTCCTCATCCTCGACCGCGACATCGACCTCACCGGCGACCGGGGTGTCGGGCACGGTCAACGCCCAGCTCTGCTCGAGGTCACGCTGCGCGCGTTCGGTCTCGAAGCCGGTGAACCACAACAGGTACACCACGTAGAGGAGCACCACCGCGCCGCTGACGACCAGGAGCCAGCCGACGCCCCGCACCACCCGTGTCACGCGTTGTCTCCCACTCCGCTCGACCACCGCCTGACAGTGCGGTGCTGCCCCGTGAGGGTAACGAGCACACAGCGTGGTGAGGCCGGGACGCGCGTGGCCCTCCCCCGGTCCTGCGGTCCGATCCCCGCGGGGCCCCTGCAGGCCGGCTGCGGGGTACGGTCGGTGTGCGTGCACCACCGGAACCGAGGGATGTTGATGCCCAAGAGCAAGCACCGTCGCGGCGGCCGCAACCGCCCCCGCGCCCATCAGACCCACGCGCCCGAACGCCACCCGGATCCCTCGCCGTCGTGGTTACCCACAGCCGGCGGGGCCCTGCTCGTGGTCGGCGTCCTGGTGATCCTGCTGGGGTACCTCCCAGGGGTCCAGGACGTGACCCGTGGGTGGATCTGGCCGGGGTCGAACTGGGGCTTGCTGGTCGGGTTCCTGCTGCTCAGCGTGGGTTTCGGCCTGCTCACCAGGTGGCGGTGACCGTCACCTCCCGTTCACGCTTTTCGAGCGCTGGATGCATCGAACGCGCGCTTGCCGTTCGTTTTCGTTCTGAGAATGTGGAAAAGTTGTCCGGACATTCGCCTTCTCCACAGCCTGGTTCCACAGCCCTGTGGGTGACCGTGGATACGGTCAGTTCCGGATCTCCGTCCGTTCATGCATCCGTTGCCCGCAGTGACTCGGGGCTCGTGCCGTCCCTCGGATGAGCAGGAGAAGCTCTGCCCCACACTCCTCACACCAGTACAACGTGCGCTCATCAGCCCCAACCGGGGAGGCGTCGTCCGTCTCCTCGCCGAGGTGCTTCGCGTCGGTGACCAGGACCCGCAGGCTCGCGACGGACCACCGCAGCAGCACGTAGGCCAGCAGGGGCGCGAAGACCCACTGCCACCCGAAGTTGAGGCCGATCACGACGGCGATCGCAGCGACGGGGATCAGCAACAGGAGCACGTCGGCCCTCGGGTCCGGTCGGCGTGGTCCGCCGAGCCCGTACAGGGTGCCACGTCCGCGTCCGGGCTGTCGGTGCCCGGGCTCGCCACCGCGGGTGGCGAGCCGATCAGGGGGCGGGCGCCACCACCCGGCCCGTGCGGCCGCCACGGCGAGGATCACCCACGGCATCGCCGTCGGTGCTGACGGCGTTGACCCCGCCGAAGTAGAGGTCGCCGACCTCCCACCGGTTCACCGCCCAGGTGCGCTCGAGCTCGGCGAGCGCCGCTTCGTCGAACCCCGGCTCGACCTGGAGCATCGTGCCGTCCCAGTGCAGCCGCGGCGCGAGCACGGTCTCGTCCAGGCGCTGCCGGTCGTCGAGCAGACCGACCAGGACCTGGGTCAGCGCACTGCGGATCCGCTCGCTGCCGCCCGAGCCGAGCGCCACCGCCGCTCCCCCGTCCGGCTCCAGGATCGTGGGCGCCATCATCGAACCGACCCGCACGCCGGGAGGCGCCCGGTGGAAGCCCCCGGGATGGAGGTCGGTCTCCCCCATGATGTTGTTCGCCAGGATCCCCGTATCACTGAGAGTGACACCGCTGCCGCTGCCGTTCGACGTCGTCATGGCGGCGAGGTTGCCCTGTCCATCGGCGACGCTGACGTGGGTCGTCCCGCGTGCGGTCCGTGGCCGAGGCACATCGTCCGGCGCAGGGTGACCGTCGGTCACCGGCGTGTCCGCGCTGCCGGGGGCCGTCACTTCGCCCCCCTGCTCGGTGGCGTCGACCCCCGTCGCGACGTGGAAGGCCGTCACCTCGGCGAGCGCACCGGCGATCTGGGCCAGGCGCGCCGCCGACCCGGGCACACGGGCCGGGCCCGCCCGGGCGAGCAGAGCCAGTGCACGCGCGATCAGTGACCCGCCGTAGGACGGCACCGGGTTCGTCAGCACGGTGGCACCGGCGTGCCGGAAGGTCAGTGGTGTGCGCTCCTGCACCTGGTAGTCGACCAGGTCCGCCACGGTCAGACTGCCCCCCGCTGCCTGGCTGTGCGCCGCTATGGAGTGGGCGAGCGCGGTGTCGTGGAACCCGTCGATCTCACCGTCACCGATCGCGTCCAGGAACCGCGCCAGATCCGGGTTGCGCACGACGTCATCATCGGCGAAGGCGCGCTGCTCGGGCACGAAGAACGCGCGGGCCTCGGCGGTCAGGGAGAAGATCGGCTCGAGCAGCCGCACCACCGCCGCCTGATCGGGACCCAGGCGGACACCGGCAGCCGCCAGACGCCGGGCCGGCGCCACGACACGGGCCAGCGGGAGTCGACCGAGGCGGCGATGAACGTGCAGGTAACCCGGGAGGCAACCGGGGACCGCGACGGAGCCGTGACCGACGTGGAAGACCTGCTCGGCGTTGCCGAAGCGCACCGTGGTCGGCGTCAGCTCCGGCGGCGGCGTGCCGGCGGGGCGGCCGCGGCCCGGGGTGTCCACGAAGAAGTCGAACAACACCGGTGGTCCGGTGCCGGGGCGTGCCAGCAGGAAGCCACCACCCCCGAGGCTCGAGAGACACGGCTCGGAGACGGCCGCGGCGAACCCGGCCGCGACGGCGGCGTCGTAGGCGTTGCCACCGTCCTGCAGCACCTCGAGGGCGGCATCGACCGTGGCCTGGTGCCCGGCCGCGACCACGGCGCCGGGCGCGCTGCGCGACGCGTCAACCGGCACGGGGACACCTCACGAGGCGGCGCACCCGCACCCCGGGCAGGCGGGATCGAAGGGAACCGGCGTCACCGGTCACCACGATCCGGGCGCCGTCGAGGGCCGTCGTGGTCACCACTGCCGCCTCCCCTCGCGCTCGGCTGCCGCGCCGCCGTGCAGCCTAATGGGGCATCGGAGCCGGGCCGGGGCCCAGGAGCTGGGCCCTACCGGGCCACGGTCGGGCACCGATCCCTCAGGACCGTCAGACCTGCCACCAGAACTGGGCCAGCACGCTGACGTGGAGGATCGTCACCGCCCCCAACGCGACCAAGGGGATCACCAGCGCCGGCCGCACCGACGCCCGCCGCTCCGCCAGCCAGGTCAGCGCGAGCACCAGCGCCACCGACCAGACCGTGCGCAGCAGCAGGCCGGGACCGACGCCGTAGGTGTCCAGCGCTGCCGCCACCAGGGGGTTGGCCTCCACGGCGATCCCGGCGGCCACCCACACGTAGGTCGCCACGCTGTCCAGCACGATCATCACGAGCAGCAGCCGGCGGACCGGGGCGACCTGATGGCGGGGCGCGATCGCGTCCCCGAGCAGCCAGGCGAAGACGACGGCGGCCAGCCAGCGCCGCCGGCGGACCGGGTCGCCAGCGATCGCGGCCCGCGACCGCTGGCGGGCACGCTCGGCCCACGCCGGACGCGCATCCAACAGCCGGTCGACATCGAGGGACAACGCTGGCCTCTCCGTGGGTGTGACGAGTGTGCCCGGCCCCCGGGCCTTCGGGGTCGATCGGCATGGCAACCTGGCCGGTGCCCCGGTGGCCTACCCTACGCAGCCGTCCGCCCGTGCGACACGGACGGCACGGGCCCGTAGCTCAGCCTGGCAGAGCGCTGCCCTTGCATGGCAGAAGTCGTCGGTTCGAATCCGATCGGGTCCACGCGTTCCCGCACGACCCTCCCGCCGCGCCGCGGAGGGTGATCACGCCCCTGCGACGCGCGCACCACCTGGCGCACCACCCGGCGCACCACCTGGCGCACCACCTGGAAGGACCGCCCCGTGGAGACCCGACACATCGGCGCTCTGGAGGTCTCGGTCGTCGGGCTCGGCTGCAACAACTTCGGCGGCCGGATCGATGCGTCCGGGACCCAGTCGGTCGTCGATGCGGCGTTGGAGGTGGGCATCACCCTGTTCGACACCGCCGACGTCTACGGCGGTGGTGGCGGGTCGGAGGAGCTGCTCGGTCGTGCACTCGGCTCGCATCGCGACGAGGTGGTCGTCGCGACCAAGTTCGGGATGGAGCTCGATGAGCAGCGCACCGGTGCCCGTCCCGAGTACGTCCACAGCGCCTGCGACGCCAGCCTGCGTCGGCTCGGGTGCGATCACCTCGACCTCTACCAGCTGCACCGCCCCGACCCCGAGGTCCCGATCGAGGAGACGCTCGGTGCGCTGGACGAACTGGTGACCGCCGGCAAGGTGCGTGAGATCGGCCACTCGAACCTCAGCGGGGAACAGGCGGACGAAGCCGAGGCGGCGGCAGCGCGGACCGGGCGCGCCCGCTTCGTGTGTGCCCAGGACCACTGGAGCCTGTTGAGCGACCGGATCGAGGACGACGTCCTCCCGGCGGTCGAACGGCACGGGCTCGCGCTGCTGCCCTTCTTCCCGCTGGAGTCCGGGCTCCTGACGGGCAAGTACACCTCGGGGGACGAGCAGGACCCCGGCTGGCGCCTCAACACCCTGCCGCAGGAGCGCCGGGAGCAGTGGATCGACCAGGATCGGCTCGCGACCGCGGCCGCGCTCGAGGCCTTCGCGGGCGACGCCGGACATACCCTGCTCGAGTTGGCGATCTCGTGGCTGGCGTGCCAGCGGCCGGTGGCCTCGGTGATCGCCGGCGCGACCCGCCCGGAGCAGGTCCAGGCCAACAGCGCCGCTGCGGGGTGGCGGCTGACGAGCGAGGAGTTGGCCGAGGTGGATCGGCTGACGGGACGCTGAGCGTGGCGTCCCCCGGCGCCGGCGTTCGCACGGTTGTCACTACGCTGCGCCGTCACAGGCCTGCAGGGACCTAGCGTCCGCCCGCGTCCGCACCTTGGGTGCCGACGCCCCGTCGGCCCCCGGGCAGCGGGACCGCACCCCGCCCGCAGGCAGGAGCATCGACATGACCGCAGACCCCACGACCTGGTCCTTCGACACGCGCCAGATCCACGCCGGCGCCGTCCCGGACCCCACGACCGGTTCCCGGGCCACGCCCATCTACCAGACGACCTCCTACGTCCTCGGGGACACCGAGCGGGCCGCCAACCTGTTCGGCCTGGCCGAGCCCGGCAACATCTACACCCGCATCATGAACCCGACGACCGACGTCGTCGAGCAGCGGGTCGCCTCGCTGGAGGGCGGGGTCGCGGCGGTGGCGGTTGCCTCCGGGCAGGCCGCGGAGACGCTGGCCGTCCTGAACCTGGCCGAGGCCGGCTCGCACATCGTGTCCTCCGCCTCGCTGTACGGCGGGACCTACAACCTGTTCCGCTACACCCTGCCGAAGCTCGGTATCGAGGTCTCCTTCGTCGAGGACCCCGATGACCCTGAGGCGTGGCGGGCTGCGGTCCGACCCGACACCAAGGCCTTCTACGGCGAGTCGATCGGCAACCCCAAGATCGACATCCTCGACATCGCCACGGTCGCCGAGGTGGCACACGAGGTCGGTGTGCCGCTGATCGTCGACAACACCGTGGCCACCCCCTACCTGATCCGGCCGCTGGAGCACGGCGCCGACATCGTCGTCCACTCGGCGACGAAGTTCCTCGGGGGGCACGGCACCGCGATCGCCGGGGTCGTGGTCGACGGTGGCCGCTTCGACTTCGGTGCCCAGGCGGACCGCTTCCCCGGCCTGACCACCCCGGATCCCTCCTACCACGGCCTCAACTACTGGGAGGCGCTCGGCAACGCAGGTGCGGCCTACGCGATCAAGCTGCGCGTCCAGCTGCTGCGTGATCTCGGTCCGGCGCTCAGTCCACACAACGCCTTCCTACTGCTCCAGGGCATCGAGACGCTCAGCCTGCGCATGGATCGCCACGTGGACAACGCGCAGCGGATCGCGGAGTGGCTGCAGGACCACGAGGCGGTCGAGCAGGTCTGGTACGCCGGCCTCCCGTCCAGCCGCTGGCACGCTGCCCAACAGCACTACGCACCGAGGGGCGCTGGCGCGATCGTGTCCTTCGAGCTGCCCGGTGGGGTCGATGCCGGCAAGCGCTTCGTCGACGGCGTGGAGCTGTTCAGCCACCTGGCCAACATCGGCGACGTCCGCAGCCTCATCATCCACCCGGCCTCCACCACCCACTCGCAACTCACCCCGGAGCAGCAGCTCAGCACCGGGGTCACCCCCGGACTGGTGCGGCTGTCCGTGGGACTCGAGGGCGTCGATGACCTGATCGCCGACCTGACGTCGGGCTTCACGGCGGTCGCGACGTGAGCGCGGTGCCCTGGCGGTGACGGCCCCCCGCGCGACCGGTGCCTGGCGCGACGGCGACCCGATCGGGCGCCGTCGCTTCGCCGCGGTCGGGGACATCCCCCTGGAGCTCGGGGGGACCATCCCCGACGTGCGTCTCGCCTACGAGACCTGGGGTGCACTCAGCCCCCGGCGCGACAACGCGGTACTCGTCCTGCACGCGCTGACCGGCGACAGCCACGTCGTCGGGGAGGTGGAGCCCGGCCACCCCACCCCTGGCTGGTGGCAGGGGCTCATCGGACCGGGGTGCCCCCTGGACACCGACCGGTGGTTCGTCGTGGCGCCCAACATGCTCGGTGGCTGCCAGGGATCGACCGGTCCGTCGTCCCCGGCACCCGATGGCAGACCGTGGGCGTCGCGCTTCCCGCACCTCACGATCCGGGACCAGGTGGCCGCCGAGGTGGCGCTCACCGATCACCTCGGGATCGACGCCTGGGCCGCGGTGATCGGCGGGTCGATGGGGGCGATGCGGGTGCTCGAGTGGGGGGTGTCCGAACCCGACCGGGTGCGCGCGATCGCGCCCCTGGCCGTCTCCGCCACCGCGACCGCCGACCAGATCGCGCTGCAGTCACTCCAGATCCGTGCCATCGAGGAGGACCCGCACTACCTCGGCGGTGACTACCTCCTGGCCGCCCACGAGGATCCCGCCACCCCGGGACCACACAAGGGGCTGGCCCTGGCCCGTCGGCTGGCGCACTGGAGCTACCGCAGCCGCGAGGAGCTGGGGCTGCGGTTCGGCCGGGAGCCGCAGGAGGGCGAGGACCCGATGGCCGGCGGGCGCTACGCCGTGGAGTCCTACCTCGACCACCACGGGGTGAAGCTGACCACCCGCTTCGACGCCGCCAGCTACGTGTTGCTCACGCGGGCGATGAACGATCACGACGTCGGCCGCGGCCGCGGCGGCGTGACGGCAGCGCTCTCACGCGTGGACGCCGAGGTGCTGGTGGCGGGCGTGGACAGCGACCGCCTCTACCCGCTGCTCCAGCAGCACGCCCTGGCCCACCAGCTGGGGGTGCCCGGCGACCGAGCGCACGTGATCCGTTCGCCCTACGGCCATGACGGCTTCCTGATCGAGCTACGGCAGGTGCAGGCCCTGGTCCGGGAACTACTGGCCAGGGTCGCGCCGCACTGAGGCCGGCTCGCTGGAGCACCGGTCATCGCAGCAGCGCGGTCCGGACGTGGTCGAGACGCCCGGGCGCTACCGAGCGCAGGGGCGGGGTGCACCAGCGCTCGGCCAGCACGCCATCGAACTGCAGCACGGCCTTGAGCACGGCCGGCACCGAGACGCCGACCTCGCCGATCCCCTGGCTCAACCGCGTCAGAGCCTCCTGCAGGCGCGCGACCTCCGCGACGTCACCCTCGGCCGCGGCCCGGTGCAGGGCCAGGACCTGGCGCAGCCGCACGTTGGCCACCGCCGTGATCGACCCGTCGACCCCGGCAGCCAGCGCGGCTGCCAGCGTCGGCGCGTGTCCCGTGAGCACGGAGAACCCGTCGACCTGACGGGTCGCAGCGACGAACGCCGCCCGCCGGTCCGCCTGCGGCGAGGAGTCCTTCATCCCGACGATCCGGTCGTGGCGCGCCAGCCGCTGCACGTGGGACGGGGTGAGCGAGGAACCGGTCAGCTGCGGGATGTGGTAGAGGAGGGTGGGAAGCTCGCAAGCGTCGGCGACCGCGAGGTGGAGGTCGCTGAGCTCGTCGGGTGTGAGCGGCTGGACGCTCGGCGGCAGGACCAGCACCAGATCGGCCCCGGCCGCCGCCAGCCGGGCGACATCGGCCTGCAGGCTCGCAAGGCCCGGACCCGAGGCGCCGGCCACGAGCACCGGTCGGCGGGTCTGCGCCGCCGAGCCGCGGGTCACCGCCCTCGCCACGTCATCGTCGGGCAGCGCATCGATCGCGTCACGTGCCAGTGCGGTGACGGCCGCACGCTGGTCGGGGGCGAGCAGGCTCCCCTCACCGGTGGATCCGGCGACCAGCACCCCGCTGGCCCCGTCGGACAGTGCCCGCCGGACCAGTGCGGCGACAGCTTCGAGGTCCAGTGTGGTCGGATCGGTCAGCGGCGTGACCAACGCTGGCAGCGCGCCGGTCAGCGTTCGGGGGACGGGGTCGGGATCGCTGGTGGTCACGGGAGCTCCGGTGGTCGGTAGCGTTGCCGGCATGTTGCGCTGGTTGTTGCTCAGGGTCTACCGCATCCCACCGACGCCGACGAACCCCACGCCGGCCGAGCTGGAGTTGACCGCCGAGGACGTGGAGCTCACGGCGGTGGACGGCACCGCGCTGCGCGGCTGGTTCCTCCCCGCCGCGCCCGGCGGCGGGGAGCCAGGCGTGGCGGTGGTCGTCCTCCACGGCTGGGGCAGCGCGGCCAGCGATCTGCTGCCGGCCGCACCGGGCCTGGTGGCCGCCGGGGTGTCCGTGCTCCTCATCGACGTGCGCGGGCACGGTCGCAGCGATGCGGTGGACTTCATGTCCATGCCGCGCTTCGCGGAGGACCTGGAGGCCGCGGTCGGCTGGCTGCGCGCCGACCCCCGGATCGATCCCGACCGCATCGGCGTCATCGGCCACTCGGTCGGTGCGGGGGCCTGCCTCCTGGCGGCATCGCGCGATCCGCACCTCGCGGCGGTCGTCGCCATCGCGGCCATGGCCCACCCGGCGGAGCTGATCCGTTCCTCGCGCGGGCTGCGCTCGGCACCGGCGTCGTTCGCCACCCGCGTGCTCGTCACGATCGAGGACACGATCGGTCACCGGTTCGATGCCTTCGCTCCGATCAACACGATCCGTGGGATCGCCGCGCCGGTGGTGGTGCTCCACGGCGACGACGACACCACGGTGCCACCACGTGATGCGGCTCGCCTCGTCGATGCCGCCGGCGGCACGGCGCGGCTGCGGCTGGTTCCCGGAGCCGGTCACCGCGCCATCTCACCCTTCCTCCCGCTCGTCGAGGAGCTCGCCACGTTCCTGCAGCGTGCGTTGAGCGACCCGGGCCGGCCGGTGGGGGGCCGCACCCGAGCGCACACCGGTGGTGGACTAGCCTCCCGGCATCCGAGCGGGAGGTCCTGGTGTCTGCCCTGTACCGCTTCGGCTCCTCGCTGTTCCTCGCTGGGTTCCGGGGGCTGGGTGTCGACCTGCGCGTGCACGGGGCCGAGCACATCCCCGTGACCGGTCCCGTCGTGCTGGCCAGCAACCACATCGGCTACCTCGACTTCGCCTTCGTGGTGCTCGCGCCTCCCGCGCCGCGGAGGGAGGTGCGCTTCCTCGCCCGGGAGGACTTCTTCCGCAACCCGGTGACCGGGTTCCTGCTCCGACGGCTGGGCCAGATCCCGGTCGACGTGCACGGGGATCCGATGCAGGCGGCCGCCGCCGCACAGGCGGTGCTCGAGGACGGCGGGATCGTCGGACTCCACCCCGAGGGCACGATCAGCCCCTCGTTCGTCCCGCGCCGGGGCAAGAGCGGCGTCGTCCGCCTGGCCGACCGTGCTCAGGCGCCCATCGTGCCGGTGGCCCTGTGGGGATCGCAGCGGCTCCTGACCAAGGGCAGACCGGCACGACCGACCCGCGGCGCCGTCGTCACGGTGCGCTACGGCGAGCCCTTCCGGCCGACGGCCCG
>JAWOCZ010000022.1:0-5419 GCA_046483565.1 Nitriliruptoraceae bacterium
CGGGGAACCGGGGGTGCCGGCGGGGCGGCCACGGCACCCCGGCTGCCGTCACCGCAGCCGTGCGGGGTCAGAACCGCCGCATGTGGACGTTGAGCAGCAGGCCGATCATGGCGAACCAGACGATCAGTGACGTCCCGCCGTAGCTGACGAAGGGCAGCGGCAGCCCGGTCACCGGCATGATGCCGATCGTCATCCCGACGTTGACGAAGACCTGGAGCGTCAGGATCGCGACGATGCCACCGGCCACGAGCATGCCGAAGACGTCCTTGGCCAGGATCGCGATCCGTAGACCGCGCCACACCAGGAGCAGCAGGAGCCCGAGCACCACACTGGAGCCGACGAAGCCGAACTCCTCGGCGATCACGGTGAAGATGAAGTCGGTGTGGTTCTCGGGCACGTACGACAGCGAGGTCTGGGTGCCCTCGAACAGCCCCTTGCCGGCGAACTGTCCCGAACCCACCGCGATCAGCGACTGCCGGGTCTGGAAGGCGGCGGTCTGCGTGGCGGAGGCGTCACCGGCGTTGAGGAACGCGGTCAGTCGCGACAGCTGGTAGGCCTGGATCAGCCCGCTCTGGAAGGCGACGATCGCAGCGATCACCGCGCCGCCGGCGAGCGCAGCGAGGTAGCGGGCCTGCACGCCTCCGAGCAGGAAGAGCACCGCGCCCGTCCACACGAACACCAGCGAGGTCCCGAAGTCCGGCTGGAGGAACACCAGCACCGCGGGAACCAGGGTCACGACCAGGGCACCGAGGAGCACGCCGGGGCCCGGTCTGCCCTCCGCCTCGTGGAGTATGGCAGCGACCGTGACCAGCACGGCCAGCTTCGCGAGCTCCGAGGGTTGCAGCTGGAACCCACCGATAACGATCCAGCGCTGCGCACCGCCGAACGCGGTACCGGCCGGGGACAGCACGGCGCCCAGCAGGACGACCGAGACCACGTAGGCCAACGGCGCGTAGATGCGCACGTGGCGGTAGTCGATCACGGCGATGACCACCATGACCACGATCCCGATGGCCAGCGCCAGCAGCTGGCGGGTGACGTACAGGCTGGTCGGTAGGCCCTGGGAGGTCAGGGCCACGAGCTTCGCGCTGTAGATGGCCACGAGGCCGATGACGGTCAGGGCCAGCGCGGTGAGCACGAGGACCGGATCGAGGTGGCGGACCGGGTCGTAGACCTCCATCCACCGCGACTGGACGTGCTGGCGCGCCCGGCGTTGGTCGGGGTCCTGGCGGTACCCGACGTCCATCTGCCTCACCTCCTGTCCGTGTGTGGTGGCGCGATCGCCACCGCCGGTGCCTGCCGTCAGCGTCTCAGTCGAGGATCTCCTCGCCCGCTTCGAACTCGGCCTCGTCCGCCACGACGATGTCGAAGTGGTGGGCCATGATGTTGCGCACGATCGGCGCCGCGGTCTGCGAGCCACCGCCCCCCTGCTCGACGTTGACCACGACCACGATCTCCGGATCGTCGGCCGGGGCGTAACCGGCGAACCAGGCGTAGGGCACCCGTGGCCGGATCTCGGCGGTCCCGGTCTTGCCGGCCACCGGGATCTCGTCGAGCGGGAACCCGCTGAAGGCGGAGCTGCCGGTCCCCCGATCCGTCATCACCACGCGGTTCAAGCCCTCCTGCAGTGCCGCGAGTGTCCGATCGTCGACGCCGAGGTCCCCGATCACCTCCGGGGCGATCTCGCGTTCCGAGGTGCCATCCGGAGCGAGGATCCGGGCTCCCACGTGGGGTCGCAGCATCACCCCGTCGTTGGCGATCGCCTGGTAGGAGGCCGCGACCTGGAGCGGGGTGGACAGCACGTCACCCTGGCCGATGGAGCTGTTGACCGCGTCCCCACCTCGCCACGCGGCGCCGAACCGGCACAGATCGCTGTAGAGCTCCTGGGCGTAGGTGCCCGGGGTCGCCAGATCCGCCTGCTGACAGTAGTTGCCGCGGTTGGCGACCCAGTAGTCGTAGCGCCACTGCCGGCCGGGCACCCGGCCCGCCTGCTCGCCCGGCAGGTCGATGCCGGTGGGGACCCCGAACCCGAAGCGCTCGGCGACGCGGATCAGGACCTCGTCGGGTTCCTCGCTGTTCTCCTCGCGTAGCCACTGATCGAAGGCCAGCTCGTAGAAGTAGGTATCGCAGGACCGGGTGATGGCGTCCGAGAGGTCCATCGGCCCCTCGTTCACCCCTCGGTTCCAGTTCCGGAACGTGTTGCCACCGAGCTCGAAGGCCGGCGCGCACTCCACGGTGCTGCGCGGGGTCACCAACCCCGCCTCGACCCAGGCGGCTCCCGAGGCGGTCTTGAACACCGAGCCCGGCGGGTACAGCCCGGTGATGGCGCGGTTGACCAGCGGACGCTCGTTCTCGGGATCGCCGAGCAGGTCGAAGTACGCCTGGCTGACGCCCCCGACGAACTCCCGGGGGTCGTAGCTCGGGTAGGAGGCCATGGCGAGCACCGCGCCGGTACGGACGTCGAGCACGACCGCCGATCCGGCGGTGGAGGGCAGGAGCTCCCCATCGTCTCGCCGGATCTGGCGGCTGGCGAGGATGCCGTCCTCGAGCAGCTGCTCGGTCGCCACCTGCAGGTCGAGATCGATGGTGGTGACCAGATCGGCGCCCTGGACCGGTTCGCGGTCGCTCTGGACGTCCAGGACGTCGCCACGGGCGTTGACCACCAGACGTCGTTGGCCCGCCACCCCCCGCAGGTCGCTCTCGTAGCTCTGCTCGAGCCCCGAGCGTCCCACCAGGTCCCCGGCGCGGTAGTCGGTGAACTCCGCCCGCAGCAGCTCGGACTGGGAGATCTCACCGATGTAGCCGACGAGGTGCGCCGCCGTGGTGCCCTGGGGGTACTCGCGCACGGGCAACGTCTCGGGGACCACCCCGGGGAACAGCTCGCGCTGCTCCTGCACGGCGAAGACGATCTCCGGGCTCACGTCGACGGCGATCGGCACCGGCCGGAAGGGACTGCGCCGCTGGCTGGCGAGGCGGTCGAGGACCTCGTCGACCTCGAGCTCGAGCAGGACCGCGAGCCGCCCGATGACGCGCTCGGCCTCCTCGTCGATCGGCTCGCCGGCCACGTCGAGCAGCACCTGGCGATCCGCCGAGATCGTCAACGCCGGTCGGTTGCGGACCAGCTCCTGGCCGTCCGCGGTCAGGATCTCACCGCGAGGCGCCTCCGTGATCACGGTTCGCAGACGGTTGCTGTCGGCCAACTCGACGTAGCGGTCCCCGGCCATGACCTGCAGGAACCAGAGTCGGGCGAACAACGCCACGAACAGCGCGATGACCGTGACCGCCAGGAAGGTCAGCCGCAGGATGGAGGAGGACTCCGACGAGGGGATCGCCATGGTGTGGTGGGACCCTTGTGGCTCGGGCCTGATCGGCGAGGGGGCGAGGCGTGGGAGGGTCGGGGCCGGCCGCACGGCCGCGGCGGCCGGCGGGGTGTCGCCCCGGGGCTCGGGCTGTCGGCAGAGCAGGACCAGCGTCCCCCGGGATCGCACGATCCGACGGTACCAGCCGCATCCGACGTGACAGCCGGCTCACTCGATCCCGGCACCGCGCAGCGGGAACGCCTCGCTGAGGCGGCGGACCAGCACCATGACCACCGGCGCGAGGAGCGTGTTGTACAGGCCGACGGCGATCGCGCCCTGGAGCACGAGCGGCGCGCCGATCCGCTGATCGGCCAGGAGCGAGGTCAGGACGCCGTAGCCCGCTGTCCCCAGCAAGGAGGCTGCGCCGACCAGCAGCAGCGGCGCCGTCACCGAGGTGGGGGCGAAGTAGGGCCGCGACCACCCGACCAGGGCACCGACCACGCCGTAGACGAGGACCCCGAGTCCGACCGGCGAGGAACTCAGGAGGAGGTCGCCGAGCAGACCGGCCATCGCACCGACGCGCACGCCGGTCAACGGGCCGTCCCGGCTGGCGATCGCGGCCGTCACCAGCAGCAGCAGATCGGGGCGGAAGCCGAACAGCGTCAGCGCACCGAAGAGGGCGGTCTCGAGCACGACGGCCGCCAGCAGGAGCAGCGCCACGACGAGTGCGCGGGCGATCACGGGGCTGCAGGGGCACGCCGGCCGGCGGCCGGCGCACCGAGCGCCTGCGGATCGTCGTCGGCCGCCCCATCCGCCCCGGCGTCGTCGTCGGCCTCCCCGTCGGCCTCGGCGTCGTCGTCGGCCGCCCCGTCCGCCTCGGTGTCGGGGTCCTCCGGTGCCGGGCCCTGCGGGTCGAGCAGCGGCGGGACGGGCGGACGCCGGAACTCGAGGCCCTCGCTGCCCTCGAAGGGCGGGATGTCGTCGACGCCGGTGCTGGACACGACGAGGACGTGCTGGAGCCGGGTGAAGTCGACGTAGGGGTTGACCTGCACCTCGCGGGTCAGGGGCGAGCCGCCCTCGGCCACCTGCGAGACGGTGCCGATCGGGATGCCGGCCGGGAACACCCCGCCCTGGTAGCTCGAGGTCGTGATCGCGTCGCCGACCTCCACCACCGCCGCCGGATCGAGCAACCGGAAGTCCATCGGATCACCCCCGCGGCCGTCGAGGACCCCCACCTCGCCGTCGCGGGCGCTGCGCGCCGCCGCGGAGAAGCTCGGATCGATGGCCAGCAGGACCCGGGAGGCCTCCCCGGTGACCTGGATCACCCGTCCCACCAGCCCGTTGCCGTCGATGACGGGCATGTCCCGTTCCACCCCGTCGTCGGACCCGACGTCGATCGTGATCGTCCACTCGAAGTTGGACGGGGCCAGCGCGACGACGCGTGCGGCGATCGTGTCCAGCTCGGTCCGATCTGCGATGGCCAGCAGGGCACGCAGCTCGGCGTTCTCGCGCTCGAGGTCGTCGAACACGCGGCGGCGCTCCTCGAGCTCCGCCACCCGTTCCCGCAGCTCACGGTTGTCCGAGCGGATCGAGAACAGGTCGCTGATGGCAGCCGCACCCTCACCGAAGGGTCGGACCAGCACCCCGACCCCGTCCTGGATCGGACGCAGGACGGCCGTGGTCGTCCCACGCAGGCGGTCGAGCCCCCCGTCCTCGCCGCTGCGGAAGTCGATCGTGACCAGCGCGATCGCAGCGGCGATGAGGAGCGCGAGCAGCAGCCGCGCTCGACGTCGCTGGAACACCGCTCCTCCACCTCGGCCTGCGGTTCGCGGGCCGTCCCCACCGCCCGTGGTGGGCGGCCCTCGCGGTCAGTGGCGCGAGGACGACACCAGGACCTTCTTCAGCGCCTCGAACTCCTCGAGGCACTTCCCCGAACCGATCGCCACCGACGACAGCGGGTTCTCCGTGGTGTGGATGGGCATGCCGCTCTCGTGCTTGAGGCGCTCGTCGAGGCCCTTGAGCATCCCACCGCCACCGGTGAGCACGATGCCCTTGTCCATGATGTCGGCCGCGAGCTCGGGCGGGGTCTTGTCCAGGGTGTTCTTGACGGCGTCGATGAT
>JAWOCZ010000023.1:0-10341 GCA_046483565.1 Nitriliruptoraceae bacterium
GATCGGGGCCAGGCAGCGGCGGCCATGGCCCGGCCGCTGGTCGAGCTCGGCGTCGACGTCGGCTCCGGCGAGTCACAGGCCACGATGCTGACCTGCGACCTGACCCCGGAGTACGTCCGCTTCAACGCCGAGTACACGACATGAGCCGCGAGCAGGAGCCGATCGTGTCCGAGTCCAGGACCGTCACCCCGAGGATCGGGGGCCGGCGGATCACCACGGCCGACCACGTCTCGACCGAGCGCGTCGAGGCCGCGCAGGAGAAGGCCGCGGTCCTGCGCGAGGCGCTGCCGTGGATCACCCGCTTCCACGGCCAGACGATCGTGATCAAGTACGGCGGCAACGCCATGGTCGACGAGCACCTCAAGCGCTCCTTCGCCGCCGACGTCGCCCTGCTGCACTTCGTCGGCCTCAGACCCGTGATCGTCCACGGCGGCGGGCCGCAGATCAGCGAGCTGGCCACCGCGCTCGGGGTCGCCTCCCGCTTCGTCGGTGGGCTCAGGGTCACCGACGCCGCGATGATGGACGTGGTCCGCATGGCCCTGCTCGGCAAGGTCAACCCCGAGGTCGTCACCCTGGTCACCGAGGCCGGTGGTCCGGGGGTCGGGGTCGCCGGCACCGACGCGGGCCTCCTGCAGGTGCGTCCCGCGGTGGGCCCGGCCGGCGAGGACCTCGGGTTCGTCGGCGAGGTGGAGCGGGTCGACACCCGCTACCTCGACGAGCTGCTGAACGACGGGTTCCTGCCGGTGGTCGCCACCGTCGGGCGGGACGCCGACGGGGTGGAGCGCAACGTCAACGCCGATCTGGCGGCCGGTGCGATCGCCGCGGCGCTCGGCGCCTCCAAGCTCGTCTACCTCACCGACGTCCCCGGCCTCTACCTCGACTTCGGTGATCCGGACAAGCAGGCCCTGGTGAGCGAGGTCGGGGTCGACCGGCTGGCGTCGATGCTGGACGACGACGAGCTCCACGAGGGCATGCGGCCCAAGGTGCGCTCGATCGTCGCGGCGATCCGCGACGGGCTGCCCCAGGCGCACATCCTCGACGGCCGCGTCCTGCACGCCGTGCTGATCGAGATCTTCACCGACGAGGGTGTCGGCACGATGGTGACCCCCTCGATACCGGCCCGGTCCGGCGCCGCCATGGCGCGTCCGACAGGAGGCGCGGCATGACGGCGACCGACACCGGCTCCGACCTGCGCACGCGGGCCGATGCGCACCTGATGGCGACCTACGGCCCGCCCAGAGCGGTCTTCGTCCGCGGGCAGGGCACCGTGCTCTTCGATGCCGACGAGGAGCCCTGGCTCGACTTCCTGTCGGGTCTGGCGGTCACGAGCCTGGGCCACGCCCATCCGGCGGTCACCGACGCGGTGGCCCGGCAGAGCGCCACGCTGGTGCACACCTCCAACCTGTTCCTCACCGAGCCGGCCGTCACGCTCGCGGAGCGGCTCGCCGAGGTGACCGGCTGGGCGGATGCACGTGTGTTCTTCGCCCAGTGTGGCGCCACCGCCAACGAGGCGGCGATCAAGCTCGCGCGACGTCACGGCAAGCAGCAGCACCCCGACAAGGTCCGCATCGTGGCCCTGGAGGGCTCCTTCCACGGCCGCACCCTGGCCACCCTGGAGGCGACGGGGCAGCCGGCAAAGCACGTCCCCTTCGCGCCGCTGGCCGGGTTCGTCGACCACGTCGCCCACGACGACCCCGATGCGCTCACCGCGGCGGTCGGTGACGACACGTGCGCGGTGCTGCTCGAGGTCGTCCAGGGCGAGGGCGGGGTGCGGGCCGTCGAGCCGGCGGTGCTCGCCGCCGCCCGTGCGGCCTGCGATGCCCACGGGGCGCTGCTCGTCGTCGACGAGGTGCAGACCGGCATGGGGCGCACCGGTCCCTGGTTCGCCTTCCAGGACACCGACGTCGTGCCCGATGTGATCACGGTCGCCAAGGCCCTGGCCAACGGGCTGCCGATCGGGGCCTGCATCGCCCACGGCGCCGCCGCCGAGGTGCTCGGGCCCGGCGACCACGCGACCACCTTCGGCGGCAACCCGGTCACCTGCGCGGCGGCCATCGCCGTGATCGACACGATCCGCGACCAGGGCCTGCTGGAGCAGGCGGCGACCCGCAGCCGGCGGCTGCGCGCCGGCCTCCAGGGGTTGATCGGCGCGGCACCGCTGGCCACCGGCGTGCGCGGCCGGGGGCTGCTGCTCGGCCTGGAGCTGGACGCCCCGCTGGCCGCGGAGCTGGAGGCGGCGTGCCGCGAGCGCCACCTCGTCGTCAACGCCGTCGCCGCCGACGTGCTGCGCTTGGCGCCACCGTTGACCGTCAGCCGCGAGGAGATCGACGCCGCCGTGGGCGTCATCGCCGAGGCGCTGACGGCGGTGGCCGCCCACCACACGACCGACTGACGGACCACCACCCCCGGAGGCTGAAGTGGCTGCGTTCCCGCCGCACTTCCTCGGCGTCGACGATCTCGACGCCGACCAGCTCATCGACCTGCTCGACCTCGCCGATCGTCTCGCCGCCGACCGCGCCTCTGGCGGGGCCTCTGGCGGGGCCGGCTCCCACGATCAGGCATTGGCCGGACGCACCGTGGCGCTGGTGTTCGAGAAGCCCTCCACCCGCACGCGCGTGTCGTTCCAGGTCGCGGTCGCCGAGCTCGGTGGCCACCCCCTGCCGCTGTCCTCGGCCGAGCTCCAGCTCGGGCGCGGTGAGACGATCGCCGACACGGCCGCGGTGCTGTCGCGCTTCGTCCACGCCATCGTCATCCGCACCTTCGGTCAGGACCGCATCGTCGAACTGGCCGCGAACGCCACGGTGCCGGTGGTCAACGCCCTGACCGACCTCGAGCATCCCTGCCAGGCGCTCGCGGACCTGCAGACCCTGCGGGCCGCTCGCGGCGGTGAGCTCGCCGGCAGCGTGCTCACCTACGTCGGTGACGGCAACAACGTCGCCCACTCGCTACTGCTGGCCGGCGCGCTCGCCGGCGTCGAGGTCCGCATCGCCCACCCGGACGGCTACGAGCCCGACGACGCCATCGTCGCCCGGGCCCGGGAGCTGGCGGCCGTCAGCGGGACCGAGGTGGTGGTCACCACCGACGCCGTCGCCGCCGTCACGGGGGCCCATGCCGTCTACACCGATGTGTGGGCCTCGATGGGTCAGGAGGCGGAGGCCGAGGCCCGGCTCGCCGTCTTCGACCCCTACCGGGTGACGGCCGAGCTGTTCGCCCATGCCGCTGATGACGCGGTGTTCCTGCACTGCCTGCCGGCCCACCGCGGTGAGGAGGTCGCGGCCGAGGTCATCGACGGCCCGGCGTCGCGGGTCTTCGACCAGGCCGAGAACCGTCTCCACGCCCAGAAGGCCCTGCTGGTCCGGCTGCTCGCCGGGCGCTGACGCGCCGCGACCGCTCCGCCGATCCGCCACCGCTTCGCCGATCCGCCACCGCTCCGCCGATCCGCCACCGCCTCGAGGACGCCCAGCCCATGGCCGACAAGACCCACCGCCAGCAGCGGCTCCGGCAGCTGCTGACCGACCTCGACCTGCACTCGCAGATCGAGGTCGTAGCGGCGTTGGCCAGCGCCGGCATCGAGGTCCACGAGGCCACCGTCAGCCGCGATCTCGGTGAGCTCGGCGCGGTCAAGGTCCGCGGGGCCGACGGCACCCTGGTGTACCGCCTGGCAGCCGACCCCGGTCCGTCCTCCGCCCGGCAGCGGCTCGACGACACCCTGCAGCGCTTCGTCACCCACGTCACGGCCAGCGGCAACCTCGCCGTCCTGCGGACCCCCCCGGCCTGCGCCCACCCGGTCGCCTCGGCGATCGACCTCGCCGAACTCGACCACGTGATCGCCACCGTCTCCGGGGACGACACGGTCCTGGTGGTCGCCGAGGAGGGGATGACCGGCAGGGAGCTGGCGGCCAGGCTGCGGCGCCGCGCCGGACTGACCTGACCTGAGCCGACCTGAGCCGACCGGTGCCCGGTCACCGCGCCCGACCGTGACCGACCCCCCGATCCGACCGACCCGCCGATCCGACCGACCCCGACCCCGCCACGACCCCGCCACGACCCCGACGAAGCCACGACCCAGCCACGACCCAGCCACGACCCCGACCCCGACCCCGATCCGTCCCCAGCACCTGAGGAGCTCCCATGAGCACGTCCCCCGCCGCGCCGCCGGCGAACGCCGGTACCCGTCCCCGCGTCGTCCTCGCCTACTCCGGCGGCCTGGACACCTCCGTCGCCATCCAGTGGATGCGCGAGCACAAGGGCGTCGAGGTGATCGCCTGCGCCGTCGATGTCGGCCAGGGCATCGACGACCTCGACGAGATCAAGCAGCGGGCCCTGGACTGCGGCGCGGTCGAAGCGGTCGTCGTCGACGCACGTGACGAGTTCGCCACCGACTTCATCGCCCCGGCCCTCAAGGCCAACGCGATGTACATGGGCAAGTACCCCCTGGTCTCCGCCCTCTCGCGCCCGCTGATCGTCAAGCACCTGGTCGAGACCGCCCGGGCCACCGGCGCGGTCGGTATCGCCCACGGTTCCACCGGCAAGGGCAACGACCAGGTCCGCTTCGAGGTCGGTGCGATGTGCCTGGCCCCCGAGCTCGAGGGCATGGCGCCGATCCGCGAGTGGGCCCTGACCCGCGACGCCGCGATCGACTACGCCGCCGAGCGGGGTATCCCGATCCCGTCGATGACCAAGAAGAGCCCCTACTCGATCGACGAGAACGCCTGGGGCCGCACCGCGGAGTGCGGGATCCTCGAGGATCCCTGGGCCGCGCCGCCCGAGGACGTCTACGAGCGCACCGTGTCGACCAAGGACGCTCCCGACGAGCCCGAGGAGGTCGTGATCGCCTTCGAGCACGGTCTGCCCGTCTCGCTCGACGGACGCCGGCTGCCGCTGGCGGAGCTGGTCGCGGAGATCGACGCCCGCGCCGGCGCCCACGGGGTCGGCCGGATCGACATGATCGAGGACCGCCTCGTCGGCATCAAGAGCCGCGAGATCTACGAGTGCCCCGGTGCGATCACCCTGATCGCCGCGCACCGCGACCTCGAGGACCTGTGTCTGGAGCAGGAACTCGCCGACCACAAGCGGGTCGAGGAGGGCCGCTACGCCCAGCTGATCTACAACGGGTTGTGGTGGGGGCCGCTGAAGAAGGCCCTCGACGCCTTCATCGACGAGGCCAACCGCTACGTCACCGGTGAGGTCCGCGTCCAGCTCTACAAGGGCTCGGCCACCGTGGTCGGCCGCCGGAGCGAGAGCCACGGCCTGTACACCTACGAGATGGCGACCTACGACGCCGAGGACCAGTTCGACCAGACGCTCGCCGAGGGCTTCGTCAAGCTCTGGGGCCTGCCGCTGAAGACCTGGGCCGCCAAGGTGCAGGCCCAGGGCGACCGGCTCTGATCCGGGCCGGCGGTGGCGGGCCGGGTGCACCGGCCCGTCCACGTGCCGGCTCCGGGGTCACAACCCGGCCACCGGGTGCCGGTCCCGGGGTCGCAGGCAGGCCTCGTGCCGGCTCCGGGGTCGCAACCCGGCCAACTCTGGCCGGCTGGGCTCCCCGGTTCGCCCACGTGGCGACCTCGGTGTCGCGATCCGGCCACCGGCGGCCGGCGCGGCACCCCACCTACCGTGCAGGTGAGCGCAGGAGGACGCGATGACCGAGGACCAACCCCCCGGTGCCACCGGCGCCGGTCGATTGTGGGGCGGCCGGTTCGCCGTCGGACCCGACGAGGCGGCGTGGGCGCTCGGGGTCTCGACCGGCTTCGACCGGCACCTGTGGCGCCAGGACCTGGCGGGCTCCTCTGCCCACGTCCACGAGCTCCACCGCATCGGGGTCCTCGACGACGCGGAGCGTGACCAGCTGCTGTCCGCGCTGGAGCGCTGCGCCGTGCTGTTCGCACGCGACGCCTTCGTGTTCCTCGACACCGACGAGGACGTCCACGGTGCCATCGAGCGGTGGCTGGTCGAGGAGCTCGGCGCGCTCGGTGGCAAGCTGCGGGCGGGCCGCTCGCGCAACGATCAGATCGCCAGCGATCTCAAGCTGTGGACCCGCGACGCCTGCGACGAGGTGGTCACCCTGATCGGCGGGCTCCAGCAGGCGTTCGTCGACCAGGCCGAGGCCCACCTCGGGTGGCACGCTCCCGGCTACACCCACCTGCAGCGCGGACAGCCGGTGCTGCTCAGCCACCACCTGCTCGCCTACGTGTGGATGCTGGACCGGGACGCGGGCAGGTTCCGCGACGCCCGTGCCCGCCTCAACACCTCGACGCTGGCGTCGGGGGCGCTGGCGGGACAGACGCTCGGCCTGGATCCTGAGGCCTACGCCGACCACCTCGGCTTCGACGGTGTCGCACCCAACTCGATGGATGCGGTCGCCTCCCGGGACTTCGCCCTCGAGGTGCTGGGCGCCGCGGCGATCCTGGCGGTCACGCTCAGCCGGCTGGGGGAGGAGATCGTGCTGTGGGCCACCTCGGAGTTCGCCTTCGCGCGGGTCGGTGACGCCTTCTCCACCGGCTCCTCGATCATGCCCCAGAAGCGCAACCCCGACATCGCCGAGCTGGTCCGCGGCAAGACCGGCCGGGTGATCGGCGACCTGGTCGCGCTGCTGACCACCGTCAAGGCGCTGCCGTTGACCTACGACCGGGATCTGCAGGAGGACAAGGAGCCGATCTTCGACGCGATCGCCACCCTGCGGCTCACCCTGCCCGCCATCACCGGCACGGTCGCCAGCCTCACCTTCGACCGCGACCGTCTCGCCGCGGCATCGGTGGGGGGCTTCGCCCTGGCCACCGACCTGGCCGAGGAGCTCGTGCTGCGCGGCGTCCCCTTCCGCGAGGCCCACGAGCTCGTCGGCGAGGTGGTGCAGCTCGCCGAGTCACAGGGCGTCGACCTCGACGGCCTCGATCCCGACACCCTGGCCACGCTCCACCCCGCCCTGGACGCCGAGGTGGTGGCCAGGTTCGATCCGCAGCGGGCGATCGACCGGCGAGACGGCGTGAACGGCACGGCCACCGCCGCGGTCACGGCCCAACTGGAGCGCGCCCGCGCCGCTGCCGTCGCCAACCGTGGTTCGATGGGGGAGTAGGGGCCGCGGACGGTGCCCCATGATCGGTCCCGCAGCGTGGGTCGGAGGACGAGGTGGCGAGAACCAACGACGAGGTGGCACGCCTGCTCGCCGAGCTGGCCACCCTGACCGAGCTGGACGAGGGCAGTCCCAACACCTTCCGCGTCCGCGCGTACCAGAACGCCGAACGCGCCGTGAGGGGCCTCGGCCAGGACGTCAGCACGCTCAGCGTGACCGAGCTCGCCGGGGTCAAGGGCATCGGGAAGAGCATCGCGGCCCGCATCCGCGAGTACGTGGACGCGGGCCGGATCGTCAGGCTGGATGAGCTGCGGGAGGCACACCCCCCCGAGCAGGTGGCCCTGCTGCAGATCCCCGGTCTCGGCCCGAAGACGGTCCAACTGCTCGACGAGGCGCTCGGCATCCGATCCGTGGAGGCCCTGGTGGCGGCTCTGGACGAGGGCTCCCTCGCCGAGGTGGCGGGCATGGGCGCCAAGACGATCGAGAACCTCCGCGACGGCATCGACAAGCTGGGCCTGACCTCCAAGGACCGGCGCGTCCCGATCGGCACGGCCCTGCCACTCGCCGAGCGTCTCGTCGCCCAGCTGGGCATGGTCGACGGCGTGGTGGACGTTGCCTACGCCGGGAGCCTCCGCCGCTTCCGCGAGGACATCGGTGACATCGACGTCCTGGTCGCCACCGATGATCCGGCGCCGGTGCACGCGGCGTTCCTCGCGCTCGAGGAGATCGATCGCACGCTCGGCTCCGGCGACACCAAGACCTCCGTGGTCACCCGCGACGGGGTCCAGGTCGACCTGCGGGTCGTGCCCCCCGCCAGCTTCGGTGCGGCGCTGCTCTACTTCACCGGCTCGAAGGCGCACAACATCCGGCTCCGCCAACGGGCGATCGACCGCGGATGGCTCCTCAACGAGTACGCCCTGGCGGTGCACGACGCATCCGGTGTGCCGGGTGCCCGGGGCACCATCGACGAGCACGTCGAGGTGGTGGCCGCCGCGACCGAGGCGGAGATCTACGCCGCGCTGGAGCTCGAGGTCATCCCACCCGAGCTACGGGAGGACGACGGGGAGATCGAGCTCGCCGCCGACCACGCGCTGCCTGCCCTGGTCGAGGTCGAGCACCTGCGTGGTGACCTCCACGACCACACCGACCTGTCCGGCGACGGACGCGATCCGCTCGAGGAGCTGGTGGCAGGTGCGGTCGCGCGCGGGCTCGATTACCTGGCCATCACCGACCACGCCGAGGACCTGCGCATGAACGGCGTGTCGCGGGAGGCGATGCTCGAACAGCGACAGGCGTTGCGCTCGCTGGAGCAGCGGCGTGGTGACATCCGGCTGCTGCACGGCGCGGAGCTCAACATCGGGGTGGACGGCTCGCTCGATTACGACGATGACTTCCTGGCGGGGTTCGACTGGCTCGTGGCTTCCGTGCACAGCCACTTCACCCGGAGCGCGAGGGAGCAGACCGACCGCGTGATCGCGGCGATCCGGCACCCCAGCGTGACCGCGATCGGCCACCTGACCGGCCGCCGGATCGGTTCGCGTCCCGGCATCGACCTCGAGCTCGATCGGGTCCTGGACGCCGCCGCGGAGGTCGGGACCGCCATCGAGATCAACGCCGCGCTCGGGCGTCTGGACGCCTCGGTCGAGGTCATCCGCGAGGGCGCCCGACGTGGCTGCACCTTCGTGATCTCCACCGACGCCCACGCGGTCGCGGAGCTGGACCGGGCCCGGTTCGGGGCCGCTCAGGCCCGCCGCGCCCGCCTGGCGCGCGACGCTGTGGCCAACACCTGGGAGCCGGCTCGTTTCCTGGCGTGGCTGCGCGATCTCCGCGGCGCGTGAACGCGACCGTGGCCCGGCTCCATGGTGCGCTGCGGCCCCTGGCACCGCAGCGGCTGTCCGGGCGAGCGGACCGGGCTGCCGTCGAGCTGCTCGGTTCGCTGTTGGTGCGACAGCTCGGTCACACCCGGGTGATCGCCCGCATCGTGGAGACCGAGGCCTACCGGGAGGACGACCCGGCCAGTCACAGCCACCGCGGTCGGACGCCTCGGACGGCGCCGATGTTCGCTGCTGCGGGTACGGCCTACGTCTACCGCTCCTACGGGCTGCACTGGTTGCTCAACGTCAGCGTGGAGGACGAGGGGGTCGGAGCTGCGGTGCTGCTGCGAGCGGCAACCGTGATCGACGGTCTCACCGAGGTGCGAGAGCGTCGACTGGCGGCACGTCGAGATGCGGAGCTGCTGAGCGGCCCCGGACGACTCACGGTGGGCCTGGAGGTCGACGGCCCGCGACACGATCACCTGCCGCTGTTGACCGGCGACGGCACGCTGCGACTCGCTGACGACGGTTGGGAGCCGGATGCGGCCGACATCGTGGCGGGCCCCCGGGTCGGGATCAGCCAGGCGGCGGATGTCCCGTGGCGCTTCCACCTGTCCGGGGTCGACAGCGTCAGCTCCTATCGGCGTTCGCCACGGGCTCCACGCTGACCGAGGCCGGTTCACGGTCGGGGCCGGGCATGCTGGCCGTCGCGGCCGCAGGCGCCCCGGACGGGCGCTGCGCGCACGAGGGTGGCGCGCCGATTCGCCGCCTCGGCGGTCGCCCCCTACGTTGCTCCCACCGCAGCCCGGCACCGCATCATCGCCGGCAGCGGCCACCTCGGTGGTAACCGGCAATACCATCGCCACGAGGTTGACAGCACGACGCAGCGCGGGGTAGCTTCTCGCGCTCCACACGGCAGGCCACGGCCCCGATCACAGGGGTCCGACCCGGAGGCGATCTCGCCCCGACGCCCACGGCCGCCGGATGGACAGCAAGACTCCAGCGTGGTACCTTCGGGACTTCGCGCGGCGGTCAAGCTGCGCAACTACAGCGGCGCACTCGCCGGAAGCCTCGCCCCTAGGGCAGGAACCCGGATGAGCCGCGGACCGCTCCTTGAGAACTGCACAGGGTGCCAAAAGCCAGTGACCTCCGGACGACCTCGGTCGTTTGGAGGCTCACAACCCCGTCGACCGCGGACACCAATCGGTGCGAGCGGTCTTCAGGTGAGTGAAACATGTAGAACCCTTTTCGATGAAGGGATCAGCGGTCACCTCAGGGTGACCGTAGAACCTTCGTTGTTCCGGTCTTGGCGGTGACCTTCGGGTCACGGCAGAAGATCTCTCAACGGAGAGTTTGATCCTGGCTCAGGACGAACGCTGGCGGCGGGTCTAACACATGCAAGTCGAGGGACGAACCGAGGTGCTTGCACCTCGGGGAAACCGGCGAACGGGTGAGTAACAC
>JAWOCZ010000113.1:0-8891 GCA_046483565.1 Nitriliruptoraceae bacterium
TCCCCGGCGGCCAGCGCTCCGAGGCCGACCTCGAGGAGGAGCTGCGCGCCCAGGCCAACGCCAACCGCGACGCGCTGATCGAATCGGTGGTCGAGAACGACGACGAGCTCCTCGAGCGCTACCTCGAAGGCGACACCCCCTCCAACCAGGAGATCGCCGAGGTGTTCGCCCACGGGATCGCCGAGTGCGGCTTCTTCCCCGTGTTGTGTGGCGCGGCGGCCGAGGGACACGGCGTCGAGCTGTTGCTGCACTTCCTGGTCGAGGAGTGCCCCTCCCCCGCCGAGGCCGCCCACCCGCTCCCGCACGACGGCCCGACGGTCGTCTACGCCGCAAAGACCTTCAGCGACCAGTACGTCGGCCGCATCAACCTGCTCCGCGTCCTCTCCGGCACGCTCCACGCCGACGACGAGCTGGTCTGCGCCCGCACCGGCGAACGCGAACGCCTCCACCAGCTGTTCTCGCTACGGGGTCGCGAGCAGCTGCCGGTCGCCGGTGCCCAGGCCGGTGACATCGTCGCCGTCGCCAAGCTGCACGACGTGGCCACCGGTGACCTGCTCACCCCCGACGGCCAGGCGCCCGAGCTCGAGCTGCCCACCGCACCGCCCGGCTTCCACCGCGTGTCGTTGGAGCCGGTGTCCGCCGGCGACGACGACAAGCTCTCCATGGCGCTGCAGCGCATCCGCGCCGAGGACCCCTCGATCGGCACCGCCGTCGACGAGACCGCCGGGACCCGCACGCTGTCCTTCGCGGGGCCGATCCACGTCGACACCACGGTCGAGCGTCTGCGGCGCAGGTACGGCGTCGAGGTGGAGGTCCATCCGGCACCGGTGAGCTACCTGGAGACGATCCGGCGGCCGGGCTCGGGGACCGGCAAGCACGTCAAGCAGACCGGCGGTCACGGGCAGTACGGGGTCGCCCACATCGAGATCCAACCGCTCGAGCGCGGTGAGGAGTTCCGCTTCGAGGACGCGGTCGTGGGCGGGGCGATCCCCCGCAGCCTCATCCCCTCGGTCGAGAAGGGGGTGCACGAGGCGATGCGCGAGGGGCCCCTTGCCGGCTACCCGGTGGTCGACGTCCGCGTGAGGTTGCTCGACGGCAAGCACCACTCGGTGGACTCCTCCGACGCGGCGTTCCAGATGGCCGGCATCCTCGCCTTCCGCGATGCCGTCGCCCAGGCCGAGCCGGTGCTGCTCGAGCCGCTGGTCGCGCTCGAACTCACGATCCCCGACGAGCAGACCGGCGCGGTCATGGCGGATCTGTCCAGCCGCCGCGGACGCATCCTCGGCACCGATGCCGCCAGCCATGGCCGGACCCTGGTCAAGGCGCAGGCCCCGGAGGCCGAGCTCGCCACCTTCGCCGCGGAGTTCCGGGCGCTGACCGGTGGCCGGGGCGAGCTGACGATGGCCTACAGCCACCACGAGGAGGCGCCGGACGCGATCGCCAAGCGCCTGCTGGAGGACCGCGAGCCGGCCAACGCCTGACCGACCCGGCCAACGCCTGACCGACCCGGCTACCGCCCCACGCTTGCGCCTATAGTTGCAGACTACAAGCAAGTACCATACCGTTGCCACATGACCACGGACCCCTCACCCCACGCGACGCTGGAACGCGCCCTGACCCGCCTGGTGCAACGTGCGTTCCTGCCCACCAGCGGTGAGCGCTCGCGGCGGCAAGCCGGGGTGGACCTCGAGCGCGCCGCCTACGGCACCCTGGTGCGCATCGCTGACCTCGGCAACCCCCGCCTCTCGGACCTGGCGGCCGCGCTCGGCCTGGAGGTCTCCACGGCCAGCCGGCACGTCCAGCGGCTCGTCGCTGACGGCTACGTCGAGGTGGCGACCGACCCGCAGGACGCGCGCGCCCGGCGGTACGCCACGACCCCGGCCGGTCGGGACGCGCTGGAGCGCGTACGGGCCGCACGCCGCAGCCACCTCGTCCGCCTGCTCGAGGACTGGGACGCCGACGAGGTGACCACGCTGGCTCGCGGGCTGGACCGGATCGTGGACGCCTTCGAACGCGAGGAGCGCGGATGACCGCCTCGCGACCGCAGGCGTCGCAAGCGCAGGCACCGCAGCCGCATCCCCAGCTGCAGGCACCGCAGGTGGCCGCATGACCCACCGCGAGATCCTCACGGTGCTGGCCGGGCTGATGACCGGCATGTTCCTGGTCGCGCTGAACCAGACGATCGTCTCGACCGCTCTACCGACGATCGCGGGCGACCTCGGCGGCCTCGATCTGATCGCCTGGATCGTGACCGCCTACCTCCTGGCAGCGACGACGGCGACCCCGCTCTTCGGGCGCCTGTCCGACCTCTACGGCCGACAGCGCATGTTCCAGTCCGCGATCGTGATCTTCCTGGTGGGGTCCGTGCTGTCCGGCGCGGCGCTCAACATGCCGATGCTGATCGTGGCCAGGGCGATCCAGGGGATCGGCGGCGGTGGCGTGATGGCGCTGACCATGACGATCATCGGCGACCTGCTCTCCCCCCGCGAGCGCGGCCGCTACCAGGGCTACCTCGGTGCGGTCTTCGGCGTCGCCTCGATCACCGGACCGCTGCTCGGCGGGTTCATCGTCGACCACCTCGACTGGCGGTGGGTGTTCCTGGTCAACGTGCCCATCGGTATCGCAGCACTGGTGGTCACCTCGCGGGTGCTCAAACTCCCCCACCACCGCGTCGAGCGGCGACTCGACCTCCTCGGCGCCGGCCTGCTCGTGACCGGCGTCACCGCGCTGCTGCTGGTGACCGCCTGGGGCGGGTCCGAGTACCCGTGGAGGTCGCCGCTGATCGTCGCGCTCGGTCTCGGTGGCGGGACCCTGAGCCTGCTGTTCGTCCTCCGGCAGCGCAGCGCCCCCCAGCCGATCATCCCGCTGCGGCTGTTCGCCTCCCGCACCTTCAGCCTGGTCACCGCCACCGGGTTCCTCGCCAGCGCGGCGATGTTCGGGGCCATCGTGTTCCTGCCGGTGTTCTTCCAGCTGGTCACCGGGGCGAGCGCGACCGAGGCCGGGCTGCTGCTCACCCCGATGATGGGCGGGCTCGTGGTGACCTCGATGGTCTCGGGCCGCCTCATCACGCGTACCGGCCGCTACCGCGCGCACCCGATCACCGGCACCGCGCTGATGGCCGTCGCGCTGAGCCTGATGAGCACGATGGACGTCACCACCTCCCGGTGGGAGGCGGGGCTGTTCACCGCGGTGATGGGGATCGGACTGGGCCTGGTCACGCAGAACCTGATCCTGATCGCGCAGAACGACGTGGCGGCCAGCGACCTCGGAGCCGCGACCGCCACCGTCGGCTTCAGCCGCACCCTCGGCGGCTCGATGGGCACCGCGGTGTTCGGCGCGGTGATGGCAACGGGGCTGTTCCGGCGCCTCGGCGACGTGCGGATCGACGGGGTGGCCCTCGACCCCACGCTCGTGCAGGGCAGCCCGGCGACGATCCTGGCCCTGGAACCGGCGGTCCGCGACCCGATCGTCGACGCCTTCGCCGGCGCTCTGTCGATGGCCTTCCTGACCGGGGTGCCGCTCGCGCTGCTGGCCTGTCTGTTCATGGCGCTGCTGCCCGATCGGGAGTTGCGCGAGACCCGCCACGTCGGCCCGACGACCACCTCGCCACCCGCCTGAGCCGTCACGGCCACCGCGCCGTCGGTGCCACGCCGCGGCGGACGGGAAACCCCATCCGGGCCACCGACCTGCGATGCTGTACGGGCAGCGCTGGACGGGAGGTGGGCGCATGGCTTTCGACACCGACGTGGCGATCGTCGGCAGTGGGTTCGGCGGGAGCGTGTCCGCGCTCCGTCTGACCGAGAAGGGCTACCGGGTGACGGTCCTGGAGGCCGGCAAGCGGTGGACCAAGGACACCCTGCCCGACACCAACTGGGACGTGCGCCGCTACCTGTGGGCGCCGAAGCTCGGACTGCGGGGCTTCCAGCGCCTCACCCTGCTCAAGGACGTGTTCGTGCTGTCCGGAGCGGCGGTCGGCGGCGGGTCCGTGGTCTACGCCAACACCCTGTACGAGCCCCTGGAGGCCTACTGGCGTGACGGGCTCTGGCCGCAGGGCAACGACTGGCGTGAGGAGTACGCCCCCTACTACGACCAGGCGAAGCGGATGCTCGGCGTCGCCGCGGTGCCGTTCACGACCCCGGCCGACCGGCTGCTCAAGGGCGTCGCCGAGGACATGGGCGTGGCCGACACCTACCACCCCACCGACGTCGGCGTGTGGTTCGGCAAGCCCGGGGAACGCGTCAGCGACCCGTACTTCGGCGGGCTCGGCCCCGACCGGGTGGGCTGCATCCGGTGCGGGAACTGCATGGTGGGGTGCAAGCACGAGGCGAAGAACTCCCTCGACCACAACTACCTCCACCTCGCCGAAGGGGCGGGCGCCGAGGTGCTGGCGGAACGGCAGGTGGTGGACCTCGTCCCGCTTCCCGGCGGGGGGTGGCGCGTGGTCCACGAACGGCCGGGCGCGTGGATGCGCAAGGACCGGCGCACCCTGACCGCCGAGCAGGTGATCCTCTCGAGTGGCGCGCTCGGGACCCAGCGGCTGCTGTTCGAGCTTCGGGAGCGCGGCCGCGTCCCCGGGCTGTCACCCGCGCTCGGCACGCTGGTGCGGACCAACTCCGAGGCGCTCGTCGGTGCCACGGCCCATCGGCTGCCCTCCGACGAGGTCGACCGGACCCCGGGGTCGGCCGGCACGGCGGGCTACGCCGCCGGGGTGGCGATCACCTCCTCGATCCACCCGGACGAGCACACCCACATCGAACCGGTGCGCTACGGCAAGGGCTCCAACGCGATGTCGCTGATCGCCACCCTGATGGTGGACGGCGGCGGGCGGCTCCCCCGACCCTTGCGCTTCGTGCTGTCGATCCTGCGCCACCCGGGACGCTTCCTGCGCAGCCTGTCGGCCCGGCAGTGGTCCGAGCGCACCGTCATCCTGCTGACGATGCAGACGATCGACAACTCGCTCAGGCTCGTGCGCCGACGTGGGCTGTTCGGACGCCGGCTGACGACCCGACCGGGACACGGCGAGCCGAACCCGACCTGGATCCCGGCCGCCAACCGGGCGGCCCGTCACGCCGCCGAGCGGATGGACGGCGAGCCGATGGGCTCGATCTTCGAGGCCACGCTGAACACCCCGGCCACGGCGCACTTCATCGGCGGCTGCCCGCTCGGCGAGGATCCCGCCACCAGCGTGGTCGACCCCTACCACCGGGTCCACGGCGTCGACGGCCTGCACGTCTGCGACGGCTCGACCATCACCGCCAACCTCGGGGTGAACCCGTCGCTGACGATCACAGCGATGACCGAGCGCGCCGTGGCGCTGTGGCCGAACCGCGGCGAGGCGGACCGACGGCCGGCACCCGGCACGGGCTACGAACGGCTGCGCGCCGTCGCGCCGCAGCGGCCGGTGGTGCCGTCCACGGCACCGGCTGCCCTGCGCCTGCCGGTGGTCGAGGTGGGCTCCTCCACCTCCAGCGACGCGCGCTGACCCCGTCGTCGACCACGACCCCCCGTCGCGCGGCTGCTGCCCCGTCGCGCCTCCTCCACCTCGATGTCAGGCCCTACGGATCGGCGGCTCCTCTCCGCCGGCACCGTCGTGCCTCCTCCACCTCGATGTCAGGCCCTACGGATCGGCGGCTCGCCTCGGCCGGTACGAACGCCCCGCCTCGTGCCCTCCGGGCCGATCGGGTGGCTCAGCGACGCCGGGTCCAGACGTCGAGGTGGTCGGCCAGCGCCGCCGCGAGGTCCGGCTGGCCCTGTTCGGCGAGGACGTAGGTGGCGCGGCGCACCGGGTGGCCGACGTCGACGAGGCGACTGAGGTCGATCGGGGTGCCGATGACCACCACGTCGCACTCGGCCGCCCGCAGGGTCTCGGCCAGCTCCCGGACCTGCTGGTCGCCGTAGCCCATCGCCGGCAGGACCGGACCGATGTCGGGGTAGGCCGCGTAGGTTGCCGCGAGGCTGCCGACGGCCCAGGGTCGCGGGTCGACCAGTTCGCCGGCCCCGGCCTCCCACGCCGCCACGCTCCCCGCCCCGTAGGGCATACCGCCGTGGGTGATCGTCGGACCGTCCTCGACCACCAGCACCCGCTGTCCCGCGAGCGAGGGGCCCGGCTCCAGCGTGACCGGCGAGGCGGCACGCACCACCGTGGCGCCCGGGTTCAGCGCCTGGACGTTGGCGGCCACCACCTCGATGTCGGACTCGGTGGCCACGTCCACCTTGTTGATCACCACGATGTCCGCCCGGCGCAGGTTGGTCTCGCCCGGGTGGTAGCGGACCTCGTGGCCGGGCCGCAGCGGGTCGGTGACCGTGATCTGCACGTCGGGACGCACGAAGGGGAAGTCGTTGTTGCCGCCGTCCCAGATGAGCACGTCGGCCTCGGCCTCGGCGGCGGCGAGGATGTCGGCGTAGTCCACCCCGGCGTACACGATCAGGCCCATGGCGACCGGCGCCTCGTACTCCTCGCGTTCCTCGATCGAGGGGTTGGAGGCATCGATGTCCGCCAGCGACGCGAAGCGCTGGACCCGCATGCGCTCGAGGTCCCCGTAGGGCATCGGATGACGCAGCAGCACGGTGCGCAGCCCGGCGTCGAGTAGGAGTTCGCCGACCCGGCGGGACGTCTGGCTCTTGCCGCACCCGGTGCGCACCGCCGTCACCGCGACCACGGGGACGCGGCTGCGCAGCATCGAGGCGTCGGGGCCGATCAACCGGAAGTCCGCCCCGGTGGTCAGCACCCGGGACGCGGCGTGCATGACGTCCTCGTGGGACAGGTCCGAGTAGGCCAGCACGACCTCGGTCACGTCGTGCTCGGCGATCAGTGCCTCCAGCTCCGACGCCGGACGGATGGGGATGCCGTCGGGATGGTCACGACCGGCCAGCGACGGTGGGTAGACGCGGCCGTCGATCCCCGGGATCTGGGTGGCGGTGAAGGCGACCACGTGGCTGTCCGGGTCATCCCGGAACACGGTGTTGTGCAGGTGGAAGTCGCGGCCGGCCGCGCCCATGATGAGGATCCGCCGAACTGGCACCGCTACTCCGTTCCCGGCGGTTCGCGCCGCCACGGTCCGCCGCTGGCTGGTCCGTCGCCGGTTGGTCCGTCGCTGGTTGGTCCGTTACTGGTTGGTCCGTCGCTGCCTGGTCCGTCGCTGCCTGGTCCGTTGCTGGTTGGTCCGTTGCTGGTTGGTCCGCAACGTGGATCGAGCCTGCCAGCCCGCGCGGGTGCCGCCAAGGGTCCTGCGACCCACCGGCTGAACAGCAGCGGTGGCCGCCTGGGTGCCGACGACTACGGCTGCCACGGCGCTGCCGCGGCGACGGCGCTACGGCACTGCGGCGCTGCCGCGGCGACGGCGCTACGGCACTGCGGCGCTGCCGCAGCGACGGCGCTGCGGCGGCTACGGCGACCCGGTCACCAGGTAGAGGTAGAAGGCGGTTGCCCCCTCGGGCCCCGCGACCAGGTCGTGAGGCTGGCCCGGCGCCACGTAGGCGTAGGACCCGGGCGCGAACGTGCGCTCGAGGATCGTGACCTCACCCTCCAGGGTCCACACGTGGTGGCAGTGGAAGCGGTGCGTGTGCTCGGCGATCACCGCGTGTGGTTCGAGGTGGAAGACCCCGGCGAAGGACCGGCCCTGCGCCCAAAGTTGGGCGAAGGTCACCCCCGGCGACAACGTCCGTCGGGGCAGGTCCGCCACCGTTGCGGCGTCGACCATGCGCAGATCGGGGCCTTCACCAGCGGTGCCGTCGTTGACCAGAACATCCATGTTGCACCCACCATCCCACGGACCTCCAGTGTCGCCGCCGCCGTGACGGGGCGGGAGGGGCGATGGTCCCCAAGGCCGACCCCCGCCCGGCCCCGGGATACCCCCGGCCATGGCGCTTAGCAGCAACTATCCGCTGCTCCCCGCCCGGCATCGCGCCCACGACCCCGGGATGCCCCCCGGCCATGGCGCTTAGCAGCAACTATCCGCTGCTCCCCGCCACCGCCCGCGCGAACCCTCCAGCACCCGCCAGCAGCCGCCAGCGCCCGCCGGGATCCGCTGCCAGGTGCCCACCCGCGGCCAGCACGCCCCGGGATACACCCGGCCATGGCGCGTAGCAGCAACTATCCGCTGCTCCCCGCCCGGCATCGCGCCCACGACCCCGGGATACCCCCGGCCATGGCGCTTAGCAGCAACTATCCGCTGCTCCCCGCCACTGCCCGGCCCACGACCACCGCCCGGCCCACGACCACCGCCACCGCCCGGCCCACGACCACCGCCACCGCAACCGCCCGCCGAGACAGCGCAACGGCCGGCCCCGGGCGTTCCCGTGGGCCGGCCGTCGAGCGGTCGGGCAGCTCAGATGAAGAGCGTCTGTGCCCCCTCGGACAGCTCCATGAAGTCGGTGGCGCTGATGATGCCCTCGACGCCCTCGTAGAGGTCGTCCTCGGTCATCTTGTTCATGTCGGCCGACATCCGGCAGGCCCAGAGGTGTCCACCCGACTCGTGGATGATGTCGAGGAACTCCGGCACCTCGGGGATGTCGAGGTCCGCGATCTGCTTGCGCATCATCTTCGTGGACATGGCGGTCATGCCCGGCAGGCCCATCACCGCGTTCGGCATGTGGGTGGCTGGGTTCCCCATGGCGACGAACTTGAGGTCGCCCATCGTCTTCTTGTTGATGATCTCGAAGCCCCAGAAGGTGAAGAAGATGTGGACCTCGATGCCCTCCCCCAGCGCGGCGTTCGCCAGGACCAGGCCGGGGTAGGCCATGTCCAGCGTGCCCTTGGAACAGATGAGCACGAGCTTGCGGCCACTCTCCTCCTCGTCGTCGTCGAAGGAGGGGATGGGGGCGGTGTTCAGATCGGTCGCAGTCATGATGGCCTCCTCCGGCTCAGACGCAGCCCACGGGCTTCTGGAGCC
>JAWOCZ010000210.1:0-3491 GCA_046483565.1 Nitriliruptoraceae bacterium
GTGGCGACCACACGATCGCGCCGGGGTGACCGCGGCGCCTCCGACCGCCGTCACGTCGGTCTGACCGTCCCTCGGCAGGTGAAGGAGCAGCTGCTCGCGGCCGCCGACCACTCCAGCGCTGCGGCGGCCGCGAGCAGCTGCTCCTTCACCTGCCGAGGGACGGTCAGACCGACGTGACGGCGGTCGGAGGCGCCGCGGTCACCCCGGCGCGATCGTGTGGTCGCCACGCTCCCCTCCCCCGCTGGCGATCCTCGCTGGCGTGCACGCCCACGTTGTCTCGGCCCTGGTCACCCACCGGCTCCGGCTCAGCGCTCGCGCGCTGGGGCCGGGGTCAGCACCGTCCCCGGTTCGACCTCCGCCGGCGCCGCAGCCGAGTGCTCGGCGAAGAGTTCCTCGTCGGTCTGCACACGGACCCGGCCCTCCGGCGTCGCGACCCGATGCTGGGCACCGGGCTGCGTCTCAGCGTCGTGGAAGACCTCTTGGAAGGCCCGCTCCGCCTCGGCGCCGATGCGCGCCGGAGCACCGGCGCGTTGCGTTCCCGCCTCACCTGTGGACGGGTCCTCCCCGGAGGCCGACGAGGACCGCCGTCGCGTCGATCCCAACAGCGCCCACGACCGGTCCCGCCGATCGCTGCGCCGCGCGCGCGGGACGCTGCGTGGGACTTCCAACTCCTCCGGGACGTCCCGCTGATCGCTGCGCAGCGCACGTGGGACTACCTGCTCCCCTGAGCCGCCCCGCCGGTCACTGCGCCGGTCACTACGTCTGCCACGCGCGACCGGCTCCCCACGCACGCCCCCCTGCTCCTCCACAGCTCGGCGGCGATCCAGCCGTCCGGCTCGCCCCGTGCCCCCGGCGTCGTCCCCACCATCCGGCCGATCGGACCGCGAGGTGGTCGCCGGCGCCGCCGACCTGCGCCGTCGGCGCCTGCCGGGCGTCCGCGGACCCGGTTCGGAGCCGCTGCGATGGCGGGGACCGTCTCCGGGGAACTGCGCCTCCTCGAACCCGGCGAGCAGCCCGGACAAGCTCGGCGGCGAGGGCACGACCACACGGTCCGTCAGGTCGATGGTCATCTCACCCTGGGGATCGAGGAACACCATCGGTCCGTCGAACCCCCGGTCCTTGAGAGCCGCAACCCACTCCTCGTGCCGGGGTGAACCCAGATCGATCAGGAGGATCCCACCACGGCGAGCGACGTCCATCGCGATGTCCGGGTCCTCGGTGCTCTGGGCGGCGTAGCCCGGCAGCCAGGTGGAGATGGCGAGGTCGAGGTCGGTCCTCGCGGAGAGGACCGCCACGTCGATATCCACGTGCACCTTCATACGTGATCCGTCGTCCGGTCCGTCAGGTCGATAACGGTCTCTTGCTCGTGTGCAGCCGCATCCGAGCCTTCCTCATCCTCGACAGCGTCCGCATCGCCCTGGGTCTCGAGCGTGGACCACATGCCGGCAGCGACCGCGGGTTCGGCGGCCTGGCCGCCCTGGCGGCGCGTCTTCCACGCCTCCTCCAGTTCGCCGAGGAACTCCTCACGCCACCGCCCCGGCTCCGTGCCCTGGGTGGGCTCGCCACCTGCCTTCCGTCCGACGAGGCTCGCCATCCGCTGGATGTGCTCCGCTACCCCGATCCCGATAGCAGCCTCGACGGCCATCTCGGCGAGCCGATCGAGGTCGGGCTCCCCGAGCGGCTCGTCCCGACCAACGGTCAAGACGCCCATCCGGTTCGAGCCGACCGCGACCGAGGACGCCATGAACGACTCCGTGTGGGCCCCACCGATGCCAGCGACCAGGTGCTGGAAGCTCGCGGTCGGATGGAGCAGGACCGCGCCCATCTGGGCGTCGACGTCGTGGAGGACGGGCTGGTCGGATCCGACGGGCAGGCTGGCTCCGCGGCCGGTCAGCCCGCGATGCGCGGCAGCGAGCCAACCGTTCTGGGCGCGACGCCAGAGCACGACGGAGTCCGCGGTGAACTCATCGGCGATGGTCATCACGATCGCCTCGTAGAGCGCCGCGCGGTCGGTGATGACGGGTAGCTCCCCAGCGATCGACTCGATCTGTGAGGTGGCCGCGAAGATCCGGACCAGGCGCTCCTGCAACTCCTCTTCCGAAGGCTCCGAGCTCTCCTCGGCCGCAGAGACGCTGAGACGCCTGCGCCACCGCCCGACCGCCGACCGCAGTGGCTCGGTGACGCCACGGCCATGACTGGATGTCCCGGAGGGATGCGCCGGAGATCTCCCGGTCGAGAGGCTCTCATCGGCTGACCTCGCAGCCTCGCGCGCGACCTGCGGCACCGCCGGGGACGGCGTACGCCGCACCGGCGGCAGGGTCTGTGGCTGCTCTCTCACCTGCGGAGGTGGCGGCTCGGGTGCTGACGCGTCCTCACCCTTGTGCCGAGGCTCGGCCGGCCGGATGGTGGGATCGTGCTCCGCCGAGCCGAGCGCGGTCTCGGGCCCCGCTGTCGAGGTGGAACGGGCGCTGTGTTCACGCGCCTGCTCCATCGCCGCCACGAGATCGGACAGCTGGAACGGCGGCTGCAGTCCGCCCACGCCCGCCAACCCTCCGGTGGCCGACGGACCGATCACCACGATGCCGTGTCGGATGCCATCCGCACGCAGCCTGCGCGCCGCGTCGAGGCTCGTGCCCCCCTCCCCCAGATCCAGCAGCACGATGGCGTCCGGTCGCAGCTTCGCGGGGACATCCTCCACCGAGGTGACCGACACCGGGGAACAGTCCGGCAGCTTGGAGCGCAGCAGGGTCGTCACACGCACAGGCTCACGCGAGACCACGACGACCCGCAACGCGTCCGTGCCCACGTCCCAGCGACCTTCCCTCGCCACGAGCACCGCGCGACGCGGCACCGTGCGGACTGTACCTTCCGGGTCGTCCAGCAACCAGAGCGGCCTCGCAGAAGGCGCCCGCTCGATCACGTTCAGTCATCGGATCTCGGGGCAGCCAGGTGGCCGCGATCGAACTGCAGGCGGTCACCCGCCGCTTCGGCGAGCTCACCGCGGTCGACGCTCTCAGCCTCGGCGTGCACGAGGGGGAGATCGTCGGCCTGCTCGGCCACAACGGTGCCGGCAAGACCACCCTGATCCGGGTCATCAACGGTCTCCTCGCCCCGCAGAGCGGGCAGGTGCGCGTCGCCGGGCTCGACCCGTTCACCCACGGGCACGAGGTGCGGCGAACGACCGGCGTGCTCACCGAGTACCCGGCGCTGGACGAGTTCCTCTCCACCCGGGAGAACCTCGAGGTCTACGCCGCGATCAACGCCGTCCCGCACCGCCAGGCCGAGGAACGGATCGAACGCCTGCTCCACCAGCTCGGGCTGTGGGACAAGCGCGCCGAGCCGGCACGTGAGCTCTCGGCCGGGCTGAAGCAGCGCGTCGCCATCGCTCGCGCGCTGGTGCACGATCCGAGCATCCTGCTGCTGGACGAGCCGACGACGAACATGGATCCGGTCGCCGCCCGCAGCGTCCGCGACCTGATCCTGACGGCCGT
>JAWOCZ010000266.1:0-15376 GCA_046483565.1 Nitriliruptoraceae bacterium
TCCCCGGCGGAGGAGTCCTTCACCTCGGGGCTCCTCGAGTACCCGCACTACACCCGTCCTGCCGAGGTCCGCGGGCACCGGGTCCCCGACGTCCTCACCTCGGGCGACCACGGTGCCGTCGGACGGTGGCGCCACCAGCGCTCCCTCGAGCTGACCCGGGCACGCCGGCCGGATCTGCTGGGCGGCGCCGACGACCCGGACGACACCGACGGCGCCGATGGCGCCGATGGCGCCGATGGCGCCGATGGCGCCGATGGCGCCGATGGCGCCGACGACCCCGGCAGCTGACCGTGTCAGGCCGTGGCGTGCGGGAGGTGCGCAGGTTGACCAGCCTCCCGCGCGGGCCGTATCCTCACCCCTTGCCATGTGCCGGGTCGTCCGTCGGCGCGCTCGAACCGGTCCCGGTCAGGTCGTCCCGACGACACCAGACCGGGCGCCGCGTCCGTCCATCTCGATGCGCCGCGTGATCGAGGCTGCACGTTCGGCACGCCTGCCCCGGCCGTGCCTACACCGCCGCCCCCCGCCTTGCCCCGCCACCCCGGCTCCCCGCCACCCCGGCTCCATCCCCGACGCCCCGAAGGCAGCCCGATGAACAAGGTCGACATCGTCGAGCAGTCGCGCATGCGCGACGACGTCCCGGACTTCCGTCCCGGCGACACCGTCAAGGTCAACGTCCGTGTCGTCGAGGGGACGCGCTCGCGCATCCAGGTCTTCGAAGGCGTCGTGATCGCCCGCAAGGGCGGAGGGCTGCGCGAGACCTTCACGGTGCGCAAGATCAGTTTCGGCGTCGGCGTCGAGCGGACCTTCCCGGTGCACAGCCCGGTCATCGAGTCGATCGAGGTCGCCCGGCGTGGGAAGGTGCGGCGAGCGAAGCTGTACTACCTGCGTGATCGTGTCGGCAAGGCGGCCCGCATCAAGGAGAAGCGGGACCTGGCCAGCTGAGATCGCCATCGGCCGTGTCCGCGGCCGGGTGTCGACCGGTCGGTCGTGGTCGGGCCACCGAGAGGTGGGGTGTCATGTCGCAACGCCACACCGGTCCTCGGCGCGGCACTGGACGTGGTGAACCGCTCTTCGGATCGTCGCCGTGGACGGCTCGCACGTCCGGCGCCTCCGGCTCGGGGTCTCCGTCGGCGCCCCGGTCGGAGCATGGCGAGGATGCGGAGGCTGGCCAGGACCCCTCGGGCGAGCCGGCGCCACCGACCGACCCGACGCCGCCCCCTGGTCCGACACCGGGGTCGGCACCGAGGTCCGCGCCCCCGGCCGGCCCACCCCCGGCCGGCCCACCAACGGCGGGCCCGCCCCCGGCCGGCCCATCGCCGACCGGCGCGACCCCTACGCCCAGACCACGCTCTGCGTCGGCGGGTACCTCGTCGGGTTCCTTCCTCCGGGAGCTGCCGGTGCTCCTGGTCATCGCGTTGGTGCTCGCGTTCCTGCTGCGCACCTTCGTGGTACAGGTGTTCTACATCCCGTCGAGCTCGATGGAACCCACCCTCAGCGTCAACGACCGCATGATCGTGGAGAAGCTCACCTACCGCTTCCGGGAGCCCGAGCGCGGCGAGATCGTGGTGTTCGAGGGCGAGAGCCTGACCGAGACCACGGCCGATGACAACGCGGGGGAGCGGGTCGTCCGGGTCATCGGACAGTTCCTGGGCGTCGTCCCCGCCAGCGCGAGGGACTTCGTCAAGCGCGTGATCGGCCTGCCGGGTGACGAGATCCTGATCGAGCAGGGCGTCGTCAGCGTCAACGGCGTGCCGCTCGAGGAGCCCTACGTGGTCTTCGACGATCCCTCCGACTACGGGCCCGTCGTCGTGCCCGAGGGCACGCTGTTCTTCCTCGGCGACAACCGACCCAACTCATCGGACTCGCGTCGCAGCCTCGGCTTCGTCCCGAGGGACAAGGTGGTCGGGCGTTCCTACGCGATCATCTGGCCCGTGGACCATGCGGCGCTGCTCACCGGTGTCGAGTACGAGCTCGGTGCGGCGCCGGCGACCAGCGCGCCCGAGGGCCGCCCGACGGCGGCCGATGCTTCGACGCACCCCCGGCTCATCGGCGTCGGGTAGCCACCTCGCCCGGGTTGTCCATGGCCAGCTGCCGGGCACCGAGCAGCGCCTGGATCGGCTGCCAGCTTCGCCGGTGGAGCTCGCAGGGACCACGTGCTGCCAGGGCCCGACGGTGATGCTCGGTGGCGTAGCCCTTGTTGGTGTCGAACCCGTACGGCGGGTGGTGCGGAGACTGGGACACCATCCACGCGTCGCGGTGGACCTTCGCCACGATCGACGCCGCAGCGATCGAGGCGCTGAGATCGTCGCCACCGATCAGTAACTCGGTCCGGTAGCCGAGCCCCGCCAGCAGATCGACGTTGCCGTCGATCAGCACCACGTCGGGGCGCCGCCGCAGCGTCTCGACCGCCCGCTGCGCCGCGATCCGCAGCGCCGCGGCCAGGCCCACCTCGTCGAGTTCGTCGTGTGCCACCTCGCCGACCGAGACCTCCGAGTGGTCGCGCACCCGACGATCGAGCTCGGTGCGGCGCTCGGGGGTGAGCAGTTTCGAGTCCCTCAGGCCCGGCGGCACCGCGGTGAGGTCGAGGATGGCGACCCCGACCGTCAGCGGTCCGGCCCAGGCCCCTCGGCCCACCTCGTCGAGGCCGGCCACTAAGAGCCCGTCGCCGTCGAGCTGGCGCTCGGTGACGATGTCGGGGCCGTCAGCCAGGGACTCCGGCGAGGTGGTGCGGCGTCTGGACATGCCGGGACCGTAGCGTCGCACGTCGCTACCCTGGCAAGCCGCCCGTGACAGGCGGTGACTGCTGGCCGTCGGTGTCGACCGGCGGGTTGGAGGCGGGACGTGAACCCCGAGGAGCTGGACGCCTACGAGACCGATCTGGAGCTCTCCCTGTACCGGGAGTACCGCGACGTGGTCCGCCTCTACCGCTACGTCGTCGAGACCGAGCGCCGCTTCTACCTGTGCAACGAGGTGCAGGTGGTCCCGCACGAGGGCGAGGACCTCTGGTTCGAGCTGGAGCTCAAGGACGCCTGGGTCTGGGACATGTTCCGCCCGGCCCGGTTCCTCAAGCAGGTCCGGGTCCTGACGTTCCGGGACGTCAACGTCGAGGAGTTGGTCCACGACGAGACGGACGTCGCCGACTTCCTCGACGAGTGACAGCCCGGAGGTGACCGCCATGGGTTTCAACGCGACCCGCCGGTACCGCGACGACAAGCGCAACGACATCTGGTTGCTGGTGGCGGCCGTGGTCGTCCTCGGCGCCGGGCTGCTGTGGGGCTTCGGCGTCATCTGACGGCCGGCGATATCCACAGGCGCGAGGTGACCGGACCCCGGGGAGGCGGACGGGGGACGTAGCGTGCCGGCATGGACACCACCACCGCGCATGAGGTCCCCCTCACCCTCGCCGAGCGACAGGCGCTCGTCGCCGGGGGCACCCTCGGCCGTGCCGGTGAGACACTGGCGGCCAGGCACCTGCGCTGCGAGCATCGCCTCGACGTGATCGCCCGGAACTGGCGGATCGTCGACGGATCGTTGCGGGGCGAGCTGGACCTCGTCGCGGTCGACGAGCCGAGCGCTTCGTTGGTCGTCTGCGAGGTCAAGACCCGCCGGGACGCCGAGCGTTTCGGCGGTGCCGTGGCGGCGCTGGACCTGCGCAAGCACCGGCGGCTGCGGGCGCTGATCGGCGCCTTCCTCCGGGACCAGCCCGACCACTACCGCAGCGTGCGCCTCGATCTGATCGCGATCGACGTGGGGCGGCGTGCCCGGCTCACCCATCTCGTCGGGCTGGACTGATGGGCGGCCGAGCGCTCGCGATCGTCCGGGGGGTCGCCCTGGTCGGCTTGCGACCGCTCGAGATCCGGGTGGAGGCCAGCTGTAGCCCGGGTCTGCCGGCGCTCCGACTGGTCGGTCTGCCGGATGCCGCCGTGCGGGAGGCGGGGGAGCGGGTCCGCACCGCCATCCAGCGCCATGGGTTGCGTTGGCCCGGCGAGCGGGTCGTGGTCAACCTCGCCCCGGCGGACCTGCCGAAGGTCGGCAGCAGCTTCGATCTGCCCCTGGCGATCGCGGTGCTGGCCGCCACGGGGCAGGTCCCGATCACGGCGGCATCGCGGACCTGGGCGTGCGGGGAGCTCGGGCTCGATGGGACGGTCCGGGCGGTGACCGGACAGCTGCCCCTGGTCGCCGGGGCTCGGGAGCTCGGGGCCACGGAGCTGCTGGTCCCGGCAGCCGGCGCTGCGGAGGCGGCCCTGGTCAGCGGCATCAGTCCGGTCCCGGTCGCCGATCTCACCGAGGTCGTCGGGGTACTCGCTGGCCGTCATCGCCCACCCGCGCCGTCACCGGTCCGTGCCTGTCCCGGGGCGCCGCCGCCGGATCTCGCCGACGTCCGCGGCCAGCAGCTGGCCCGTCGGGCGGTCGAGCTGGCCGCGGCCGGTGGGCACCACCTGCTCCTGACCGGCCCGCCCGGCTGTGGCAAGACGATGCTCGCCGAGCGGCTCCACGGGCTCCTGCCCGACCTCACCGCCGACGAAGCCGTCGAGGTGGCGGCGATCCACTCGTTGGCCGGGGAGCGCAGAGCCGGCGATCCCCTGGGCGTGCGCCCACCGCTGCGGGCCCCGCACCGGATCGTCTCCGCGGCGGCACTGGTCGGCGGTGGTGCGGGCATCCCGCGGCCAGGTGAGATCTCCCTGGCACACCGGGGGGTCCTGGCGATGGACGAGCTGCTCGAGATCCCGCGGGGGATCCTCGACGCGCTGCGCCAACCGTTGGAGCGGGGCGAGGTCGTGCTGAGCCGGACACGTGCGCGGGTCAGCTACCCCGCCAGGGTGCTGCTGGTCGCCGCTGCCAACCCGTGTCCGTGCGGTCATCAGGGGGACGCCCGCCGCGCCTGCACCTGTCGGCCCGACCGGATCGAGCGCTACCGCTCCCGGCTGTCCGGCCCGCTGCTCGACCGGCTCGACCTCCAGGTGGCTCTGCAGCCGCTGGAGCGATCGGAGCTGCTCGCGGACCGCCCGGGGGAGCGGACCGCCGTGGTGGCGCAGCGGGTCACCGAGGCCCGACGCCTCGCCGCCGGGCGGTGGGGTCCGGGGCGGTTGAACCGCGACGTGGATGCGACCGAGCTGCAGGGGACCGTGACGGCCACCGCGCGTTCGCGGCTCGCCCTGGTCCTGCACGGCCTGGGTGGCTCGGCACGGGCCTTCGACCGCACGTTGCGCGTGGCCAGGACCATCGCCGACCTGGACGACAGCGAGGTGGTGCTCCCGGCACACGTGGAGGAGGCCGCCGCCTACCGCCTGCCGCCCGTGCAGGTGTCGGCGTGAGCGGTGACCCGCTGACGCCGCTGGCCCTGCGGGTGCAACCGCTCGTCGCCCCCGGGACCGATGCCACGACCGTGGCCGCGTTGTTGGCCTGGGCGGTGCGTCCCCGACGGACACTGGAGGGGCTGCGGCGCACGCTGGCGATGCAGGGCGGGTTCGCGCATCGGCCGGCCGAACGACTCCTCGCCGAGGTCCGCGGCGGGGTCGACGGCGACGACGTGGCGGCCGCGCTCCGACTGCTCCCACCGTGGCGTGCCCAGGGTTGTCGCCTGAGCGTGGTCGGCGATCCGGCCTATCCGAGCCGGTTGGCCGAGGACTGGCCTGCCACCGACGGGCCGGTCCTGCTGGTGACCGCCGGGACACCGCCACCCTCCGTACCCACGGTGGCGATCGTCGGGTCACGCAACGCCACCTCCTACGGCGTGGGGATCGCCGCGTGGCTGGCCGAAGCCGCCTCGGCCGCAGGGGTGCACGTGGTCTCGGGTGGGGCGCTCGGCATCGACGCGGCTGCACATCGGGCGGCGCTGGTGGGGCCGGGCGGGACGAGCGTGGTCCTCGGCTGCGGACACGACGTGGGCTACCCGAGGCCCCACGCGCGTGCGGGCGGCCTGTTCGAGCAGATCCGCTCCGCCGATGGTGGTCTGCTCTCGGAGCAGCTGCCGTACGTGCCGCCGAAGGCGGGGATCGTCCGGGCCCGCAACCGCATCGTGGCGGGGCTCGCGGACGCGGTGGTCGTGGTGGAGGGCGGACGGCGCTCGGGGTCGCTGTTGACGGCCACCGCCGCGCTGGAGCGGGGCCGGGTGGTGCTCGCGGTGCCCGGCGACATCCGGCGCCCCGGCTCGGCGGCACCGAACCGCCTGCTCAGCGAGGGGGCGGGCACCTGCACCGATCCCTCGGAGCTGCTGGACGTCCTGCGCTCGCCGGCCGGTCCGGATGGTGCGGCGGTGCCGGCGGCACCGGGTGCTGCCGGCGACGCGGTGACGGTCCTGCCGAGCGCCGTGCGGCGACCGCTGGTCACCGCCTGGCCACGCGCGATCGTCCGTGACGAACTGATCGCCCGCAGCGGCCGATCCCCTGGAGAGGTGCTCGCTGCGCTGACGCGGGCACAGCTCGCCGGCGAGGTGGTCGAACGAGCCGACGGGTTCGTCTTACGTCGCCAGCCCGACGCGCCATCACGGTGATGCCCATCGCTTGACTTCCCGCACGCCAGCGCTCAGGCTCCCCAGGTGACTGCCTCCCCGCCTCCCCCGTCGTCCGGCCCGGCTGCGAGCATGCCGAACGGTGCCACCTCGCCGTCGGGCGCTGCGCCGTCGGGCACCTCGCCGTCGGGCACCTCGCCGTCGGGCACTGCGCCGTCCGGCACGTTGCCGGCAGCGTGGTCGGAGGCGGTGGCGCTGCTGGTGGAGCACGTCGGCGGCGAGCTCGGCCGACGCGAGAACACGGTGCACGCGTACCGGCGCGACGCCGAGGACGTGGCGCGGACCTGCACGGCGTGGGGCCTCGTCCGACCGGACCAGGTGGACCTGCCGGCCCTACGCCGCTACCTCGCCGCTCTCCACACGCGCGGCTACGCCCGGAGCACCGCGGCACGGCGGGCCTCGACGTTGCGGACGTGGTTCGGGCTCCTGGCCCGCCGGGGGGTCGTACGGCGTGACCCCGCGGCGATGCTGGCGACACCCAAGCAGGGTCGGCACCTCCCGCGGGTGCTGCGCGTCGATCAGGTGACAGCGTTGCTCGCGGCTGCCGGGGGCTCGGCACCGATCGAGCTCCGCGACCGGGCGTTGCTCGAGCTCCTCTACGCCTCCGGTGGCCGCATCGGGGAGGTCTGTCCGGTGACGCTGGGTGCCGTCGATCTCCCGCAGCAGCTGCTCCGACTGGCCGGCAAGGGAGGCAAGGAGCGGATCGTTCCCATCGGGGATCCGGCGGTCGACGCGCTGCGCCGCTACCTCGGGGCCGGACGACCGTTGCTGCTCGAGGGCGCCACGGCGGACGGGGCCACGGGGGCAACCGCCGCTGGGATGCCGATGCCGGTCACCGATGCCGTGTTCGTGACCGCCCGCGGGGCCCCACTGGGGGTGCGGGAGGCGCGGGAGGTGGTCGTGCGCACGGCCCGCCGGGCCGGACTCGGCCACGTGACACCGCACACGCTCCGTCACAGCGTCGCCACCCACCTCCTCGAGCGGGGCGCCGACCTCCGGCAGGTCCAGGAACTGCTCGGTCACGCCTCACTGGCGACGACCCAGCGCTACACCCACCTGTCCCGCGGACAGCTGCGCGAGATCCACACCGCGGCGCACCCCCGCGCACGAGCACGTGCCACCGGCCAGGCCGCTGGCCGCTCGGGTACGGTGCCATCGCGTGGCTAGGCTCGGCGTTGGGGCGCCGTGTGAGGCCGGTCCGGCACACCGATGGTGAGGGGTCCGAGCGTGAGCACCACCGCGATCACCGAACGTGAGGTGGCGCAACTGTGGGCGCAGTACACCGAGGACCGCGCGGTCGAGACGCGGGAGCGGCTGATCATCCACTACGCGCCGCTCGTCAAGTACGTGGCCGGCCGTGTCGCGGTGGGCATGCCGGCGCACGTCGAGCACGCCGACCTGGTGAGCTACGGCATCTTCGGGCTGATGGACGCCATCGACAAGTTCGAGCCGGGCCGCGGCTTCAAGTTCGAGACCTACGCCGTGTCCCGCATCCGCGGAGCGATCATCGACGAGCTGCGCAGCGTCGACTGGGTGCCGCGTTCGGTGCGGACGCGTTCCCGCCAGGTCGAGACGGCCATGCAGGTCCTCGAGTCGACGCTCAAGCGCAGCCCCACCGAGGAGGAGCTCGCCGAGGAGCTCGGATGGACCCTCGACGAACTGCAGGACACCCTGGCGCGGATGTCGATGACCTCGATCGCCGCGCTCGATGAGGTCCTCGACGTCGGCGACGGGGACCGGATCACCCTGGTGGACACCCTCCAGGACCTCACCGCGGTCCTGCCCGAGGAGACCATGGACGACGCGGAGACCAAGCGTCTGCTGCGCGCCACCCTGACCCGCCTCACCGAGCGTGAGCAGACGGTGCTCGGGCTGTACTACTTCGAGGGGATGACGCTCGCGCAGATCGGTGACGTGCTCGGCGTGACCGAGTCGCGGATCTGCCAGATCCACACCAAGGCGGTACTCAGCCTCCGGACCAAGCTCGGGGAGCTGATCCGCGGCTGACGGCGTGTCGACCAAGGCCCCGGGTGGCGAAGCGCTACCGGGGCAGGTGACGGTCAACATGGCCTGTCCACAGCCGGCGCGGGGACCCATCGCCTCGGAGCCGTCGACGGGCGTAGGGTGGCTCGTGACCGGACCCGGGGGCGGGGAGGTGTGCCGTGCCCCGAGCCGTACCGCGTGTCGTGCTCCGTCCCGCACCGGCCGTCGTGCTCCGCGGCGTGGTGCTGGCGCTGCTCCTCGTGGCCTGCAGCGTGACAACAGGACGGGTCGCTGCGGTGGCGCCGGCATCGGCCTCGCCGCTCAGTGACGGCCTGGTCGGCGACCCGCACGTGCCCGGCTGGGCACCGGACCTGGGGCTGCGCGTCAGCTACGCGGCGCCGGCGCCGGGCCGGATCCTGCGGGCCTTCGATCCACCGCGTACCGCCTTCTCGGGAGGGCATCGCGGGGTCGACCTCGAGCTGGCCCCCGGGGCATCCGTCCGTGCCGCCGGCAGCGGTCGGGTCACCTTCGCCGGACCGGTCGCCGGCCGCCGCTGGGTGAGCATCGCCCACCCCGACGGCCACATGACGACCTACGGCCCGTTGGCTGACCTGCAGGTGCGCGCCGGGGAGCAGGTCCGGCGCGGGGATCACCTGGCGGTGCTCGCCGGCGGCGGGCACGGGGCCGGAGGTCGGGACAGGGGCGTGCACTGGGGAGCGCGCGACGCCACCGGCGCCTACGTCGACCCGCTCGGGCTGCTCGGTGGGGATCCGCGCCGGGCATCGCTGGTGGGCGAGGGGCGGTGGGCCGGGACCGACCATGCGGTCACGCCCTACCAACCGTGGCCCGGAGGGACCATGTCCGGTGTGTTCACCGGGAGCAGCCCGGTGGCGCAGCGGCCGGGCTTCGCCGTCCCACCCAACCCGAACCACCTGATCCTGCTCCCGGGCCTGGCCACCGATTCGCGTACGGAGGTCCTCGAGGCCACCGACCTCGGCTACGACCCCCGGAGCGTGACGGCCTTCTCCTACGCCGGTCGGACCGCGAGCTCGGGCGCGGCGGACGACCCGCGTCGCGACCAGCTGCCCTACGGCCCTCAGCACACCTGGGACGGCCCGGGGCCAGCGGCGGCCCGGCTGGCCGAGCAGCTGCGGGCGCAGGCGGCGCGCGAGCCCGGGCGTGCCGTCGATCTCATCGGCCACTCGCTGGGGGGCCTGGTGATCTGGCGGTACCTGGTCGAGCACCACGACCCCTACGACCGCAGCCTGCCACCGATCGGGCACGTGATCACGATCAACTCCCCGCTGCGCGGTTCCGACCTCGCCGTCGTCGGCGAGGTGCTCGGTGAGGACGTGCTGTTCGGCGAGCTCGCCGAGGACGCACAGCGGGCCCTGGGCGACCGAGGTGTGCGGCTGCCGCTCGACGTGCCCGCCATCGGCCAGCTCGCCAGCGGGAGCGACCACGTGCTCGCCCTGGCCGAGGCGTGGGAGGACGCCCTCGAAGCCGGACCGTCCGGTCCACTGGCCACGGGCACGCGACTGCTGACGATCGCTGGCAGCCGCGACGTGGTCGTCACCCCGCACCGGGCACGCCACCCGGCCTCGGCCCACAGTGCACACGGGCTCGGGGGCCGCTTCGAACAGGACGGCGAGGTGGTGGTCGAGCACCGTGTGCTCCCCGGCGGCCACAGCAGCGTCCTGGAGACCGAGGCGGTACGGGAGGTCGCATGGCGGTTCCTGGCCGGCGAGGAGGTCGTCACCAGCCCGGGACACGCGGGCACGGTCATCGGTGGTGAGCTCGGCAACGCCGCCGCCACCGCCGCGCGCGCCGTGCACCTGTGGGGGCTGTGGCGCGGACCCCTCGCCCGCCGCGCGCCGTTGCCCGACGCATCGCCCCGCCCGAGCTCCGCCGGGGCCGGCCAACCACCGCTCGGTCGCTGACGGCTTCCGGTCCGGGCGGCCCGGCCCGTGGGGATGCCCGCGCTGGCGCCACGGGTCGTCGATCGTGGCGACCGGACGGCTGCGCTACGCTCGCCCCGAAGGTCCGGCCGTGCTGGTCGGACCTCTTGCCGTGGCACGACGCCGATCGAGCGGATCGGCACGACGTCGCAGCGCGCCCGAACGGGTCCGCCGGGAACCTCCGGGCGGACCCGACCCCACCTTGGAACCCATCACACACGTCCGTCGACGGGCGGCCCCGGTGCCTCGCACACCTGCGAGGTGGGTCGTGTCCGGAGCCTCGCCTCATCGCGAGCATCCGGCCCCGGAAGACACGGGCGGAGGTCCAACCGAACCCTGCAGGAGGAACGCAGTGTCCGTCACCAGTATGCGTCAGCTGCTCGAGGCCGGTGTCCACTTCGGACACCAGACCCGGCGCTGGAACCCCAAGATGCGTCGCTTCATCTACGGCGAGCGGGGCGGGATCTACGTCATCGATCTGCGCCAGACCGTGCGTCACATCGAGCAGTCGTACAGCTTCACCCGCGACCTCGTCGCCAAGGGCGGCACGGTGCTCTTCGTCGGGACCAAGAAGCAGGCCCAGGAGACGATCGAGTACCAGGCGACGCGCGTCGGCATGCCCTACGTCACCGAACGGTGGATGGGCGGCATGCTGACCAACTTCCAGACCATCAAGGGTCGCGTGGCGCGGCTGAAGGAGCTGGAGGCCATGGAGGCCTCGGGCACCTTCCAGCTCCTGCCGAAGAAGGAGGTGCTCCAGCTCGAGCGTGAGCGGGAGAAGCTCCAGACCAACCTCGGCGGCATCCGCGAGATGCAGAAGCTCCCCGACGCCGTGTGGGTCGTCGACACCGTGATCGAGGAGATCGCGGTCAAGGAGGCGAACCGTCTCAACATCCCGGTGGTCGGCATCCTCGACACCAACTGCGACCCGGACGTGGTGCAGTACCCGGTCCCGGGCAACGACGACGCGATCCGCAGCTCCGCGCTGCTGACCCGCATCATCGCCGACGCCTGCGCCGACGGCCTGTTGCTCCGCGCTTCGAGGTCGCCCGACGAGGAGCTCCGCGAGCAGGCGCTCAAGGCCACCGAGTCCGCCGACAGCGGCGTCGCGGCCGCCGAACCGAAGGCCGAGTGGGAGATCGAGCTCGAGCGCCAGCAGGCTGCCGAGCAGGCCACCCGCGCTGCCGGTGACGAGGCCCCCGTCGCCGAGCCTGCTGCCGCCCCGCCGGCCGAGCCTGCTGCCGCCCCGCCGGCCGAGCCCGCTGCTGCCCCGCCAGCCGAGCCCGCTGCCGCGCCGCCGGCCGAGCCTGCGGCTGCCCCGCCGGCCGAGCCTGCGGCTGCGCCGCCGGCCGAGCCCGCGGAGAAGCCGGCCGAGCCCTCGGACACCGAACAGGGCTGAGCACGTCCCGCCGGCCGGTGAGCGCACCGGCCGGCCCAGCGCCGCTGCATGGGCGCATCACCCCGTCGCCCGCATCCTGCCGGGCCAGATCCAGGAGGACCCCGTGGCGATCACCGCCGCCGACGTCAAGCAGCTCCGTCAGCTCACCAACGCCCCCATGATGGCCTGCAAGCAGGCCCTCGTCGACGCCGACGGGGACCTGGACAAGGCCGCGGAACTGGTGCGGGAGCGCACCGGCGCCAAGATGGATGCCCGTGCGGCCGAGCGCACGGCCGCTGAGGGACTGGTCCACACCTACCTGCACACCCCGAGCCCGGGGATGCCGGCCAAGGTCGGTGTGCTGCTGCAGCTGTCCTGCGAGACGGACTTCGTGGCCAAGGCCGATGCCGTGCAGAAGCTCGCCAAGGACCTCGCGATGCACATCGCGGCGTCCAAGCCGCTGGTGGTCACCGAGGAGCAGGTCGATCCCGCGCTGCTCGAGAAGGAGCGTGAGTTCGCCCGCAAGGAGGCGGTCGAGCAGGGCAAGCCCGACCACATCGTCGAGCGGATCGTGGACGGCAAGGTCAAGAAGGTCTTCGAGGACTGGGTCCTGTTGAACCAGCCCTTCGCGCTCGACCCCGACAAGACGGTCGCGCAGGCGATCAGCGAGGTCCAGGCGACCGTCGGCGAGAAGCTCGAGGTCGCGCGCTTCGCCCGTTTCGAGGTGGGTGCCTGAGCCGCGAACGGTCCACCACAGCGAGCACCGGGCCCGTCCCCGCGAGGGGGCGGGCTCGTCGCGTGACGACGCTAGGCTCGCGGGCGACGCCCGCCGGACGTCCCACGGCAGGATCGGGGACCGAGCTGGCACCGCCGAGGCATCCCTGACGACGAGGTACAGCGTGACCGACCGGACCCCACTCTCCCGGGTGCTGCTGAAGCTGTCGGGCGAGGCGTTCTCCGATCCGGAAGTCAAGGGTGGGATCGACCCCGGGATCGTCAGCCAGGTCGCGCGCGAGATCGGCGAGTTGCAGGCCAGCGACGGCACGCAGATCGGGATCGTCGTCGGCGGCGGCAACATCTTCCGGGGCAACTCTCCCTCCGCGGCCGGGATGGACCGTTCCTCCGCCGACCACATGGGCATGCTCGCCACGGTGATCAACGCGCTCGCGCTGCAGGACGCGTTGGAGAAGGAGGGGGTCGAGACGCGGGTGCAGACCGCCGTGGCGATGCAGGAACTGGCGGAGCCCTACATCCCCCGCCGGGCCGTCCGCCACCTCGAGAAGGGGCGGGTCGTGATCTTCGCCGCCGGGCTCGGCGTGCCGTACTTCACCACCGACACCACCGCGGCACAGCGGGCGCTGGAGATCGGGGCCGAGGCGATCCTGAAGGGCACCCAGGTCGACGGCGTGTACGACCGCGACCCCAAGCTGCACCCCGACGCGACGCGGTACGCCGAGATCGACTTCCTGGCCGTGCTGAACCAGGGCCTCAAGGTGATGGACGCCACCGCGATCTCGTTGTGCATGGACAACGAGCTGCCCATCGTCGTGTTCGAGCTCCTGCGCGAGGGCAACATCGGCCGCATCGTGCGCGGGGAACCGGTCGGCACCCTGGTCCGCGCCGCTCCCGCGGTGGTTCCGATCACCTGACCGACCACCCGACACCCGATCACCGACCCGACCGCCGGTACCGCCGGCCCGCCCGAGGAGGATGCGATGAGCCTCGACCAGATCATGCGCGACGCGAAGCACCGCATGGATCAGGCCGTCGAGAAGGTCAGTGAGGACTTCGCCGGCATCCGGACCGGACGGGCGAACCCGCAGCTGCTCAACCGCATCACGGTGGAGTACTACGGCGCGCCCACGCCCCTGCAGCAGCTCGCGAACTTCTCGGTGCCTGAGCCGCGGATGCTGATCATCAACCCCTTCGACAAGAGCTCGGTCAACGCCATCGAGAAGGCGATCCGCGACTCCGACCTGGGGTTGAACCCGGCCAGCGACGGGGGAACGATCCGCTGCGTGTTCCCGGAGCTGACCCAGGAGCGTCGCCGCGAGTACATCAAGCTCGCCAAGCAGGCCGCAGAGGACGGCAAGGTCGCCGTGCGCAACATCCGTCGCAGCGCCCGCGACGCGATGCAGAAGCTCGAGGACGACGGTGAGGTCGGCGCCGACGAGCACGACCGGTACACCAAGAAGCTCGAGTCGGTCACCGCCGAGCACGTGGCCCACATCGACAAGGCGCTGGAGGGCAAGGAACAGGAGCTCAGCGAGGTCTGACGTGGGCCGTTCGCGACCCGCCCGCGCCCCCATGGACGCCTCCGAGAGCTCCGAGACGGCCGGCCGATCCCGCGGCATGGTCGGCGGTCGCAACCTGCCCGTGGCCATCGCGGTGGGCGTGGTGCTCGCGACGGTGTTCCTGCTCTCGCTGTTCTGGCGGGTCGAGGCCTTCACGCTGGTGATCCTCGTGCTCGTCTGCATCGCGAGCCTCGAGGTGACCCGGGTGCTGCGGTCGGTGGAGGTGCGCGTGCTCCTCGTACCGCTGCTGCTGGGGGTGGTGACCAGCGTGGTCGGCGGACTGCTGCTCGGGGCGGCGGGCCAGGCACTGGGCATGGCGGTGTTGCTGGTCGTCGCCTTCCTGTGGTTGCTGACCGATGGCCAACGCCGCGACGTCACGGCCACGCTCGGGGTGACGACGTTCTTCGGGCTGTGGATCGGCCTGTTCGCCTCCTACGCGCCCCGTCTGGCGGACCGTGCCGACGGCGCCGTGGTGGTCCTGGCCGTGGTCGGCGCGGTGATCCTGACCGACATCGGCGGCTACGCGTTCGGGGTCCCCTTCGGCCGGCACAAGGTCGCGCCGAGCGTCAGCCCGGGCAAGTCCTGGGAGGGACTGCTCGGTGGGTTGGCGCTGGCGACCGTGCTGGCGGTGCTGGTCCTCCCGCGGCTCGAGGGGGCGTTCACCCCCGTCTCCGCCGCCGTCGTGGCCCTGGCGGCCGGCGCGGCCGGCTTCGTCGGCGACCTCGTCCAGTCCATGGTCAAGCGCGACCTGGGCGTCAAGGACCTGGGAGACGTCCTGCCGGGCCACGGCGGCGTCCTCGATCGCGTCGACGGGATCCTGTTCGCGCTGCCGGTGGGGTTCTACGGGCTGGCGCTGTTGGCGTGAGCCGCGCCGCTCGCAGGGTCGAGCGACCGCCTGCCTGGCGTACCCTGTCCCGTTCAGCGCCGCGATCCCCGCGGCATCCCGCGCCCGCGAGGCTCCGTGTCCGATCCCACTGCCCCCGCCGCCGAGTCGGTCGACCCCTACGCGCTCGATCGCGACGGGATCGCCGCGCTGGTGGCCGAGCTCGGTGAGCCCGCCTACCGGGCGACGCAGCTCCACGCGTGGCTGGTCAGAGGGGTGGACGATCCCGCCGAGATGACCGACCTGCCCCGACCGCTGCGCGAGCGGCTGCAGGGGCGGTTCGCGCCGACCCGGCCGGAGCTGGTCGCCCACACGGTGGCCGACGACGGCCACACCCACAAGCTGCTGCTGCGCTTCCCCGACGGCGAG
>JAWOCZ010000280.1:0-40959 GCA_046483565.1 Nitriliruptoraceae bacterium
GTCCGCACCGAGCAGGGCGGCCAGCAGGACGTCGTGGCCGGTCTTGAACCCGCCGTCGACGCGCAACTTGACCCGACCACGCAGACCGTTGTGCCGCAGGGTCTGCTGCACCTCGGCGAGCCCGAGCTCCCAGGGCAGCCCGGCGTGCTGGATCGAGGACAGCGGGGACGCCCCCGTCCCGCCGTCGTTGCCCGAGATGTGGATCGAGTCCGCCAGCGCCTTGACCACGCCGGCCGCGATCGTGCCGATCCCCGCTTCGGCGACCAGCTTCACGTCGACGAGGGCTTCGGGGTTGACCTGCTTGAGGTCGAAGATCAGCTGCGCGAGGTCCTCGATCGAGTAGATGTCGTGGTGCGGGGGTGGGCTGATCAGCGTGACCCCCGGGGTGGTGTGCCGCAGGCGTGCGATCTCGTCGGTGACCTTGTGGCCCGGGATCTGTCCGCCTTCGCCCGGCTTGGATCCCTGCGCGATCTTGATCTGCAGCAGGTGGGCGTTGGCGAGGTACTCCGGGGTGACCCCGAAGCGTCCCGAGGCGACCTGCTTCATCCGGCAGTCGAGGTCGAGACCGCTCCAGCGCGTGCGGAAGCGGGCCGGGTCCTCCCCGCCCTCGCCGGAGTTGGCCTTGCCACCGATCATGTTCAGCGCCGCCGCCAGCGTCTCGTGGGCCTCGGCCGACAGGGCGCCGTGGGACATCGCCCCGGTGGAGAACCGGCGCGTGATGGCCGTGACGGGCTCGACCTCCTCCAGCGGGATCGCCGTCGCCGGGTTGCGGGGCGCGAGGAAGTCGCGCGGGTAGGCCGCCGGTCGAGCCCGGACGGTGGCACTGAAGCGCTCGTACAGCTCGGTGCGCCCCTCGGCCGCCGCTGTGCGCAGCAGCCCCGCGGTCGTCCCGTCCACCTCGTTGCCGACGCCGACGCCGTCGAGGCGGAAGGGCCCGGTGGCGGGAGAGCGCCCGAGACCGAGGACGTCGTGCAGCGCCTCGACGACCGGCTTGGACATGTCGTGGAACTCGCCACCCTTGCGCCACTTGATGATGCCCGGGCTGGGCAGGGTCGGCAGCTCCACCTCACCGTCGGGACCCGGCGCCGGGAACGCCTCGGCGTGCTGGGCGAGCACCTCGCTGGCCAGATCGGCCAGGTGCAGTCCCCCCAACGTCGAGGTGGTGCCGGTGAAGCAGGTCTCGATCACGTCGCTGCCGAGCCCGAGACACTCGAAGATCTGGGCGCTGCGGTAGCTGTCGAGGACGCTGATGCCCATCTTCGACATGATCTTGAGCACCCCGTCCTCGAGCGCGTTGCGGTAGCGCTCCTGGGCGACCGATGCGCTCGGGTTGTCCCCGCCGATGCGGCCCTCGTCGGCGAGGTCGGCGATGGTCTGCAGGACCAGCCGTGGCACGATCGCATCGGCTCCGTAGCCGAGCAGCGTCGCCGCGTCGTGGGTCTCACGGGCCTCGTCGGTCTCGGCGACCACGGAGGTGGCGGTGCGCAGGTTCTCGGCCAACAGGCGCTGGTGGACCGCCCCGACGGCGAGCAGGATCGGGACCCGGACCCGCTCGGCGTCGACACCGACGTCGGAGACCACCACGACCCCGGCACCGGCGCGGACGTGCTCCACCGCCTCGTCACCGAGCCGGGCCAGCGCCGTCGCGAGCCCGTCGGGGCCCTCCACCACCGGGAAGGTCGCGTCCACGGCCTGTACGGCGAAGGGCAGGTCCGGGGACATGAACAGGCGCTGGAGCCCGTCCGGGTAGAGGAAGAACGACCCGAGCTCGACGAGATCCGCCGCGGCGCTCACCTCGGTGAGCACCGAGGCCCGCGGCCCCAGCAGCGTCCTGAGGCTCATCACCTCGGACTCGCGGTAGTGGTCGATCGGCGGGTTGGTCACCTGCGCGAAGCGCTGCTTGAGGAAGTGGGACACCGGGCGACGCACGTGGCTGAGCGCCTCGATCGGCGTGTCGTCCCCCATCGAGGAGGTCGTCTCCCGGCCCTGCGTCGCCATCGGACGCAGGATCGAGATGATCTCCTCCTTGGTGATGCCGTAGGCCAACTGCCGTTGGACCAGGTCGACGGGGATCCCCTCGATCGGACGTCCGGCGCTGACCGGGATCAACCGTTCGGCCAACCAGTCGCCGTAGGGGGCATGCGCCCCGAGGCGCAGCTTGATCTCCCGGTCCTCCTGCAGCCCGCCCTCGGTCGGGTCGACGCACAGCACCTGTCCGGGGCCCAGGCGCTCCCGCCGCACCGTGCCGCGGTGCTGGGGATGGTCGGTGGGCAGCGAGGTGGCGAGCGCACCGACCTCGGAGGAGGCCACCACGGTGCCGTCCTCGCAGACGTGGTAGCGCAGCGGTCGTAGCCCGTTGCGGTCGAGACCCGCACCGACCCGGATCCCATCGGTGAAGATCAGCCCGGCGGGTCCGTCCCAGGGCTCGATCAGGCCGGAGTGGTAGCGGTAGAAGTCGTGCACCGACGGCTCGAGATCGCGGGCGCCTTCCCAGACCTGGGGCACCAGCATGGCCTGGGCGTGGCGGACGTCGCGGCCGCCGAGCACGAGCAGCTCGAGCGCAGCGTCCAGCTTGGCGGAGTCGGACTGGTCGTCGTCGATCACCGGTGCCAGCAGCTCCGGCGTCGCCCAGTCGACGCCGTCCACCGACATGGCACCGGGGACGAACTGCCCCTCCCGGGCGCGCATCAGGTTGAGGTTGCCCTCGATGGTGTTGATCTCGCCGTTGTGGCACAGGGTCCGGAAGGGCTGCGCCCGCTCCCAGGAGGGTGCGGTGTTGGTGGAGAAGCGTGAGTGGTAGATCGCCAACGCCGAGACGAACCGGGGGTCGCCGAGGTCGGGGTAGAAGGCGTCCAGCTGGTCCGCGTCGGCCATGGCCTTGTAGGTCACCGTCAGGAAGGAGCAGCTGGCGGCGTAGAAGCGCGCGCCGGCGGCTTCGGCGCCCTTGCGGGCGCGCCGGCGGACCCGGTAGGCGAGCCGTTCCGCCTCGCGATCGTCGACCCCTGCGGGGCGCACCAGCACGGCCTGTTCCAGCGCCGGCTGACCGGCCAGGGCGATCTCGCCGATGGCCTCAGGATCGGTGGGCACCGTCCGGAAGCCGACGAGCTGCACCCCCTCGGCGTCGCAGGCCGCGGCGAAGGCGTCCCGGGCCGCAGCCCGAGCCGCGCGATCAGCGTGATCGGCGCCAGCCTGCAGGAACACCATCGCCAGCCCGGTGCGCGCGGGGTCGACCGCCCCGCCGCCGAGCTCGGCCGCCCAGACCGCCGCGAGCTCCCGGGGGATCTGGGTCAGGATCCCGGCACCATCGCCCGACCGCGCATCAGCCGCGACCGCGCCACGGTGCTTGACCCCGCACAGCCCCTCGAGTGCCATCGCCACGATGCTGCGACGCGCCTGCCCGTCGACGTGGGCCACGAACCCGATGCCGCACGCGTCCCGCTCCGCAGCGGGATCGAAACCGCGCGACGGCGGGGTCGGCGTGGTCGGGGTGCGGTCGAGCTCGGCCAACGGTGGACCTCCGGGGTCTCGAGGTCATCCCGCCATCAGCGGCGATGACCGGGGCGGTCGGGACGGCCGGCTGCGCGAGGCCGGCGGGAGCGCTCGAGGGCCGCGAACGCAGGAACGGCGCCCGCGGATCCCTCGGATCGCGAGCGCCGTTGCTCTTCCTCAACGTACCGTCGGTCTCACGACGCTGTCCATCCCGGTGGCGCGGCGTAGGCTCCGGCGGACGACCGCTCCCCGCACCGCTGCCCCGGAGGTGCCGCGTGCCCGTGAACCTCGAGCGCCAGGACGACGGCGTGGCCGTCCTCACGCTGGACGACCCCGACCGCCGCAACGCGATGACGGCGGCGATGGGCGACGAGTTGGCGCGACGCTGCGACGAGCTGACCGCCGACGACGACGTGCGGGTGGTCGTGCTGACCGGCACCCCACCGGCCTTCTCGGCCGGCGGCGACCTCGACATGCTCGAGGACCTGGCCCGCCGGGCCCGCGAGGAGCACTTCGACGCCGGGCCCTTCATGCGGGCCTTCTACACCCGCTTCCTGCGGGTGGGCGAGTTGCCGGTCCCGGTGATCGCAGCGGTGAACGGGCACGCTGTCGGCGCCGGCTTGTGCGTGGCCCTGGCCGCGGACCTCAGGATCGTGTCGAGCTCCGCGAAGCTCGGCCTGAACTTCGCACGGCTCGGTCTCCACCCGGGCATGGGCGGTTCCTGGTTCCTCCCCCGGCTCCTCGGACCGGAGCGCGCCGCCGCCTGGCTCTACACCGGAGCGCTGTACGACGGCGCGACCGCCACCGCGCAGGGGCTGGCGCTGGAGGCCGTGGAGGCCGAGGCGGTGCTGCCGCGCGCGCTGGAGCTCGCGTCGGAGATCGCGGCCTCCTCCCCCGTGGTCGTGCGTCAACTGAAGCGCACCCTGACGGCTACCCCGCAGCTGGACCTGGCCACGGCCCTGGCCGGGGAGGCCGCTGCCCAGGCCGTCAGCTACGCCAGCGCCGACCTCGCCGAGGGGCTCGCCGCGGCGCGTGCCAAGCGGCCGGCACGATTCCCCGGCCACTGACCGCGCCTCAGGCCGCCGGAGCCAGCTCCCGCGCGAGCAACCCGCGGGCGATCACCTTGAGCGCCAACACCTCGTCGGTGCCCTCGAAGATCGACAGGACCCGGGCGTCCACGAACAGGCGGCTGACCTCGTACTCCTCGGCGTAGCCGTAACCGCCGTGGAGCTGCTGCGCCTCACGGGTCACCCACTCCGCCGCCCGGCAGCCGAACTGCTTGACCTGACTGGCGGTGAGGGCCGCCTGCTGCTCGCCCCGGGCCAGCTCTCGGGCCACCTGGAACGACAGCGCCCGGCAGGCGGCCAGCGTCGCCGCCATCCGGGCGATGCGCACCCGGGTGAGCTGGAACGCCGCGATCGGCTGGTCGAACACCCGACGCTCGCTGGTGTAGGTCACCGCCTGTTCGAGCGCCGCCTGCATGACACCCTGGGCCCGGGCGGCGGTCTGCAGCCGGGCGTTGGCGAAGGCCTGCATCTGCAGGTAGAAGCCGCGCCCGAGGCCCGCGTCCTCACCGATCAGCGCGTCTGCCGGGACCCGCCACCCCTCGAAGGACACCTCGAAGGAGTGCATGCCGCGGTAGCCGAGCGTCGGGATGGCGCGCGCGTCCATCCGCCCGCCGCCGACGCCGCCGACGGTGCCGTCCGGGTCCTGCTCGAAGGTGAAGTGGTGGCCACTGGCCGCCGGCTTCTCCACCACGAACAGGCTGAGGCCCTTGTGACCCAGCGAGCGATCGGGGTCGGTGCGGGCCAGCACCAGCAGGTACTCCGCCCGACCGGCGAAGGTGCACCAGGTCTTGACCCCGTCGAGCACCCAGTGGTCACCGTCGCGACGGGCCGTGGTCTTCACCCCGGCGACGTCGGACCCGTAGTCCGGTTCGGTCACCGCGACAGCGCACATCCGCTCACCGGAGGCGATGGCCGGCAGCCAGGTGGCCTTCTGGGCGTCGGTCCCACCCTTGAGGATCGCCGTACCGATGATCTCCGGACGGGTGATGAGGGAACCCGCCGCACCGAGCGACCCACGGGACAGCTCCTCGGTGACGAGCACCATGTTCAGCAGCTCGTCCTCGCCACCGGTGGCGAAGCCACCGTGCTCCTCGGGGATGGACAGGGCGAAGCAACCGAGCTCCGCGAGACCGGAGATGATGTCCTCCGGGATGTCCTCGTCGGCGCGGTGGACGTGTTCGGCGATGGGCATCACCTTGTCCTCGGCGAAGCGCCGGAAGGTCGAACGGACCATCTCGAGGTCCTCATCGAGGTGGCGCGATCCTGCCTCGCCCGTGGCCAGGACCCGATCTCCCAGCTCGCCGAGCAGGGTCGTGTCCCGACCGGCGGCCAGCGCGTGGGCGACCGCTGCCAGCGGATCGCGATCCAGACCGAAGTCTGCCTCCCGGCCGGCGATACGGGCCAGGAGGTCGGCCGCCACGTCGGCGGCGGCGACCAGCGCCAGCTGCGACTGCAACTCGTCGGGGTCCTGTTGCTGGCTCAGGGCTCGTGCCGCGACCAGGGACGAGGACAACGACGCCAGGTCGTAGGCGGCCGCCTGGTGTTCGTCGAGCCGGCCTCCATCGATCCGCCCGTCGACGGTGCAGACCGTGGCGAGGTGCCGGCTGGCCGTCTCCAGGGCGTCGGTCACCGCATCGACGAGGGTGTTGGCTTGGGCGAGTGCAGTCACGGGGTACCCCCTCTCCCGGCAGCCGCGTTCGGGATGAGCGCGGTGGCACGGGGACAGGTCACAGCCTGCCAGGCCGGGGGGAAAGCCACCAAGCCGACGCGCGCAGGCGCGCTCCCGCCCTGTCCGTCACGCGCGCTCCCGCGCGAAGACCGCGGCACCGATCGCGCCGCCCTCGTCGCCGAGCGCGGCCCGCACCAGCGTGACCTGCGGTGGCTGCAGGAACAGCAGCGGCGCCATGGCCGCCTCCAGGTCGGCGCGGAAGGGCTCGCCGAGCTTGTCGGCGAGGCCACCGCCGAGGACCACCACCTCGAGGTCCAGCAGGTTGACCACGCTGGCGATCCCGGCGGCGAGCGCCTCCACGGCCTCCCGAAGCAGTGCCGTGACGAGTGGATCCCCCTCTTCGAGGGCTGCCTTGAACACCCCCGAGGTGACCCGGTCCTTGCCCTTCTCCTGCGCGATCGCGAAGAGCCGGGTGGGGCGACCACCCGACATGGCCCGCTCCGCCGCCGTCTCCATCGCCCGACGTCCGGCGTAGGCCTCGACGCAGCCGCGTCGACCGCATCCGCACATCGCGCCGCCCTGGCGGACGATCATGTGGCCGAACTCGCCCGCGCCACCGTGGCTGCCCTCGAAGGGAGCGCCGTCGATCACCAGCCCGCCACCCACGCCGGTGCCCGCGTAGACCGTCAGCAGGTTGCTCGCACCCTGGGCCGCGCCGAGGCGGTGCTCCCCGATGGCGGCCGCCGTGACGTCGTTGATGACCGAGACGGGGGTGGACAGTTCCTCACCGAGCACCTCGGCCAGGGGGAACCGGTCGCGCACACCGCCGACGTTGGGCCCACCATCGATGGAGCCGTCGGTGACGATGCCGGGCGAGCCGACGCCGACCGCCTCCACGTCATCGAGGCCGATCCCGGCGTCCTCGGCCGCCTTCCTGGCCGCCTTGCGCAGTTCCTTGACGAGGCTCTCGACACCCCCGTCGGTGGGCGTCGCCCGCTTGGTGCTGCCGCGCACCTCCTCCCCGTCGAGGACCACGGCGTAGATGTTGGTGCCGCCAAGGTCGATCCCAACGCTGCTCACGGTCGCCCTCTCGTCCGTCCGCTCCGGTGCCCGTGTGTCGCGCCAGCCTAACGGGCAGGGCGAGCAGGCCAGCGGCCGACGAGAGGGCCCGTACCGGAGGGCTCCTCGTCACAGGTGGGTTCATGGCCCACGACGGGCCGCGACCACCACGAGCCCGACGATCAGCAGGCCCGCCCCCGACCAGCCCGTCGGGCTGAGCCGCTCGCCGACCACCACGACCGCCAGGATCGTGGCGGCCAACGGCTCGGCCAGGGTCAGCGTCGTCACCGTCGGCGCGTCCAGGGCGGCCAACCCGCGGGCGAACAGCAGGTAGCCGAGGGCGGTGGTGGCGATCGTGAGCCACGCGGCGGTCGCGAAACCAGCCGGTGTGGCGACCCAGCCGGGATCGCCGACGAACAGCATCGGCAGCAGCAGGAGCCCCGAACCGGTGAAGGTCAGGGCCACCGCGGAGGAGCCGTCGGCGCCGGCGGCGATCAGCCGCACCGACACGGTGGTGTAGGCGCCGTAGGCGGCGCCCGCGACCAGGCCGGCCGCGATGCCGGCGGTGCCCGGGTCCTGGCCGGCGTCGCCGGCTCCACCGTCCACCAGCAGTACCGCCGCCCCGGCCACGGTCGCCACCGTGGCGAACGCCCACCGCCGGCCTGGCCGGCGGCCGGCCAGCAGGGCGAACGAGCCGGCCCACATCGGCGCGCTGCCGATCGCGATCAGGGTGCCGAGGGCGACGCCCACGGCGCGGACCCCGGTGAGGTAGCCGAGCTGGAAGACCGTGATCGAGACCGCGGCCCCGGCGACGGCCCAGGGCGCGCCGGTCACGGCAGCCCGGATGCGTGGCCACCGGCCCACCACGAGCAGCACCAGCACCAGGACGAGGCCGCCACCGAGGCTGCGGACCGCCGCCACGCTGGCCGGCGCGGCGGTCGGCGCACCGAGCTCCTGTGCGGTCCCGATGGTCCCCCACAGTGCCGCCGCACCCACAACCGACCAGGTCGCCGCACGCCGGCCGGGGACCGACCGACCACGACCGTGTTCAGGCGTCACCGAGGGCCGAACGTAGGTGGGCCAGCGCGGCGTCGTCGAGCTGTGCGCTGGAGAGGCTCACCCGGTCGGCCAGGCCCTGGTAGCGCTCGCGTACGACGGCGCCGACCTCGTCGGGCGCAGCGACGATGGCGAAGGTCTCGAGGACCTCGTCCGGGATCATCGCCGGCATCTCCTGCCAGCGCTGCTCGAGTGAGGCAGCGTGCAGCCGGTCGTGCAGCTCCCCCCACCCGTGCAGCTCGAGGACCGCCTTGTAGGCCGGGGTGGAGCCGTAGAAGGACAGCTGCCCGCGCACCGTCGTCTCGCTGGCGGCGCGTTCCTCCTCGGTCCGTCCCGTCACGACGAACACCGGCAGCACGACCTCGAGGTCGCCGCGTTGCCGCCCCGCCGCCGTCGCCCCCTGCTCGAGGTTGGGCAGGGTGACCTCCCTGAGGTACCGGGCGGTGGTGAAGGCGTGCGCCAGGAGCCCATCCGCCACCTCGCCGGTCACTCGGGTCATCAGCGGACCCACGGCGGCGAGCCACACCCGCGGGTCACCGAAACCGTGATCCTCGGGGGTGAAGAACGGGGTCATGAGGGTGTGCGAGGTGAACTCACCGCGGAAGTCGAGCCGCTCGCCGGTCCGCCACGCCCCCCAGATCGCGCGCAGGGCGAGGACGTACTCGCGCATCCGGGCCGCCGGCTTCGACCACTCGGCCGAGAATCGCTTCTCGATGTGGGGCTTGATCTGGGAGCCGAGCCCGAGCACGAACCGGCCACCGGTCAGGGCCTGCAGGTCGTGGGCCGCGTAGGCGACGTGCATCGGGCTGCGGGGGAAGGCCACGGCGATGGCCGTCCCCACCTGCATCTCGCCGGAGACCGTGCCGGCGATCGCCGCGGCGAGGAAGGGGTCGTGCACGGTCTCGGAGACGAACCAGCCGTCGTAGCCCCGGTCGCGCGCGCTGCTCACGGCCTCCGCGGTCGCGGCCAGCGGGTGGCCGTAGGTCATCTCATCGAGCTTCACGACGCGCTCCTCACCCGGGTCACGCGGACCCGACCTGCTCGGGATCGACGTTCGCCAGCCGGACCTGCCCCCGGGCGACGGCGACGTGGTCGCTGGCCCGCGACAGCACGACCTGCCACAGCTGCTGGCTCCGGCCAACGTGGATCGGCGTGGCGACGGCGTCGATCCGACCCTGGCGGTGGCTGCGCAGGAAATCCGTGCTGTTGCTCACCCCGACCACGAACCGCCCGCTGGCAGCCACCTGCAGCGCCGCGGCCACCGACGCCAGGGACTCCACCACCGAGCACCACACGCCGCCGTGGACGATGCCGTAGGGCTGGTGGTGGCGCTCGTCGACCTCCAGGTGGGCGTGGGCCGCCTCGAGGCTGATCCGGTCCCACACGAGCCCGAGGGTGGCGGTCCCGAACCCGTCGCGCTCGAAGGCGAACAGGCCCTCGAGCTCCTCGGCGTGGACCGAGTCCCCCGCCTGCAACCGTGCGAGCACGGCGGCCATGGACCCGTCCTGGTCCCCCGGCATCTGTGTCATCGCTCTCCCGCCAACCAGGTCTCCACCGGCGACGACCGTGTGGACCGTGACGGGAACGCTAGCGCGCCAGCCGTCCCACCCGGCTGTCGGCACGAGCGGTCGGCGCCGCGACGGGTTCGTGCTCCCGGGCCGCTCCGGCTCGACGGAGGCGGCGACCGTGTGGTCAGATGGCGTGCAGAGCGATCCCCCACCCGATCCGCCCGAGCCGCAGGAGCCCCGCGATGGTCGACCGCGCACCCGATGTCAAACCGCACAGCCGCGACGTCACCGACGGCTACGAGCGCGCGCCCGCCCGCGCGATGCTGCGTGCGATCGGCATGGGTGACGACGACTGGTCCAAACCGCAGATCGGCGTCGCCTCGTCCTGGAACGAGGTCACCCCCTGCAACCTGCCGCTCGACCGGCTCGCGAAGCAGGCCAAGGAGGGTGTCCGCGAGGCCGGCGGCTTCCCGATCGAGTTCAACACGATCGCGGTCTCGGACGGCATCGCGATGGGGCACGAGGGCATGCGTGCCTCGCTGGTGTCGCGTGAGGTCATCGCCGATTCGGTGGAGACGGTGATGCATGCCGAGCGGCTCGACGGCATGGTCACCTTCGCCGGCTGTGACAAGTCGCTGCCCGGCATGATCATGGCTTCGGTGCGCCTGGACGTGGCCAGCACCTTCCTCTACGGCGGCTCGATCCTCCCCGGCCACCACGCCGGGAAGGACATCACGATCCAGGAGGTCTTCGAGGCGGTCGGTGCTCGGGGTCGCGGAGCGATCGACGACGAGGAGCTGCTCGCCATCGAACGGGTGGCCTGTCCGACCGAGGGCGCCTGTGGCGGGATGTTCACCGCCAACACCATGGCGTCGGCGATCGAGGCCATGGGCATGGCGCTCCCCGGCTCCTCGAGCGCACCGGCGATCGATGCGCGTCGCGACGGGTTCGCGCGCCGCTCCGGCGCCTCGGTCGTCCGCCAGCTGGAACTGGGTATCACCGCCCGCGACATCGTGACCCGTGCAGCGCTCGAGAACGCGATCGCGGTCGTCATGGCGGTGGGCGGCTCCACCAACGCCGTCCTGCACCTGATGGCGATCGCCCGTGAGGCCGAGGTGGAGCTGCACCTCGACGACTTCGACCGCATCGGTCGCCGCGTCCCCCACATCGCCGACACCAAGCCCGGCGGCCGGTTCGTCATGACCGACCTCGACCGGATCGGAGGGGTGCCGGTCGTCCTCAAGGAGCTGCTCGACGCCGGCTTGCTGCACGGCGATGCGCTCACGGTGACCGGGCGCACGATGGCCGAGGAGCTCGCGGACATGGACATCCCCGACCCGGACGGCGAGGTGGTGCACCCCCTCGACCGGCCCATCCACGACGCCGGCGGCCTGGCGATCCTGCGCGGCTCGCTGGCGCCGGACGGCGCGGTCGTCAAGATCGCCGGGCTCACCGACGACCAGATGACCTTCGAGGGGCCGGCCCGCGTCTTCGACGGCGAACAGGGGGCGATGGAGGCGGTGCTCACGGGCCAGATCGTCGATGGGGACGTGATCGTGATCCGCTACGAGGGCCCCAAGGGCGGCCCCGGGATGCGCGAGATGCTCGCGGTCACCTCTGCCGTCAAGGGCGCCGGGCTCGGGAGCACGGTCGCCCTGCTGACCGACGGGCGGTTCTCCGGGGCGACCCACGGGTTCTCCATCGGCCACGTGGCGCCCGAAGCCACCGACGCCGGCCCGATCGCCTTCGTGCGGGAGGGGGACCGGATCAGCATCGATGTCGCCAGCCGCACGATGGACCTGCTCGTCGACGATGCGGAGCTCGCGGCTCGACGCCAGGGCTGGGAGCCGCTGCCCCCGCGCTACACCCGCGGCGTGCTGGCCAAGTACGCCCGCACCGTCAACTCGGCGAGCCTGGGCGCGACCACCTCGATCTGAGCGCACGGGTAGCCTCGCGCTCGTCACGTCGTCCACCGCGAGGTCACCCGTGCAGTTCGAGGAACTGCGGTTCGTCTGCCAGGAAGCGGCGATCGATCTGGTCCGCACCCGGGGGCGTCCCCTGCCCCCGACGGTGGTCCTGCCGGGGCCCGAGCGGACGCAGTTGCTGACGTTGCCCGAGCTGCCGGCGGAGGACGAGGACCGTCACGCCGTGCTCGCCCAGCTCGCTGCCGATCACCTCACCGCCGGCGGGGTCCCCTGCTGGGGGTTCGTCGCCGAGGCGGAGATCGACGAGCGGGACGCGGTCGTCGTCGTCTACGGGGCGCGCCGCCACGCGCCCCACCTGACCGGGTCGTGGTTCACCCCCGAGGGAGGTCTGGAGGAGTTCGCGGCCGACGAGGAGCTCGACGCGACGGCGCTGCCGTTCCTGCACCCACTGCAGCATGCGGTGGACGCGCTGCCGGCGGCCGGCGACGTGTTCGCCGCTGCCGATCCGAAGCGCGCCGGACCCTCATCGGGGCTCCCGATCGTCGAGTGAGCGTGCCGCGACCGGCGACCTGCTCCCCCGTCGGCCCGAGACCCGACCACACCCGGCTCAGGGCCGCGCGGCCGACAGCCGCCGTGGCTCGAGCACGGCCCGGACGCTAGCCCACCTCGCCGGAGCGCTCGGGTGCTCGCAGCTCCACCTCGCCGGCCCGGCGTCCCTCGAGGCTGCGCACGGTCACCGCCCACCCGTCGTCGGTGACGTACCGATCGCCGGCGATCACCAACCGGCCCAGCTGCTCGACGAGCCACCCGGACAACGTCTCGGCGTCACCCTCCCCGAGATCGATGCCGGTCAGCCGCTCGACCTCGTCGCGACGGACGATGCCCGGCACCTTCCAGACACGGTCCCGGTCACCACCGAGCCGGTGTTCCTCGTCGTACTCGTCGGCGATCTCGCCAACGAGCTCCTCCAGGACATCCTCCAGCGTCAGCAACCCGGCCGTGCCACCGAACTCGTCGACCACCAGCACGGCGTGGGCACGGCGCTCGAGCATCTCCTGCAGCAGGTGCTCGAGGTCGCGCGAAGCCGGAACGGCGACGATCGGCCGGACGAGCCCGCTGACGGGGGTGGTCGCCAGCGCCAGGTCGGTGCCGGTGAGCAGATCCTTGACGTGGACCATCCCGACGACGTGGTCGATGTCCCCGTGGAAGACCGGGAACCGGGTGTGGCCGGTCTCCCGCGCCACCTCGAGCACGTCCGTACCCATGGCGGTGTCATCGATCGCGGCGAGGTCGACCCGGGGGGTCATCGCCGCCTCTGCTTCGATGTCGGACAGCTGCAGCGCCGCCCGCATCACCTGGGCGTCGACGTCGGCGATCGTGCCCACCTCGGTCGCTTCGACCAGCGCCAGTGCCAGCTCCGAGGGGCTGTGGGCGAGCTGGTGCTCGTCGATCGGCTCCACGCGCACGGCCCGCAGGAGTGCGTTGGCCACCCCGTTCAGCAGCAGGATCAGGGGGCGCAGGAGGGTCACGAACACCGCGAACGGCAGGGCGAGCCACAGCGCCACCGTCTCGGCCCGCGCGACGGCGAGGTTCTTCGGCGCCATCTCCCCGATCACCATGTGGAGGAACACCACGATGGCCAGGGCCAGGACCACCGCCACCGCCGGCACCGCCCCCCGCGGCAGGGGGCTGACACCGAGCACGTCGACGAACAGGACGACCAGCGCCGGCTGCGCCACGGCACCGAGCCCGAGCGAGGAGATCGTGCTACCCAACTGGGCACCGGAGAAGGTGACCGAGAGCTCACGCAACGCCTTCAGGGCCTGCACCGCGCGCCGATCACCGGCCTCTGCCGCCTGCTCGATCCGGGACCGGCGGGCGGCCAGCAGACCGATCTCGACGGCGACGAAGCACCCGTTGGCCACGAGCAGGCCTGCACCCAGCACGAGCGCCACCCAGGAGATGCTCCCACCTGCGAGCCGGTCCGCGGCGACGGCGAGCATCATCACGCCATACCCCCGTCGCCGTCGAGCTCACGGACCACCAACTCGGTGATGCGGGTGCCGTCCAGCCCGCTGACGGTCAACTCGAGACCGCCGTGCTGTACCACCTCCCCGACCACGGGCAGGTGGCCGAGCTGATCGAGGACGAACCCCGCCAGGGTCTCGTAGGCACCGCCCGGCAGAGGCTCCCCGAACAGGTCGCTGGCCCGATCGACGCGCAGGCGGGCATCCACGATGGTCCGACCCGGGCCGATGCGTCGCAGGGTGAGGCTGCGTGCGTCGAACTCGTCCTCTATCTCCCCGACCAGCTCCTCGAGAACGTCCTCGAGCGTGACGATGCCGGCGGTGCCACCGTGTTCATCGATCACGAGCGCCGCCGTCCGCTGCTCCCGCCGCAGGTCGGCCAGCAGCCGCCGCAGACGGCCCGATTCGGGGACGACGAGCATGGGGGTCGCCAGGTCGGCCACCGGGGTGGTGGCGTACGCCGACGGCGGCACGGCCAGCAGGTCCTTGAGGTGCACGCTGCCGATCACGTCGTCCTCGTGCGCCCCGTGGACGGGGAACCGGCTGTAGCCGGTGCGCTGCGCCGCGACGCGCAGATCGGCCAGCGTGGCCCCGGCATGCAGCCACACGACATCGGGGCGGGGGACCATCACCTCCTCGGTCCGGCGATCGCCGAGTTCCACGGCCCGGTGCAGCAGCCTCGTCTGCTCGCGGCTGAGGCTGCCCGTCTGCCCAGGCGCGCGGATGATGCGCGCCAGCTCGTCCAGGGTGCGACCACCGGAGAGCTCGGTCGCGACCTCGACCCGCAGCACGTGCACGGTGACGAGCTCGGCAACACGGTCGAAGAGCCGGATCACCGGCCTGAACGCCAGGCCGAAGACGCGGGTCAGCGGCACGACCCCCCGGGCGATCGGCACGGGCCGGGCGATCGCCAGGCTCTTCGGCACCAGCTCACCGAGCACCATCTGCGCCGAGGCGACCAGCAGGAACGCCACACCGACGCTGATCGGCAAGGCGGCCTGCGCGGGTAGCCCGACCAGTGCCAGCAGCGGGCGGACCAGGGTGTCACCGATCGCGCGTTCGGTGAGGAAGCCCAGGAGCAGCGAGGTCGCCGTGATACCGAACTGCGCCGAAGAGAGGGCGAAGGAGACGTCCGAGAGCTCGTCGACGACCACCCGGGCCCGTCGGTCCCCTTCGGCGACGAGCTTCTCGACCGTCGGCCGACGGATGGCGACCAGGGAGAACTCCGCCGCGACGAAGAGAGCGTTGGCGGCGACGAGCGCGACCGCGAGACCAAGCACCCACCAGCCGGTCACGGGATGGTTCGCAGGCGGCGATGTCGAGGGGGCTCCACACCGTGAGCCTAGCCCCCCCGCTCCCGCCTCCTCAGGCGACGGGCGGGGACCCCACGGCCTGGTGGGAAGGCAGCAGCTGGCGGGCGTGCGCGCGCATGTCGAAGCCCGGATCGACCAGCGCGGTCATGCCGAGTCCCGTCAGGGCGCCGAGCATCACCTCGGCGCGGGCGACGGCCTCGGCCTCGGTCAGGCCGGGCTCCTCACGCTGCCAGGCATCCGCGAACCGCTCGACCCGTCGCCGGTGGCTGCGAAGCACCCGCGCCGCGATGGCCGGATCGGTCAAGCCCCGACCCGCGAGCTGGAGGTAGATCCGCGCGATCGGCGACGAGCCGGTCATGAAGGCCACGAACGCATCCACGAGGTCGTCGAGGGTGTCCGTACCGGCCCCGGCTGGATCCGGGTCGACCGCCCCGATCGCTTCGCGGATCACCTCGAAGACCGCATCGTCCTTGGAGGCGAACAGGTTGTAGAAGCTCCCCGCGCCGACGCGTGCCTGCGCGGTGATCGCCTTGAGCGTGACCCCTTCGATGCCGACCTCGGCAAGCAGGCGACGTGTGGCGGACAGGATCCGCTCACGGGTCTCGAGCCCGACGCGGTACCTGGCCATCGGACACCTCCTCCTCGCACGCGCGGTCGTTGGGGGCCCACGCTTGCGGTCGTTGGTCCCTGGCGCCGAGCCCACGGTGCGCGGAACCTAGCCGTAGCGGCAGTTCGGTCGCGGGACGCCAGCTTGCAGAAATGGAGCGGACACTCCAAGATGTAGTATACGTTCCAAGATGGAACATCCGCTCCAGCTCTGGCGTTGCCAGAGGGACCGGAGAACGGTCTCAGCCCGACGCGCCGGGAGTCCGCGCCGCGTGGAGACCCGACCGGTGGACCGAGGGAGATGCCATGAGCCACTACAAGAGCAACCTCCGCGACATCGAGTTCAACCTCTTCGAGGTCCTCGGGGCGGACAGCTACTTCGGGACCGGCCCCTTCGAGGCCGTCGACGGCGAGCAGGCCCGGATGCTGCTCAGCGAACTGGAGCGCTTCACCCGCGAGTCGGTGTGGGCGGACTCCTTCGTCGCCGCCGACCGTGAACCGCTCCAGCTGTCCCCCGAGGGTGACGTCACGATCCCCGAGGAACTGAACCGCGCCCTGGAGGCCTTCTACGACGCCGGGTGGCACCTGATGCCCCTGCCGACCCACCTCGGCGGGTTCGGCGCTCCCCCGACGATCCGCTGGGCCGGGACCGAGCTGCTCGCCGGTGGCCACGCCACGGCCAGCCTGTGGCCGATCGGTGCCCTGATGGCCTCGATCGTCGACCAGATCGGCACCGAGGGCCAGAAGCGCACCTTCGGGCGGCCGCTGGTCGAGGACCGCTGGGGCGGCACGATGGTGCTGACCGAGCCCGACGCCGGCTCCGACGTCGGGGCGGGGACGACCAGGGCGACCTTCGTCGAGGAAGCCGGCGAGGACGACCTCGGCGACGTCTACCACCTCGAGGGCATCAAGCGGTTCATCACCTCCGCTGACGCCCAGACCCACCCCAACACCCTGCACCTGGTGCTCGCCCGTCCCGAGGGCGCCGCACCGGGGACGAAGGGCCTCAGCCTGTTCCTGGTGCCCAAGCGGCACGTGGACGCCGACGGCACCATCGGTGAACGCAACGGGGTGCGGGTCTCCAACCTCGAGAAGAAGATGGGGATCAAGGGCTCCGCGACCTGCGAGCTCTCGCTCGGCCAGGATGGCGAGCCGTGCGTCGGCTACCTCGCGGGCAACGTCCACGAGGGCATCAAGCAGATGTTCCTGGTCATCGAGTACGCACGGATGATGGTCGGCACCAAGGCCATGGCCACCCTGTCGACCGGGTACCTGAACGCCCTGGACTACGCCAAGATCCGCGTCCAGGGCCCCGACATGACGCAGATGACCGACAAGACGGCACCCAAGGTGGAGATCATCAACCACCCGGATGTCCGCCGGATGCTGATGGAGCAGAAAGCCCACGCCGAGGGCATGCGGGCACTGGTCATGTACGCCGGATGGGTGCAGGACCAGGCCCAGCTCGCCGCCCACCCCGACACCGGGGCCGGGACCGACGACGACGAGCACGACCGCTGGATCGCCCGCGAGGACCTGCTGCTCCCGCTCGTCAAGGGCTACTGCTCGGAGAAGGCCTACGAGCTCCTCGGGTCCATGAGCCTGCAGACCTTCGGCGGCTCCGGGTTCACGCAGGACTACCCCATCGAGCAGTACATCCGCGATGCCAAGATCGACACGCTCTACGAGGGCACCACGGCGATCCAGGCGCTCGACCTGCTGTTCCGCAAGATCGTGCGCGACCAGGGTGCGACGCTGACCTGGTACGCCGACCAGATCCGGACCTTCCTGAAGGCCGGCGTGGAGGGCGACCCCTTGGCGGAGGAGCGTGAGCAACTCGGCGCGGCGCTCGATGCCGCCCAGTCCCACCTCGGGGTGCTGCTCCAGCACGCGATGGCGTCGATGGACGAGTCCAAGCGCACCGAGCTGTACAAGACGGGGCTGCAGTCCACCGCGTTCCTGACCTCCCTGGCCGAGGTGATGATCGGCTGGCTGCTGCTGCGCCAGGCGGAGATCGCCAACGACGCCATGGAGGTCGGCGGCGACAAGGACCGCGACTTCTACACCGGCAAGATCGCTGCGGCGCGGTACTTCACCTCGGCGATCCTGCCGAAGGTGGGCCTGCGGGCGCAGCTCGCCAGCGAGGAGGACGGCGCGTTGATGACCGTCCCGGCCGAGGCGTTCTGAGCCGACCGGATCCCCCTGCGCTCCACCCGTGGGCCCGCCGTCACGGCGGGCCCACGAGCTTGTGAACCCGACGTTGGGACACCGACCGCCTCCGCGGGGCCAGGGCGGGTGAGCGGTACCTTGGTCGGTCGGTCCACACCGCCTCGGCAGCCGCTGCGCCGGGCGGGTGACCAGCCGGCGACACCCGATCCGTCGCCCTTCCAAGGGAGCGCACGATGGCAAGCTCGTCCAGATCCAAGGGGCGCAGCACCAAGGACCGTCCCACCGGTTGGCGGCGCGGTCGACGGTGGCTGCTGGTGGCGCTGGTCCTGGTCGCCGTGCTGGTCGCTGCCTTCGGACTGCTCGCCTTCTACCTCGTCTTCTCCAGCGTGCCGCTGCCCGACGACATCGACGCGCGTTCCTCGCTGGTCTTCGACGTCGACGGCCAGGAGGTCGGCACGCTCGCCAGCGAGCTGACCCGCGAGGACGTGCCGATCACCTCCCTGCCCGAGCACGTGCCCGCCGCCGTGGTGGCCGCCGAGGATCGCGGCTTCTACGAGCACCGCGGCATCTCGGTCACCGGCATCGCCCGCGCCCTGTTCACCAACGTCCGGGCCGGCGAGGTCCAGCAGGGCGGCTCCACGATCACCCAGCAGTACATCAAGAACGCCGCACTCAGTCCCGAGGTGACCTACCGCCGCAAGGTCGAGGAGGCGGCGCTGGCGCTCAAACTGGAGCAGACCTACAGCAAGGACGAGATCCTCGAGTTCTACCTCAACACGATCTACTGGGGACGCGGGGCCTACGGGATCGAGGCCAGCGCCCAGGCCTTCTTCGGCGTGCCGGCGGCCGAGCTCGACGTCAACCAGGCCGCCACCCTGGCCGGCATCATCGCCTCGCCGGAGAACCTCGATCCACTGGACAACCCCGCGGGCGCCGATCAGCGGCGACGGTTCGTCCTCGAGGGCATGGTCGAGACCGGCGCGCTGAGCCGGGCGGAGGCCGACGAGCTCCTGGCGCAGGGGCTGCCGGCGGTCACCGAGCGGCGCGGGATGGACCGTGGCCCGAACGCCTACTACCTCGAGGCCGTGCGCCGTGAGCTGTCGGCCCGCGACGAGTTCGCCCAGGGCGAGCTGTTCCGGGGCCTGAGGATCTTCACCGGACTGGACCAGTCGATGCAGGCCGCGGCCCAGGAGACCCTGACCGCCGCGGTCGCCGACGGGCCGACCGACACCGGCGCGATCGTCTCGATCGATCCGTTGACCGGAGGCGTCCGCGCCCTGGTCGGTGGCCCCGATGTCGACGCGCAGCCGTTCAACACCGCTGTTCGCGCCGTGCGCCAGGTCGGCTCGACCTTCAAGGCGTTCACGCTGCAGGCGTTCATCGAGAGCGGCAGCTCGCCCGAGACCCGGTTCAGCGCACCCGCCGAGCTCGAGGTCGAAGGCAGCGAGCGTCCCATCTCGAACTACGGCGGAGCGAGCTACGGCGAGCAGACCGTGCGCCAGGCCACCGCCTCCTCCACCAACACCGTCTACGTCCAGATGCAGGAGGAGGTCGGTCGCGAGCGGGTCATCGACGCCGCCCGCCGCGCCGGTCTACCCCTGACCAAGGACGACGAGGTGTTCCCGACCGAGCGCGACGAGGGTGCCATCATGCAGCCCTTCGCCGGGCTGACCCTCGGTCAGGACGCGTTCAGCCCGCTCGAGCTCGCCTCCGCCTACGCGACCTACGCCGGCGAGGGCTTCCACGTCCGTCCGCGGCTGGTGCTCCGCGTGGAGGACATCGACGGACGCACGATCTTCGCCGCGCCGGAGGTCGAGGAGCAGGCGATGGACGTCCAGGTCGCACGGGCGGTCACCGACGTACTCGCTGACGCCGTGAGCTCCGGTAGCGGCGGGGCGGCCGCCCTGGACGACCGGCCCATCGCCGGCAAGACCGGGACCACCAGCGAGGGTCGCGACGTGTGGTTCGCCGGCTACATCCCCCAGCTGGCCACGGCCGTCTGGCTCGGCAACCTGGACAACACCCCGATCGAGGGTGACGGGGTCACCGGCGGAGGTCTGGCGGCTCCGGTGTGGCGGACCTACATGGCGCGGGTCGCCGAGGAACTCGAGGCCCAGGGCTTCACCGCGCCATCGGTGGAGCTGGAGGGTGGTGAGCCGGACGAGACGGCGTGTCCCGAGGGCTACGAGTTCGCCGAGCCCCCCACCGCCGCGGACGAGGACGGGTTCTTCCCGGATGTCCTGGTCGACCTCACCGATGAGCAGGGCCGCCCCTGCGTGGAGATCAAGCCCGAGCTCGAACCGTGCCCACCGGGGTACGCCTTCGGGCCGCTCCCGGAGGGACCCGACGAGTTCGGACGGGTCCCCGACGTCCTCGATGAGCCGGTGGACTTCCAGGGCCGTCGGTGCGTGGAGATCCTCGAGGAGCCCGAACCGGAGCCGGAACCCGAGCCCGAACCCGAACCGGAGCCAGAGCCCGAACCCGAGCCAGAGCCCGAACCAGAGCCCGAACCAGAGCCCGAACCAGAGCCCGAACCAGAGCCAGAGGAGTGACGGTCGGCGCGGCCTGAGCGACGGCGACCGGCGCGGACACCACCGATGTCAGGCGATGGCCCCGGCGGCCCGGAGCCGGTCCCGGTCAGCCACGCCGTAGCCGAGGGCGTCGAGGATCTCGTCGGTGTGCTCGCCGAAACCCGGTGGTGGCCGCTCGATCGCGCCGGGGGTCCGGGACAGGCGGGGGGCCGGCGCGGGTTGGCGTGCCCCGAAGGCCTCGACGAAGGTGTCGCGGGCCCGGTTGTGGGGGTGGTCGGGCGCCTCCGCGAGGTCCAGCACCGGCGCCACACAGGCGTCGCTGTCGGCGAACAGCGCCACCCACTCGTCCCGGTCGCGGGTCGCCAGCAACGCGGCGAGCCGGCGCTTCTGCTCCGGCCAGGCCTGCCGATCGTGCTGCGGCCACTCGGCGGGATCGAGCTCCAGGCGCGCGCACAGCTCGGCGTGGAACTGCGGCTCGAGCGCGGCGACGGCCAGGAACCGTCCGTCCGCGCAGCGGTAGGTGTCGTAGTAGGGCGCGGCACCGTCCAGCAGGTTGCTGCCCCGCTCCAGGGACCAGGCGCCGAGCTGGCGCAGGCCATGGAGGAAGGCGGTCAACGACGCGGCACCGTCGAGCATCGCGGTGTCGATGACCTGGCCCTCGCCGGAGGTCTGGCGTTCGACGAGCGCGGCCAGGACCCCGATCGCGAGGAACGCGCCACCGCCGGCGAAGTCGGCGAGGTAGTTGATCGGCGGCGGCGGCGGATCATCCGGGCGCCCGATGCCGTGGAGGGCGCCGGCGACCGCGGCGTAGTCGAGGTCGTGCCCGGCCCGGGGGGCCAGCGGTCCCTCCTGCCCCCACCCGGTGACCCTGGCGTAGATGAGTCCGGGCTGGGTCGCGCGGAGCACGTCGGGTCCGAGCCCGAGCCGCTCCGCGACCCCGGGGCGGAACCCCTCCACGAACACGTCGGCCGTGGCCGTGAGGCGACGGACCACCTCGAGGCCCTCATCGGTCTTGAGATCGAGCGCCACCGAGCGGCGGTTGCGGGACAGCCCCAGCATCGACACCTCGGCGCCTGCCGCTCCGGTGGCGGCCGCGACCCGGTCGACCCGAACGACCTCGGCACCGAGGTCCGCGAGCAGCATCACCCCGTAGGGCGCCGGGCCGATCGCCGCGAGCTCGATGACGCGCACGCCGTCCAGTGGACCGGACATCCCTCCACCTCCTGTGTGTTCCCCGCCGCGATCGTCGCTGTCGGCGCCCCCGGTCAGCCTGCCCACTCGCGCAGGTCGACCACCGCACCGGAGGGGATCTCGTCGTCGTCCAGCAGTGCCCAGAACCGCGTCGCGACCATCTGGGGCTCCTCGAGCGCCCCGTCGGCGTGGAGCTGCCGGAACCGCTCCACCTGTGGGAAGTCCCGCCGATCGGTGGCGCGGATCGTCTCCTGCATGCCCGTGGCCACCACCCCGGGAGTGATGCTCAGGACCCGGACGCCCCCGCGTTCACGTTGCTCGGCCCCGACGGTGCCGACCCACCGGTCCAGGGCTGCCTTCCCCGCGCCGTAGGAGGACCAGCCCGGGTAGTCCTTGCGGGCCGCGCCCGAGGACACCATGACCAGCTCCCGCCGGCAGCGCAGGTGGGAGACGGCGCCGAGGAAGCGGTGCCCGAGGACCTGGGGAGCCGCCGCGTTGAGCAGGACGTTGCCCTCGTAGCGCCGCGGGTCGACCTCGCCCGCGAACCCGATGGGTTCGATCGTCCCCGCGGACTGGATGCAGGTGATCCGCGACCACTCGCGCTCGGTGGTGACCGCGTCGATCACGTCCCCGACCCGGGCCCAGCTGGAGGGATCGGCCAGATCGGCTTCGAGGTGCCCGGGGGCCACCTCGGTCGCCGGCCTGCGGCTCACGGTGATGCGGTGGGCGTCGGTGGGGGCGGTCGCGAGCAGGGCGTGACCGATGCCTGCCGAGCCGCCGGTGACGATGACGAGATGGTCCATACCGCGAGCCTACTGTGCTCGCCGCTCACCACCCGAGGCCGGCGAGGAACCGGCTGACGTGGGCCTGGAACGGCCCACGCGCCTGCTCCGGGAAGCCATGGCCGAGGTCGTCGAAGCGAACGAAGGACGCCCGTGGCAGTCGCCCGGCGAGCTGGCGTGCCGCGGCCGGATCGATCAGCTCGTCGCGGCCCCCGGCCAGCACCAACGACGGCGCGTCGATCGCCTCCAGACGCTCGCCGGCATCGTGCCCCGCGCCGGCGGCGCTCAGCACCAGGTGGCGGGCGACCAGGCGCGGGGAGGCGGTCGGCACGTTCGCGGCGGCGTCCAGCGCCAGGTGGTCGTGCCGGGCCCGACCCGTCACGGAGGCCCGGATCGCGTCCCGCCGGAACCGGTCCTGCTCGCCCGCTGCGAGCCACCGGTCCCAGCGGGCCAGCACCGTCCTGAGCCGCGCGTCGGCGCGAGCACAGGTGGCGGACAGCACCAACCCGGCGACCAGTTCGGGGCGCTCGGCGGCGAGGTGCTGGGCGACCATCCCTCCCAGCGAGTGCGCGACGAACACCGCTGGCGCGTCCAGACGTCGTTCGAGCACGACCGCGAGGTCCGCGGCCAGTGCCTCGGTACTCGTGCCGGGGCGCACCTGCTCCCGGTAGGACAGGATCAGTCCACGCATGCGCTCCAACGGGAGCGGGACGTCGGCGTAGAGCGCGCGCGCCTGCGGCACGGTGACCGGCGCCAGACCGTCGGTCAGCCCCGGCAGCAGCACCAGCGTCCGGCTACCCGGCGTGCCGACCTCGAGCAGCGGCAGCCGCCCGCCGGGGACCGCGTCCCAGGCCTCTCTCGGCACGGTCCGCACCCCGTCCCTCCCGTCGACAGGCCCTCCCGTCGACAGGCCCTCCCGTCGACAGGGAGAGCGTACGGTGCCGGCCGGCTGCGGCCGGCGTCGCGGCTGGCGGTACCGTCACCCCCGACCGTGAGCGGCGCCCAGGAGACGACAGCGTGTCATCCGCCGAGGCACCGGCATCCGGCGCACCTGCGCCACGGACCCCACACCGGCGGCGGAACGCGCTCACGATCGCCGCCGCGGGCCTGCTGTTCCTGGCCGCCCTGGCCGTGGCCGGTGGGTCCTTGGCGCTCCGGTTCCAGAGCCTGGCAGCCCCCGCTGCGAGCCCGGTCGCGGTCGGGGCCCTCACCGAGGACGCCGGCTTCACCGTCTGGGAGCGCAACACGGACGGCACCCCGGTGCGGTGGGATCCGTGCACGCCGATCGACGTGGTGTGGTCAGAAGCGGATGCGCCACCGACGGCGCGGGCCGACATCGTCGCCGCGCTCGACCGCGTGAGCGAGGCCTCGGGGGTGACGCTGCGCCTGACCGGGCGGACCGGGGAAGACCCCAGCGGCAGCCGCCTGCCCTACCAACCCGAGCGCTACGGACAACGGTGGGCGCCCGTGCTGATCGCCTGGGCCGACCCGGCTGCTCCCGGGCTCCCGCTCCGTGACACCGATCGGGGCGTGGCGGTGCCCATCGCGGTGGGGCCCGCCGGGGACCGCACCTTCGTCACCGGGCAGGTGCTGCTGAACGCCCGCCGTCAGGACCTGCAGGCCGGCTTCGACGACCGTGCCGACTCGTGGGGGGCCACCCTGGTCCACGAACTCCTGCACGTCCTCGGGCTCGGCCACGTGGACGATCCGACCCAGCTCATGTACGTCCACCCGGGGCGCGGCCCCGTGACCCTCGGCGACGGCGATCGGGCGGGTCTGGCGGCCCTCGGCCCGGCTCAGGGGTGCCGTGAGGTGCCACCCGCGGCACCGGTCGCCGTCGCGGAGCCGCCCTCCTCGCCGACACACGGGGTGCCCTGAGACCGCTCGACGCAGAACACCGTCCCGCGCAACACCGTCCATCGGCACGGGGCGGGGTGCGACCTCGGCCGGGACGTCGCCGGTCAGACCACCTGATCGATCGCGGCCGCCAGTGCCATGTCCTTCTCGGTCACGCCACCGGCGTCATGGCTCGTCAGCACCACGGTGACGGTCGCGTAGACGTTGGCCAGCTCCGGGTGGTGGTTGGCCTCGTCGGCCAGGTCGGCGATGCGGTTGATGAAGTCGATCGCCTCGCGGAACCCGTCGAAGGTGAACTCCCGTCGGATCGCGTCGCCCTCGAGCTCCCACCCGTCGAGGTCGGCCAGGCGTGCGCGGACGGCATCGTGATCGAGCGTGCTCATCTCTGGTCCTCTCGGTCGCTGCGGCGTCGGGCCGCGGCCCACCCTACGGGCTCGCGCCGGTACCGGACACCCGAGGTCCCCGGCCGCACGACCGACCCAGGCACGTCGCGGACGCGAACGGGGGTAGCGGCGCGAGAGCGGGCCGCGCACCCGACCGACCGGAGAGGCATTGCGCGAGCTCCCGATGTTCCCCCTCGGCACGGTGCTGTTCCCGCACATGGTGCTCCCGCTACACGTCTTCGAGCCCCGCTACCGGCAACTGCTCGACGACGTGCTCGAGGACGGGGGCGAGTTCGGTGTGGCGCTGATCTCCCGGGGCCACGAGGTCGGTGGTGGTGACATCCGGACCGATGTCGGCACGGTGGCCCGGATCCTGCGCGCCGAGGAGCTCGACGAGGACCGCTGGTTCGTCATCGCGGTCGGGACACGCCGCTTCCGCGTCGAGGGCTGGCTGCCCGACGCTCCCTACCCCCGCGCCGAGGTGGTCGACCTCGATGATGACCCGCTCGAGGACGACGATGACGACCTCGGTGCTGCCGCCCAGGCCGACGACGTGGTGGCGGCGCTGACGGCGCTCACCCCCGGGCTGCGGCGGGTGCTCGCGCTCCAGGCCGAGCTCGGACAGGACAACGTCCCCGCCACCTTCGAGCTCGCCGAGGATCCGTCGGTGGCGGCCTGGCAGGCCGCGATCCTGAGCCCGCTGACCTCCTTCGACGCCCAACGCGTGCTGGCCACCGACGATCGGCTCGAACGGCTGGCGCTGATCGCCGGGTTCCTCGACGAGATCGAGTCGACGCTGCGGTTCCAGGTCCAGCACGACGACTGAACGGCACCGGCCACCGCTTCTGGCAGGAGCGATGCCGACCACTCCCCCGGGGGGGCCAGGGACCCGGGGGCCTGAACGCTTCCGTCGGTATCGTTCCTCCCCACCGTCGGCGGCCGGGACGGCCTGGGAGGGCATGGGCGTGCAGACATCGCCGTTCACCGAGGAGCACCAGCAGCTGCGGGCCACGATCCGGCGTTTCGTCGCGGAGGAGCTCGCCCCGCATGCCGACCGGTGGGAGGCCGAGGGCTGGCTGGACGACGCGGTGTTCCGCCGCTTCGGAGAGCTCGGCTTCCTGGGACTCTCCGTGCCGGTGGAGCACGGCGGGCAGGGTGGTGACTACTGGTCCAGCGTCGTGCTGGCCGAGGAGCTGGCCCGGGCCGGTTCCGGATCGCTCGCGATGGCGATCGCGGTGCAGACCGACATGGCGACCCCACCGATCCTCGAGTTCGGGACCGCGGCGCAGCGCCGCGACTACCTCGCGCCGGCGCTCGCCGGGGAGAAGGTGGCGGCGATCGGTAGCAGCGAGCCCGACGCCGGCTCCGATGTGCGTGGTGTGCGGACCCGCGCGCGCCCGGACGGTGACGGCTGGGTGCTCGATGGTGCGAAGACCTACATCACCAACGGGGTGCGTGCCGACTTCGTCACCATGGTCGTGCGCACCGCCGAGGCGACCACCGAGGACCCCTGGGGCGGGCTCTCGCTGTTCCTGGTCGACACCGACCTGCCCGGCTTCGCCGTGGCCTCACAGCTGGACAAGGTCGGGATGCGGGCCTCCGACACCGCACTGCTCCACCTCGACGGCGTGCGTGTCGGTCCCGACGCGCTGCTCGGCGAGCTCCACCAGGGCTTCAGGCAGATCATGTGGCAGCTCCAGGGCGAGCGGCTGATCGCGGCGATCGGCTCGGTCGCCTCGGCACAGGTCCTGTTCGAGCGCGCCCTGGCCTACACCCGCGAACGCGAAGCCTTCGGTCGCCGCCTGGCCGACTTCCAGGTCACCCAGCACAAGCTCGCCGACCTGGCCACCCGCATCGCGGCGGTGCAGGCGCTGGTCTACGAGGCCTGCGACGCCTGGAACCGCGGCGCCTACCCCACCGAGCGGATCGCGATGTGCAAGCTCGCGGCAGCCCAGCTCGGCTTCGACGTCGCCGACGAGGTCCTGCAGCTGCACGGCGGCTACGGCTACGCCGAGGAGTTCGGCGTCGCCCGGGCCTGGCGGGATGCCCGTCTCAACCGGATCGCCGGCGGGGCCGACGAGGTCCAGCGCGAGATCATCTCCCGCCACCTCGGCACCCGCTCGGAGGCCGGGCCGGCGACCGAGGTGTCCGCGAGCTCGCCGGCCTCGTCCCTGCCGCTGTTCACCCCGGAGCACGAAGCGCTGCGTGCGAGCGCGCGGGCGTTCGTCGCGGCCGAGCTGGCCCCCCAGGTGGAGAGCTGGGAGCGTGCCGGTGACTTCCCACGGGAGGTGTTCCGGAAGGTCGGCGAGGCCGGGTTCCTGGGCCTCGGGTTCGGTCCCGAGGTGGGTGGCTCCGGGCCCGACGTCCGCGCCCAGGCCGTGTGGGTCGAGGAGCTGGCACGCTGCCTGTCCGGCGGTCTGGCCGCCGATCTCGGCGCCACGACGGACCTGGCCGGGACCTACCTGCGCAACGCCGGCACGGACCAACAGCGGGAGCGGTTCCTGCCGGGACTGATCGCCGGCGAACGCATCGGGGCCCTGGCCATCACCGAACCCGGCGCTGGCAGCGACGTCGCCGGTATCCGGACGTGCGCGCGCCGCGACGGTGATGGCTGGGTGCTGGACGGTGCCAAGGTGTTCATCACCAACGGCCCCTGGGCGGACCACCTCGTGGTCGCCGCGAAGGTGGCGGTCGCCGATGGCGCTCCGGGCGACGATCCGCACCAGCAGCTCACGCTCTTCGTGGTCGACGGCCAGACCCCCGGACTGTCCCGGCGGCGGCTGCAGATGCTCGGATGGGCGACCTCCCACACCGGCGAGCTCACCTTCGAGGGGGTACGCATCGGCGACGAGCGCCGGCTGGGCGAGATCGGCAGCGGGTTCGGCCACATCACGACCGCCTTCGCGTGGGAGCGCCTGGTGCTGGCGTTGGGCGCCGTCGCCGCCGCCGAGCGCACGCTCGAGCTCGCGATCGCCTACGGGCGCGAGCGGGAGGCCTTCTCACGCCCGGTCGGCACCTTCCAGGTGTGGCGGCACCGGTTCGCCGACCTGGCCACCCGGATCGCGGCGGCACGGGCGCTGACCTACCAGGGGCTGCGGCTGCTGGTGGCACGCGAGGAGGGCGGCGAGGTCGATCAGACGGAGGTGGTCCGCACCGCCGCGATGGCCAAGCTCGTCACGCAACGGCTGGCCTTCGAGGTCGCCGACGAGGGGGTCCAGATCCACGGTGGCGCGGGGTACCTGATGGAGTACCCGATCCAGCGTGCCTGGCGGGACGCACGGCTCGGTCCGATCGGTGGAGGGACCGACGAGATCATGCGTCAACTGATCGCGCGTACCCTGTGAGCTCATGTCCGCGCTGCCCGACCCCGACCCCCTCGCGCCACCGCAGCGGGTGCATCTGCGGCCGTTGCGGCCCGACGATGCGGTCCGCGTCGGCCGGCTGACCCTGGCTGGCTACGACCAGTACGGGCGGATCGACGGCCCCTACCGTGATCATCTCGCCGACCCCCTCCAGCGCATGGACCGCTGCACGGCGCTGCTGGTCGCCGAACTGGACGGCGAGGTGGTCGGCACCGTCACCTTCGTGCTCCCCGGCGACCGCGAGTGGGAGGGCCGGGCCGAACCGGAGGGCGACGCCAGCTTCCGCATGCTGGCCGTCGACCCGGAGGCCGAGGGACACGGGGTCGGTCGGGCACTCGTCGCCGCGTGTATCACCCTGGCCCGGCAGCACGGCTGCCGGCGCCTGGTGATCGTCACCATGGCGTGGATGGACCGCGCGCAGCGCATGTACGCCGGGCTCGGCTTCGTGCGCCGACCCGACCTGGACGTGCGGTTCCCGAGCGGTGACGGCTACGTCCTCACCCTCGACCTGACGCCCGACGCGCACCAGTACTTCCCGGTGCCCGGGCCGACCCCCGACCCGCTGCCGTGGTTCACCGAGGTGTGGGCCGGGTGACGACCCTGGCGTTCACGACAGGGAGACGAGTTCCAGCACGGCCCGTACCGCGAGCGGGAACAGCAGCGCGAGGGCGATCGCCGCGACCACGGTGACCAGGACCCACCGACCGGCCCGCAGCGCCTGGGTCTCCCGGTGCGCGGACGCGACCGGCTCCGGTGCGTCGACGTCGGGGTCTGAGGTGCCTTCGTCTCGCTCGTCGAGCACCTCCGAGACCAGACGTGCTGCCAGCTGCGGCGCCGGCGGTTCCTCGGGCAGCTCGAGCGCGACCGGCGGCTCCTCCGCGTTCCGGGGAGCTTCGGGCGGGTCCTCGGGCGCCTCAGGCGGGTGCTCGACCACCTCGATGGCCTCGGGCGCCTCGGGCGCGACCGGCGGCCCGCCGGCAGGAGCGGTTGGGCGCTGCTGTGGCGGTGGGGGCGGACCGGCCACGTCCGCTGCCGTCGACGGTGGCAACCCGGGCTCCTCGGCCCGCTGCGGCCGGTCGAAGAGGGCCTCGTCCTCGTCCGGCGACGAGGGCTCGGGGACCGGCGGGACGAACAGCGCCTCCTCGTCCGGCGGTGGTGGTGGTGCCACCGCCGTCGGGTCCGGCTGCGCCGTCGGGCCCGGCTCGGCCGTCGGGCCCGGCTCCACCGTCGGGCGCGGTTCCACCGTCGGACTCGGTTCGGCGGGAGCGACCGCCTCAGCCGGTGATCGTTCCCGGCGCTGCTGCCGGGCGCGCAGCGCCCGTTCCCGCTGCGTCGCGGCGTCCGTCTCCGCGGCGGCACGCTCGGCCACGGCCCGTTCGGCGACCTCCGCGGCGGCGCGTTCGGCGGCCGCCTTGGCGGCGCGGGCCCGCTGTGCCTCCTCCGCCTCGGCCACGATCCGCCGGCCCGCCCGTTCGGCGGCGCTCGGCGCTTCGGCGCTCGGTGCTTCGGAGCTCGGCGCTCGCGGTGTCGGCGACGGTGCGGGCGTCGGCGTCTCCGCACGGGGATCCGGCTGCGGGCTGACGGGCGATGACCCCGGAGCCCCTGCCTGCGGTCCGGCTGGGCCGAAGACCTCGGCGACCAGCTCACGGGCGCGCAACCGCGCCGGCGACGTCTCGCGCTCGGAGGCGGCCGCCGCCGGTGTCGAGGAAGGCCGTGCCGTCGGCGCGTCGGCGACGACGGCCGGATCCGAGCCCTCGAAGACCTCCTCGACGATGCGACGAGCGGCGTCGCGTGCATCCGCCGGCACAGCTGCTCCCTTGCGCTTCGGGCCCCGCCACTCGGCGGGGCGCCACCTCGACCCACGCGGGTCGTTCGGTCGGCCCCAACGGTACGGGGTCGTGGTCGCCATGCCATCCATCTGCGCCGGCTGCGGATCCGCGGCCACTAGCGTGCGTGCCATGTGCGGACGCTTCCTCTCCCTGAGCAGCCTGGACGATCTCGCCGCCCACCTCCGGGTGGACGAGGTCGCCACCGACCCGCTCCCCGAGCGCTACAACGTGGCTCCCTCGATGGAGATCTACGCCACGATCGACCGGGCGGGGACCCGTCGCCTCGGCCGGCTGCGCTGGGGCTTCCTGCCGTCGTGGGCCAAGAGCTCTCGTGGCGGTCGCCAGCCGATCAACGCCCGCGTCGAGACGGTGGCCGGTTCACGGATGTTCGCGCGGAGCTTCGCCCACCGCCGCTGCCTGATCCCCGCCGACGGGTTCTACGAGTGGCAGGAGGATCCCGACGGTGGCCCGAAGCAGCCCTACCACCTCGCCGATCCCGCGGGGACCCCACTGGTCTTCGCCGGTCTCTGGACATCGTGGCATGACCCGGAGGACGAGCAGGCGGCGCCCATCTTCTCGACGGCGATCGTGACGGGGCCGGCGCGCGGCGCCATCGCCGAACTCCACGACCGCATGCCGATCATCCTGCCGACCACCCTGTGGGACGACTGGGCGGGCGCCGAACCCGACGACGCTCCACACCTGGTGGACGCCGTCTCGGCGCTCGCCCCGACGCGGCTACGTGCGACCCCGCTCAGCACCCGGGTGAACAACGTGCGCAACGACGGCCCGGAGCTGCTCACGCCCGCCACGTCGCCCTGAGCGCCGCCGGTTTGCGAGCCGCCAGCACCGTCGCGTCGCTCAGGCCGGTGGTTCCAGCTCCACGATCGTCCGCGTCGGCGCGCCGTCGTCACCACCCCCGGCGAGCAACCAGGTCCCACCCTTGGGGAGCCGCTTGGCCGTGAGGTCGATGGCGACCGGCGTCGCCAGCTCGCCGCGCCCGGCCAGAGCTCCGACCATGGCCGGCAGGATCTCCCCGTGCGCGCACAGGACCAGCGCACCTCCGGCCGGCGTCCGCGCGGCGGCCTCCTCCAGGGCCGCCAGGGCACGGGCACCGAGGTAGGCGGCATCGGGCCAGCCGTCGCGCGACGGCAGCGGCACCTCGAGCTCCGCCAGCCGATCGTCGGTCGCGAGCGTGACCCCGAGCGCGGCCGCCATCGGCGCGAGCGTCGCGGTGCAGCGCAACAGCGGGCTGGACACCAGCACGGGGCCGTCCCGGTGGTCGCCGAGGCGGGGGTGGCCACCGGCCTGCAGGCAGGCGTCGAGATGACCGTGCAGCATCACGGCCTGGCGTCGACCCCGCTCGTCCAGCGGCCGGGCACGATCGTCGGGCACCGCGCCACGCTCACCCGCCCAGGCGTGCCGGACGAGCAACACGATGCCCGGCGCGCTCATGACCCGGTCTGCGTGATCGGGCCGGCACCGGCGGCGCGCAGCTGCCACCTCACCTCGTTGGCGAGCCGGGCCCCCTCCGCTGCCCGGGACGAGAGGCCGATCCCGTCGAAGCTCGCGCCGCCGAGGTGAAGACCGGCCGGGCCCTGCTCCAGCAGGTGCCGGATCCGATCCAGCTTGGCGTGATGCCCGACCGTGTACTGCGGCAGGGCATCGGGCCAGCGCAGCACCGCGTGCTCCCGGGCGGGAGCGGTGAGCGAGAGGGCGGCGCGGACCTCGGCATCGACCCGGATCCTCAGCTCGTCGTCGGCGAGGGCAAGGGCGCGGTCGTCGTCGATGCGCCCCGCCGAGGCGCGCAGCACGACCCGCTCCCGGCCGGCCAGGTGCGGCCACTTGTTCGTGCTCAACGTCACGGCCTTGACGAGGCGACCTTCCCCCCGGGGCACCAGCACACCACTGGCCGACGGCAGCGCCGCCGCATCGCGGCGGTCGTAGGCCAGCGCCACGACGGCCACCGACGCCGTCCGGGTGCCGGCGAGCTCACGGGCGGCCTGCGGCCACCCGGCGGCCAGCAGCCGAGCCGCCACAGCCGCCGGGACCGCGAGGACCACGGCATCGACCTGCTCGGTCCGGCCATCGAGGTGCAGGACCGGACCCTGCGGCCCGCTGGTGACCGCTCGCACCGGGCTGGCCGTCCGCACCCGGCTCCCGAGCTGGCCGGCCAGCCGTTCCACGACCCGCCGGAGGCCACCGCGGACGGTCACGAAGACCGGCCGATCGTCGCCGGCGGTCCCGGCACGCCAGGCCGCGAGGCCACGCAGCAGCGAGCGGTGCTCCTGGGCGGCGGCCCAGACCGGTGGCAGGGTCGCCTGGGCGGACAGCTGTCGAGCATCGCCCGCGTACACCCCACCGAGGAGCGGCTCGACCAGCCGCTCGACCACGCGGGCGCCGAAGCGCTCCCCCACGAGGTCGGCGACGCTGCGATCCCCGGGGACCGACCGGCGCGGCCGGAGCGGCTCCGAGGCGACGAACGCCAGATCCGCCGGCCCGAGCACGCCACTGACGGCCAGCGCCCGCAGGTCGGTGGGGACCCCGAACACCGTGCCGGCCGGCAGCTGCCGGAGACGGTCTCCGAGCCACAACTGCACCGTGCCGGCCGCCGGGTGGACCAGATCCCCGGCCCCGAAACCCAGTGATGACAGCAACTCCGGTCCGGCGGCCTGGCGGGCCAGGAACGCGTCGGCACCGACGTCCAGCGGCCCGTCGGCGAGATCGATCGTGCGGATCTGGCCGCCGAGCCGCAGGGACGCCTCGTGGAGGACCACCTCGGCGTCATCGCGCAGGTGCCAGGCCGCGGCCAGGCCCGTCAGCCCACCGCCGACGATCGCGACGCGCGGCGCTGTCACCGATCCGGCTCCGGCTCGTCCGATCCGTGGCCCTCGTCCAGCCCGTCGGGTTCGTCGAGCCCGTCGGGTTCGTCGAGCTCGTGGCCGGCGACGGTCAGGACCACCTCGGTGAGCAGATCCAGCAGCGTCGCGCGCCCGAGATCGACGGTGGTGAGACGGCAGCCGAGCTCCTCGGCGAGGCCGAGCAGGACCGGATCGCCACCGGTACCGGGGGCGACGGGGCACTCCACGACGTCCCGGTGACCGTGGACCTCCACGACCGACCGCAGGGCGTCAGCCGCGGTGGGGGTACGGGTCGTCCCCCGCCAGGCGATCGAACGGGAGGACGACTCGACGCGTTCGGCCACCGCCTCGGCCACCTCGCGCAGGAACACGACGTCGGCCGGATCGGTGTCGGGTCCCGGATCGGGTGCGGTCAGCATGACGTGGGCACCAGCGCGGGCACCCGGTGCGATCGCGCTGGCCAGGGCGTCGGCCAACGTCGGCAGGGCGTGCCACGACACCACCCCGGTGTAGGCCGGCAGGCTCGCCGAGCCCTGGGCGTGCAGGTCGACCTCGTGGGGCCAGGGCACCACCGACAACCCGACGACCAGCGCCCCGTCCAGTCCCAGGCGTTGGGCGATGTCGAGGTGGTCCTCGGCGGTGGTGGCGGTCACGGGTACCCCCGTGCGCTCCGACAGGGCCCGCTCGAGCCCGCGCCCGCCGAGCAGGGCGATGGCCAGTTCCTCAGCCATCGGCGGGCTCCATCAGCGGTGGCTCGCCGGCGGCATCGGCCCCATCGGCGGTGGTGCCGACGGCGGGGGTACCGGCGGCGGTGACCCGACCCTCGGCGTGGACGAGCGCGACCAGCTCGGCCAGGATCCCCGGATCGCTGTCGGGGAGCACCCCGTGCCCGAGGTTGAACACGTGGTCCACCCGACCCCCGGCGCGCACCAGGACGTCCCGGGCGCGCTCGGCGACCTGGTCGAAGGGTCCCAGGCACACCGCCGGTTCCAGGTTGCCCTGGAGGCCGACCCCCTCGGGGACCCGCTGCCGGGCCTCGTCCAGCGGGGTGCGCCAGTCGACGCCGACGACGTCCGCACCCGCTGCGGCCATCAACGGCAACAGCTCGCCCGTGTGGACGCCGAAGTGCAGTCGCGGCACCCCCATGCCCTCGAGTTCCTCGAGGACCCGCCGGCTGTGCGGGAGCACGAAGCGCTCGTAGTCCTGCGGCGCGAGCGCCCCCGCCCAGGAGTCGAACAGCTGGACGGCACCGGCGCCGCGGGCGACCTGGCCCCTGAGGCTCTCGAGGGTGATCGAGGCCAGGCGGTCGAGGAGGCGGTGCCAGGTCAGCTCCTCGGTGAACATCAACGCCTTGGTCCGCGTGTACGAGCGGGATGGTCCGCCCTCGATCAGGTAGCTGGCCAGCGTGAAGGGGGCGCCGGCGAAACCGATCAGCGGCACGTCGAGTTCGTCGACCAGCAGCGACACCGTGTCGAGCACGTGGCCGAGGTCCTCCTCGGCATCCAGACGCCGCAGACGCCCGAGATCCTCGACCGTGCGCAGTGGCTGCTCGACGACCGGACCGACGCCCGGCTGGATGGTCACCTCGAGCCCGATCGCCTGCACCGGGGTCACGATGTCGGAGAACAGCACCGCCGCATCGACCCCGTAGCGACGGACGGGCTGGAGCGTGACCTCGGCCGCCAGTTCAGGGGTGCGCACGACCTCCTCGAAGCTGTGACGCGCGCGGATCGCCCGGTACTCGGCCAACGCTCGTCCGGCCTGACGCATGAACCAGACAGGCACGGTGTCATGCGGGATACCACGGCAGGCGGCCAGGAAGGGCGAGCCGTCGTGTCGGGCACGCAGGGCAGCCGGATCAGACACGCGGTCCTCGTGGGGCTCGGGGCACGGACACACCGGTGTCGACCGTACCTGCGGAGCCGATCACACAGCGGCGCGGCGCCACCGCCCTCAGATGCGCACGGTCTTCGGTGGGGCCAGCGCCTTCACGCAGCGCAGCCGGTGGTTGGTATCGGTGTGGTAGCCGAGGGACCCGTAGACGTCATCCTCTCCGTCCGGAGCGGTGGTCGCCATGACCTCCATGGCGGTGCACTGGTGACGGCGGGACAGGCGCTCGGCCTCGCCGAGCAGGGCGCGCTCGATCCACGCCTGCTCCTCCCCCTCGGGTACCCCGAGGAAGGTGATGCGGCCGAAGGGGCCGTCGTGCGTGATCCGCGGGACCACGGTCAGCGCCAACAGTCCGACGGCCTCCACACCGCCGACGGCGACCAGGAGGTGATCGGCGCCCGAACGGCTGAACCAGCGCAGACGGGCTGCACTCTCGTCGTCGGGCAGGCTGTGCCCGAGTTGGCCCAGCAGCCGCGCGATGGCAGCCGCGTCCGCGGGTTCGGCTTTGCGTACCTGGAGTTGGTCCATGGGTGCACCCTACGCGCTCAGCGCCTCGGCAACGGACCATCCCACCGATCGGAAGGACCGCTGTCCCGGGGCCTGGACGGTGGAACTGGGAGGAGCCGGCCGATAAGCCGGATCCTGTTCCCGTGGCTGGTTGCCCGGCCACGGGTGGCGACCATCTCTCTGGGACGTCGGTCACCCGACGCCTCGCGCGGCCTACCCGGGACCATCTCGGCGGGCCGCCGTGATCCCTGCTCGGCCTTGCTCCGGGTGGGGCATACCTAGCCGCGACGGTCACCCGCCGCGCTGGTGAGCTCTTACCTCACCGTTTCACCCTCACCGACGGGCATGGCCCGTCGGCGGTCTGCTCTCTGTTGCGCTTGCCACGTGTCACCACGCCTGGGCGTTACCCAGCACCCTGCCCTGTGGAGTCCGGACTTTCCTCACCCGCCGACGGATCACCCCGTACGACGAGCGCGGCCGCCTGGCCGACTCCTCCCAGCCGTCCCAGGGTACGTCACCGCGGCCGTTCGGGCAGCCCGCTGCCACACCGGACCCGTGCGCGCCGCGCACCCGGTCAACCGGCCGCCGCTTGTGGCAGGATTGCCCCATGGACACCTCCTCACCCCCTCCCTCTCCCACGGCCGCCGAGCCCACCGCCGAGCCTCCCGCTACGGGTGACGGGCCCGCCGCGCTCGCATGGGCCGACGGCCGCGTGCTCCCCGCGGCCGAGGCGACCGTCCCGCTCGCCGACGACGGCTTCCTCCGCGGTGACGCGGTCTTCGAGGCGATGCTGGTCCGCAGCGGGCGGACCCACGCGCTCGAGCTCCACCTGGCCAGGATGCACCGCTCCGCCGCGACGCTCGAACTGGCGCTGGACGAGACCATGCTGCGCCGCGCCATCGCCGAACTGCTGGCAGCCTGGGGCCAGCACGACGGCGCGGTCCGGGTGATCACGACCCGCGGCGGGGCGATCCGTGGGATCATCGGCCCGGCGGTGTGGCCACCCAGCATCGAGCTGGGCATCGTCGAGGCCCCCTGGCGGACCGCCATCTCCGGCGTGAAGACGCTGTCCTACGCGGCCAACCAGTGGGCGGTCAGGCAGGCACGGACGCTCGGGGCCGACGACGCCCTGATCATCGACGACGGCGTCGTCCACGAGCTGCCGACCGGTGCCCTGGTCCTGGTCCACGACGGCAGCTGCTCCACCCCTGACCCCCACCAGCTACCGATCCTCGCCTCGGTGTCGGTGGCGGTCCTGCAGCAGCTCGTCGAGGTGGCCCCGACCACCCCCGGGCTCGAGGAGCTCCTGGCCGCTGACGAGCTCATGGTGCTCTCCGCGACGAGACCGTGCCTGCCGGTCCATGCGCTGCGCCTGCCGGATGGCCAGCGGCTCGAGCTGCCGGCACCCGGGCCGGTGACCGCACACCTACACGCGCGACTGCAGGAGCACATCGCCTCGACGCTGGACCCGACGGCGGGTGCCTGACCGAAGGACACCGGCGCCGAGGGGGTGGCTCAGTAGGCTGGCGGATCGACGAGGAGCCCGCTGTGGAACTGCCCGACCGACCACTCGTGATCGTGGCCAACCGCCTGCCCGTGTCCCGGGGCGAGAACGGATGGGAGACCTCCTCCGGTGGCCTCGTGACCGCGCTGCGACCCGTGATCGAGCAGGTCGGCGGAGCCTGGATCGGATGGGACGACGACCCCGAGGGGGTCCCCAGCCGGGTCGAGGGACTCAACTGCGACCTCCACGCCGTGGGACTGACCGAGGCGGAGGTCGACGGGTACTACTACGGCTTCGCGAACCGGACCCTGTGGCCGCTGTTCCACGATCTGGTGGAGGAGCCGATCATCGACCGCGGCTGGTGGCGCACCTACGAGGAGGTCAACCGACGTTTCGCGACGGTGCTGGCCAAGGTGGTCGCCGGTGCCGATCCCGCCCCTCTGGTGTGGATCCAGGACTACCACCTGATGCTCCAGCCCGAGCTCGTGCGGGCTCTCGCACCCGATTCGCCCATCGGCTTCTTCCTCCACACGCCCTTCCCGCCCCCGGAGCTGTTCGCGCGGTTGCCCTGGCGGGACCAGCTGCTCCACGGCCTGCTGGCCGCCGACGCCATCGGGTTCCACACCACCCGGTACCGGGACAACTTCGTGCGCTCCGTCCAGCACCTCTACAACGGGGTCACCGCCCTCGGTGACACGCTGATCCTGCCGGACGGCCGCCAGGTCAAGGCGGTGGCCCACCCGATCTCGATCGACGTGCAGGAGTTCACCTCGCTGGCGCAGAGCGAGGAGACCGAGCAGGAGCTCGCGGACCTCAAGCAGCAGTTCGACGGGCGCACGGTGCTGCTCGGCGTCGACCGCCTGGACTACACCAAGGGCATCCGGCACCGCCTGCAGTCGCTGGAGCTGCTGCTCGAGCGCCGTCCGGACCTCAGGGGCAGGTTCGCCTTCGTCCAGATCGCCGTGCCGTCGCGCGACGACGTCGAGGAGTACCAGCAGCTGCGGACCTCGGTCGAGACCGAGGTGGGACGTATCAACGGGCGCTTCACCGAGCCCGGCAAGGACGTCCCGGTCCACTACCTCTACCGCGGCGTCCCCCGCCCCGCGCTGGCGGCGTACTACCGTCTCGCCGACATGATGGCCATCACGCCCCTCAAGGACGGGATGAACCTCGTCGCCAAGGAGTTCGTGACCGTGCAGGCCGCCACCGGCGGGGCCGGGGTGCTGCTGCTCAGCGAGTTCTGTGGCACCGCCTCGGAGTTCGGGGACGACGCGGTCCGCACGAACCCCTTCGACGTGGAGGGGCAGAGCTACCTGATGGAGTCCGCCATGGAGCTCTCCCAGGACGACCGTCGCGGCCGGATCGCACGGATGGCCGAGGTCGTACGCGACGCCGACGTCTACCGGTGGGTCGGCGACGAGTTGGCCGGGATCGCTCCGGGTAGCCACGGACCATGACCGTGCCCGACCGCCCGTCCGGCCTCCCCCACGGTGCCGATGGGCCCGACCTCGCCGACCCGGACCACCTCGGCGTCGGACTGCGACCGCTGGAGCGCTGGCTGGTCGTGGTGGACTTCGACGGGACGCTGGCCCCGATCGTGGATCACCCGGATCTGGCGAGTCCGGCACCGGGCGCCCTCGACATCCTGCGGGCGCTGACCGCCCGGACAGCGATCGCGGTGCTCTCGGGGCGGCCCGTCGCCGACGTCCGCCGACGGCTCGACGGCCTCACGGCGGCCTACGCCGGCGGCCACGGCGCAGAGCTCGTGCTGGCCGACGGCTCCGACGACCCACTGGTCGACCCTGACACCGTCGGTGGCACGCTGGACCGTGCGGAACGCGTGATCCGGAACCTGGTCGACGAAGAGGCCGGGTGGCTGGTCGAACGCAAGCAGGCATCGATCGCCGTCCACCACCGGCTGGCTGACGCGGACAGCGTCGAGACCCACGGCCCGCGCGTGGAAGCGCTGCTCGAGCACCACGCCAGCGAGCCGCCCGGGTTCGAGGTGCTCGCGGGCAAAGCCGTCATCGAGCTGCGACCCTCCGGTGCCGACAAGGGGCGGGCGCTCGAACGCATCGCCGAGCGCACACCCGAGCTCCTCCCACTGGTCATCGGCGATGATGTGACCGACGAGGACGCCTTCGAGGTTGCCCGCACCCTCGGCGGTCGTGCCATCCTGGTTGCCGAGACCGCCCGTCCCACCGCCGCCACCGACCGCGTCGCCGACCCGGACGCCGTCGTCCGTCTGCTCGCCGCACTCCTGGGCTGAAGGAGCCGCTCGACCGTGTCCCGCCCCACCCTGTCCTCGCAAGCGCGGGGCCTACTGCTCTCCGCCGCCGGTCCACTGGACCGACGTCCGGTGCGCTTCACGGTGCTGGGCGTGGCGTTGACCCTGGTCGTGGTCCTGCACCTGGTGCTGCGCGACCCCACCATCGCCTGGGCAGCCGTCCCGATCGCCGTGCTGGCGGGCCTGGCGGGCGGGCGCCGCTCCCCCATCGTCGTCTCCAGCATCGCGGCGGCCGCCCACCTCGGTGTCGACCTCTGGCTCGGCCCGGCCGGGGCCGAGATCCCCGGTCTCGTGGTGCGCACGATCGTCCTACCGGGGCTGGCGCTGGTCGGTATGGCCACCCAGCTCTCAGAACGCCAGCGTGACACCGCCATGCACCGGGCGGTGAGCGAGGACCCGGTCACCGGGCTCCTCAACGTCCGGGCCTTCTACGCCGAGCTGGCGACGCTGCGCTCCGCGGACCGGCCCTTCACGATCCTGCTCGCTGACATCCGGGGGATGCGGGCACTCAACGAGCGCTACGGCCACCCCACGGGCACCGAGGCGATGCGCGCCCTGGCCCACGTGCTCCGCCGTGAGGCCGGCACCGACGTGCTCGCCTCTCGGTTGGGCAGCGACGAGATGGCGGTCGCCTTCGTCGACGAGGGGCAGAACCGCACCCGCAGCGTGATCGACGGGATCATCCGTCGTCTCCACGACGAGCAGGTGGTCCTGCCCGACGGTGAACGCTTCGAGGTGCACGCCGCCTACGGGATCGCCCGCTTCCCGGAGGACGGTGCGGACGAGGTCGCCGTACTCCGGGCGGCAGACCGCGCCAAGGAGCAGGCCAAGATCGCCGGTCTGGACCAGATCGGCTCGGCCGACGGTGAGGTCAGCTGACCCCGTCGGAGCGACCCTGGTCGCCGGGCCCGGCACGTCTCCCCCGTCCGGTGTCGTCGCTGGTCACGGCGACCTCGCCAGGGGGGCCGTCCGAACCCGTTCTCAGCGCCAGGGCGACGTCATCTCTCAGCCCGCCGGAGGCCAGCAACCCCGGCGCCAGCCACCGCCGCCGCTCGTCGTCGGTGACCGCGTCGATCCGCCACGCGCCGGGCAGCAGGTAGCCGGTGACACCCGACCTGTCCGGCCGCCGTGCGATCCGCCACACCCGGCCGTCGGGCCCGTGGACCTCGATCACTCCGGCACCACCAGCAGCCGGCGGCACTGTGGGCAGGTCGTCAGCGGGGGGCCGGCCAACAGCTCGCCGATGTCCGCCCGGGACATCGTCAGCCGGCAGGCGGTGCACGAGTTGTCGATCAGCTTGCCCACCCCGGTCCCCCCGGCCCGCTCGGCCGTCTCCTCGTAGCGCCGCAGGAGCTCCTCGGGGAGCCCCGCCGCCCTGCGGTCGCGCTCCGCCTCGAGCTCGCCGAGCTCGGCCAGCAGGTGCATCGCCGCCTCGTCACGGGCACGCTCCAGCTCGCTGGCTCGCGCTCGGGTCGCCTCACCTTCGGCCACCAATGTCCCAGCCGTGGTCTCCAGGGCCTCGACCTGCTCGAGCACCTCGAGCAGGAGCTCCTCGTGCTCGTCGATCCGCCGGACCGTGGTCTCGATCTCGGCTTCGACGGCCTTCATCTCGCGGGCGTTGGCCACGGTGCCGTCGTAGAGGCGGGCACGCTCGGCGTCGCGCCGCTCGGAGAGCACCTCGACCTCACGCTCGAGCTGTCGTTGCCGCGACGAGGCCCGCTCGAGCTCCACCCGAACGTCGTCGTGCTGACGGTCCAGCTCGCCGGCCCGCGCCAGCGTCGACTCGAGCTGCTGCTGCTCGGGGAGAGCGTCCAGTTGGTGCCGGAGCTTGCGCACGCGGTGATCCGTCGCCTGCAGTTCGAGCAGCAGATCGAGCTCCGCGCTCGTGGGCTCGGCCACGTTCACCTCCAGGGAACGGTCGGGGTAGTAGAAGCTACCACCGGCGCCCTCAGTCCCACCGCCCGAGCGGAGGTTCCGACCCGCCGTTGGAAGGCCGGCATCGCTGCGACCTCCGTGCCATGGTGGCCGGCATCGATCAGCTGGAGCCCGAGCCCGACGGCGTCGAGCGTCACGTGGTGGCGCAGATC
>JAWOCZ010000003.1:0-17872 GCA_046483565.1 Nitriliruptoraceae bacterium
GCCGAGCTGTCGCTGACGGGGGTACGCGTCGGCGACGACGCGGTCCTCGGTGAGGTCGGCGGCGGGATGAAGGTCGCGCTCTCCGCGCTGGACGACGGCAGGTTCTCCCTGGCTGCCGGTGCCGTCGGGCTGGCCCGGGAAGCCCTGGAGGTGTCCCTGCGCTACGCCGCCGAGCGGGAGCAGTGGGGCGGGCCCATCGCTGGCAAGCAGCTGGTGCAGGAACTCCTGGCGGCGATGCACGTCGACATCCAGGCGGCCAGTGGCCTGGTCGACGTCGTGGTCGGCAGGAAGCTGGCGGGGCAGCGCTGCACCCTGGAGGTGTCCACCGCGAAGCTGTTCGCGACCGAGGCCTCGGTGCGGTGCGCCGACCGGGCCGTGCAGCTCCACGGCGGCTACGGCTACATCGACGAGTACCCCGTCCAGCGCCTGCTCAGGGACGCCCGGGTCACCACCCTGTACGAGGGCACGAGCCAGGTCCAGCATCTGATCATCGGCCGTCTCCTGACCGGGATCAGTGCCTTCTGAGCCGGTCGTCGCTCCGCAGCCGTCGGTCGGTGACCGCCGATCCACGGCGTCAGGCGCCGTGAGACGGCGGGAAGGAACCCAGGTGAGCGGCTACGACCTGCACACGCACTCCACCTACTCCGACGGGGCCACCTCGATCGAGGCCAACGTCGCGGCCGCCGCAACGCTCGGGCTCGCGGGCATCGGCATCACCGACCACGACACGACCGAGCCCTTCGAGGACGCCCGGGTGGCTGCCGACGCGGTCGGCATCGAGGCGGTGCTCGGGACCGAGTTCTCGGCCGAGGAGCAGGGGATGAGCGTGCACGTCCTCGGGTTCTGGATCGACCCCGGGTACCAACCGCTGGCCACCGAGCTCGACCGGCTGCGCCACGAGCGTCGCCACCGGGCGCAACGGATCGTGGAACGTTTCCACGCGCTGGACATCCCCGTCAGCTTCGAACGGGTCCTGGCGCTCGCCGGGGACGCCCCGATCGGACGTCCCCACCTCGCCGCCGCCGTCGTCGAGCTCGGGGCCGCGCGGTCGATCCCCGAGGTGTTCGAGCGCTACCTGGCCGACGGCGGGCCGGCCTACGTCCCCAAGCACGCGGTCAGCCCCGAACGCGCCGTGGAGTTGCTGGTCGCCTCCGGGGGAGTAGCGGTGGTCGCCCATCCCGGACTCTACGGGGACCGCTCGGGCACCCGGGGGCTGCCGAGCGAGGTCATCGAGCGCATGCGCGAGGTCGGACTGGCGGGGATCGAAGCCGATCATCCCGACCACAGCCCCGCGCACCGCAGCTACTACCGCGAGTTGGCGATCGCCCTCGACCTGGTGGTCACCGCCGGTTCCGATCACCACGGGCGCGGACCGCATGATCACGTGGGGCGGGCGACGACGTCCACGGAGGTGGTGGAGCAGCTGCGATGCTGGCGTCTGGCCTGAGCCCGCCCGGCGCGCACCGGCGACGAGCTGGACTTCCCTCGGGCTCCGGGACGTGCCACCCTGTCCTTCGGGACGGTGGCCGATCGGACGGGCCTGGGGGACGACCGTACGCCACCGGCCGCGCCCCGGTCGACGAGACTCACCCGCAGACGACCAGGACCAGGCGTGTCGCACACCCAAGGCCGACCATCCGGAGGAGAACCGTGGCGCAGGGAAACGTCCAGAAGGCTCAGAAGATCGTCCCGGTCCCGACGCTGCACTTCAGCGAGGGATCGTTGGCCGGCCGCGTCGTGCGCCTCGATCGTGATCTCGCGACCCTCGGCCGGCGTGAGGACAACCCGTACGTGCTCCCCGATCCCCGCGTCTCGCGGGTGCACGCGGAGGTCCGTCGCGAGGCATCCGCGGTGATCCTCACCGATCTGGGATCCGCCGCCGGCACCATGGTCAACGGTGAGACCATCGAGGGGCCGAGGGTCCTCCAGCACGGTGACCGGGTCAGCTTCGGGCCGGTGACCGCCACCTTCGAGGATCCGGCTGCCGCCTCCCACCGGGAGGACGCGACCATGGTGTTCGACGTCCCCAAGGTCGAGACCGGACCGCATCTCTCACCCCGCCAGCAGCAGGTCCTCGAGCTCATGGCCGAGGGCATGACCAACTCGGAGATCGGTGAGCAGCTCGGTGTCACCGAGCGCACGGTGAAGGCCTACGCCCAGGAGCTCTACGACAAGCTCGGCGTGCGCAACCGGGCCGGGGCGGTCGCCGAGGCCGCCAAGCTCGGGTTGCTGTGAGGCGAGGTCCGTCGTGGCTCGGTCCCGAGGTGGTGGCGGGCCGGACGGGGCCGTGCCGGCGACCGAGCCCGCGGAGGGCGCGCGGTAGGCTCGTCGCGCCCGGGGGGCGTCGTTCCCGGGCGAGGTGAGGCTCAGGTGACCGCGACCGTCTACGCCGTGGCGAACCAGAAGGGCGGGGTGGGCAAGACCACCACGACCCTCAACATCGCTGCCGCCATGGCCGAGCTCGGTGCGGCCGTGCTCGTCGTCGACCTCGATCCGCAGGGGTGCCTGACCTTCTCGCTGGGCTACGACCCGGACGCGATCGAACCCTCGCTCAATGACACCATCGTCGGGCGCGCCTCGCTCGCGGAGACGATCATCCAGCACGGCCAGGTCGACATCGTCCCGGCCAACATCGATCTGGCCGGTGCCGAGGTGACCCTGCTGTCGCGCACCGGTCGGGAGTACCTGCTGCGCGGTGAGCTCGCGGAGCTGACGGACAGCTACGACGCCGTGCTCGTCGATTGTGCGCCCTCGTTGGGGGTGCTGACGATCAACGGCCTCACGGCCGCCGATCAGGTCGTGATCCCGGTCCAGTGCGAGACCCTCTCGCACCGTGGGGTCAGCCAGCTGCTCGAGACGATCCACGACGTGCAGCGCCTGACGAACCGGGCGTTGTCGGTCCGAGGCCTCGTGGCCACGATGTTCGACCCCCGCCCGCGCCACACCCGAGAGGTGCTGCGCGACCTGCTGGCCCGCTACGAACTGCCGCTGGTGGGGCCGCCGGTGCGCAAGTCGATCCGCTTCGCCGAGTCCCCGACCGTCGGCACGACCCTGGTCGGTTCGGGTACCGACGTCCCCGGGACCTGGGCCTACCGCGCGATCGCCCGGGAGCTGCTCGACCTCGAGGTCGATCCGCAGCTGCTGGCTGCCGCCGGTTGGACCGACGAGCAACGCGACCAGGTCCTCGGGCTCGTCGAGTACGAGGTGGCACCGTGACCGCGACCGATCGTCGTCCGACCCCGTCGGCGGCCTTCGACCGGATCACGCCGCCCGAGCGACGCGTGCGTGGCGAACGGGACGGCCTCGGCAAGGAGGCGCTGTACTCGACCGCGCCGAGCGCGGCACCGACCACGCAGGTGGAGCTGCACTGCCGGCGCTGCGATGTGCCCTTCGGCCTCTCGGTGCTCGGGTGCTGCAAGCTGCTGCGCCCGCCGTTCCTGGTCGATCCGATCCACCGACGGGTGTGGACACGGTGCCCGGCCTGCCAGCGCTACGCCTGGATCGATGTCACCACCGGTCAGGCGCTGCGGGTCCTGCGCGGTCCTCGCCGCGACTGAGCCGGAACACGCACCGACCGTGTCCGTGTCCGTCAGGGCAGGTGCTCGACGCGGACGCGTCGCGCACGTTGCGGTTGGCCCTCGCCGCGGGCTTCCTCACCCCGGCTCGTCGCGGTGGCCCCGGCGGGAGCGTCGGGGGTCGCTCGGGAGGAACCCTCGCTGCCCGCAGCGGCGCCGCTGCGGGACCGGCCGGCGGACGTGCGGCCGTTGTCACGTCCCTGACCGCCGCGTCCCTGCCCGCTACGTCCCTGCCCGCCGCGTCCCTGCCCGCTACGTCCCTGCCCGGCGCGTCCTTTGGCGCCGCGGGTGCGGGTGTCGCGACGTTGGGACGTCTCGCGGTCGGTGCGCGAGCCTTCGCTCGGTGCGCGCCCGCTCCCTTCGCCGGCATCCTGCGCGGTCTCCGAGGTCCCCGGTTCCGTCGTGGACCCCTGGCCCGCGGTGCGGCCGCGGGCACGCGCCCGGGTGCGGTTCCGGCCGCCAGCTGCCGGGCCACGGTCGGATCCCGCGTTGTCCTCGCCCGAGGTCGCCTCGGTCGTTGGGTCGGTGACGGCGCGACCCTCGCTGGACGCCGATGCGGTCGCGGTCCGGGTGCGCGTGCGGGTCCTGGTCCTGGTCGCCGGAGCATCATCCCCGCTGGTCTGCGATCGCCCTCCGCTGCCACGGCCCTCCTCGGAGCGCTCTGAACGGTCGTCCCGGTCGGTGCGGTCGTCCCGGTCGGCCCGGTCGGTGCGGTCCCGGTCACGTCGGGCGCGATCGGCGTCGCGGTCACGGCCGCGCCCCTCCCGGCTCCGGCCCCCCTTCGGCCGTCCGTCGGTGCTGCCCCGACGTCGCTCGTGGTCCGTGCGCGCGCCCCGGTCCTGCGCGTCGGTGTCGGCTCCCTCGGCCGCTTCGGGCTTCTCGGCCGCTTGGGGCACGCCCTTCCGGCGGCTGCTGGCCGTCGTGGCCGCGGCTGCTGCCGTGGCGCCGGCTGCGGCGGTCGCGCCGCGCCGCTTGTCGCCGCCGTCGCGAGAAGAGGAGCGGCGCGAGGAGGATCCGCTGCGTCGCTGGTCCTCGCGCTCGCGGCCTTCAGCGACCAGGTGGTCCCACGGCCGCGTCGCGGGCAGACGGAACAGCTCCTCGAGCACCGGGGAGGTGGAGAAGACCTGGAGCAGCTCGGAGTCGGTCGCCTCGACCTTCTTGCGGATCACGTTGAGGCGATCGACCTCGTTGAACTCCGCGAAGGTGATCGCCTTGCCCGACTCGCCCGCGCGGGCGGTCCGACCGATGCGGTGCAGGTACATCTTCTCGTCTTCGGGGCAGTCGTAGTTGACGACGTGGGTGACCCCGGAGACGTCCAGCCCCCGGGCGGCCACCTCGGTGGCCACCAGCACCGAGGCCTTCCCGGAACGGAAGCGGTCGAGGTTCTTCTCCCGCTGTGACTGCCGGAGGTCGCCGTGGATCGCGACCGCGGGCGTGTGGAGTTCCTCGAGATCGTTGACCAGCCGGTCCGCCATGTGCTTGGTGCGGACGAAGACGTACACCCCGCCACGGTCCTCCTCCTGCAGGATCCGGGCCAGCAACCTCGGCTTGTCCATCCGGTGGACCTGGAAGAAGTACTGGGTGACGTTGTCGGCGGTCGTCTTCACCTCGTGATCGGCCCGGGTGAAGGTGGGGTGATCCATGTAGCGGCGGGCCAGCTTCACGATCGGGGTCGGCATCGTCGCCGAGAACAGCATCGTGTGGCGATCGGTGCCCTGGCAGGCCTCCACGAGGCGTTCGACGTCGGGAAGGAAGCCCATGTCGAGCATCTCGTCCGCTTCGTCGAGGACGAGCTGGGTGACGTTGCCGAGGTCCAGGTTGCCGCGGTTGAGGTGGTCGAGCAGACGTCCGGGGGTGCCGACCACGACGTGGACGCCGGAGGTCAGGGCATCGATCTGTTCGTCGTAGCCGACACCGCCGTACACGCTGATCGAGCTGATGCCGAGCCCGGCGCCGATCTTCAGGTCCTCGTACACCTGGAGGCACAGCTCGCGCGTGGGCACGATCACCAGGGCCTGTGTCTCGGCCCGGCCGGGGTCCAGCCGCTGGAGCAGTGGGATCCCGAACGCCAGCGTCTTGCCGGTGCCGGTCCGGGCCTGGCCGATCAGGTCGTGGCCCTCCAGGGCCAACGGGAGGGTCAGTTCCTGGATCGGGAAGGGGTGGATGATGCCGCCGGCTTCGAGCGCATCGCACAACGCCGGGTGGACATCGAGGTCTCGGAAGGTCTTGGTCACGTGGTTCTCTCGTCCGGGCGATCCCCGGCGAGGTCGAGTGGGTGCACACGCCTGGCGATCGCGGCTTGTCATCGTCGCGTCATCGCGACGGGGCGGCACGCCTCGTCCGCAGGTGCGGACGCATGGGTGCCAGGAGGTGTCGCTCGTCGTGCCGTGGTGGTCCGGGATCGTTGAGGTCGTCCCCGGGCGGCCACGACGACCGTGCACGCACTGCGCAGCGTAGCTCACCCCGACACCGGTAACGGGACGCGCCCGCGTCGGCGCGGTGGGCACTAGCGTCGTCGCTTCCCGGACCTCGGAGATCTGCGGTGGACGAGCCGTTGCAGCGAGCGGAGCAGCTCGTCCTGCGCTACCTCGACCACGTGTGCACGCACGAGCCGGTCGAGTCGACGCGCATCGGCATGATCGAACGCAACGGTTCCCTGCCCGACCTGGCACCGGCGGCCCTGGCGTCGCGCAGCCGCGACCTGGCGGTGCTGGCCGCCGAGGTGGCCGCGGCAACGCAGGCGCTGACCGGGGTCGACGGCGATGCGGCCCGGGAGGCGCGGGGGGACCTCGCGCTCCTCGCGGCCGAGTTGGAGTTCCGACGCTTCCAGCTCGATGTGCGGCCCCGGCTCCTGCTGGATCCGTTGGCCGCCCTCGACACCATCGCCGCCGGCATCCACGAGCTCCTGGGCTGGGACGACGGGACCCGTGTCGATCGCTGCGCACGTCTGGAGGCGGCCACGCAGCGGGCTCGCCGGGTCCCCGTGCTCCTCGAACAGGCCAGCGGGTTGCTGACCTCGGCCCCGGCGCCCCACCTCGAGGTCGCGCTGCAACGCCTTCCCGGCCTGCTCGAGCTCGTCCGCGACATCCTCCCCGCCCGCGCGGAGCTGCTCGGGGTGGATGTCTCGCCGGCGCGCGATGCGGGCGAGGTCGCGGCTGAGGGACTCGAGGCCTACGCCGCTCTGCTGGACGAGCTGCGCGACGATCAGCCGGGTCCCTGGCGACTCGGATCGGAGCAACACGCCACGGTCCTGCGCGCTGCGCTGGGCACCGTGATGTGGCCGGCGCAGATCGAGGATCGTGCGCGCACGTGGATCGCGCAGACACGACAGCGGCTCGTGGAACTCGCGGGCGCCACCTGGTCGTCCCGGTGCCCCGGGGTGCCGCGGCCGAGCGATGGGGACGTCCTGATCCGTCAGACCCTGGCCGCGATCGCCCGGACGGCGGTGCAGCGGGACGAGCTGCTGGTGGAGGCACGTCGGGCGATGGCGGAGGCCCGGACGTTCGCCGGGCACAGCGGCTTGACCGACGTTCCCCCTGCGGACCGGCTCCGGATCCGGGAGGTCCCGGTCTACCTGCGGGGGCTCGCAGCCGCCTTCGTGACCCAGCCGCCACCGCTGCGCCCCGAGACGGGCTGCACCTACTACCTCTCGCCGGTCCCGCCGGACTGGGACGACGAGCAGTCGGCGGACTTCCTCCGCGTCTACACCCCCGCCGCCCTGCGGTCGTTGGCGATCCACGAGGGGTACCCGGGACACGTCGTGCAGCTCGAGCACGCGGCTCGGCACCCGCGGCTCGCACGTCGGCTGCTGGCCCGGCCGGTGTTCGCGGAGGGCTGGGCGGTCTACATCGAGCGGGAGGTGGCGGCCGCTGGTTTCGCAGCCGATGGGAACTCGACGGTTGCGGCCACGGACTACCGGGTCATCCAGCTCCGCAACGAGCTGCGGATCGCGACGACCGCGCTCGTGGACATCGGACTCCATGCCGGCGAGCTGACCGATGGTGGCGCGGTCGACCTGTTGGTGCGCGCGGCCTACCAGGAGCCCGCTGAGGCTCGTGCCACCGTGGTACGCGCCCAGGTGACCGCGGGACAGCTCAGCTCGTACTTCGTCGGTGGGGAGGAGCTCGCGGACCTGCGATGGCAGGTGGAGCGTCGCGCCGGCGCCGCCTTCGATGCCAGGACCTTCCACCAGCGCCTGCTGTCCCACGGGACGCCGACCGTGTCGGTGATCGCCGCGGCGCTCGCCGACGAGGCCCCGGTCCACCGGCCCTTCGCGGCCACCGCCTGACACGGCAGTCCCGCGGCTCCGGGAACGAACGCAACATGTGCGCCTGTCGCACGCTACGTGACCCTACGTGGCAGCTCGTGCGCTGTGAGCGTTTCACGTCTCGCCCTCGACGTGGCCCGGAAGCTATGGTGCCCGCACGAACCGGACCGGCCGTCGCGACGGTCGTCGTCCACCGTCCGCCGCCACATCGGCGGTGGGTACCACCCCGCCGATCCGGGGACCACGTCCGCGTCGGTCGGGGCCGCAGGACAGCATCGGAGCATCCCAGGTCGACCCGAGCCGGCAGCGCCCAGGGGACGTGAGCGGGGAGCACGGCGGTCGACGGTCGGAGACGGGTATGGCAGGCAGCGAGGGGGACGACGACCTGATCGATCTGTCGCGCACCGGGCAGATCGTGGGGCCGCCCGAGGATGCCGAGGTGGAACGCGCGATCGCGTCGGTGCCCGGGGTCGCCTCGGCGACGTTGCGCCGTGATCCCGACAGCGGCCGCACCCGTCTGCGCCTGCGGCTGCGGGCCGGGGAGGACGCGGAGCAGGCCACCTGGTCCATCGCAGCCACGCTGCGTGAGCGCTTCGGGATCGCCCTCGACCCCGCCTCGATCCGTCCCGTCACCGCGGGGGCGCCGCCTGAGCGCGAGGTCTCCGAAGGCATCGACGGCGCTGGGGCCGTGCCTGCCGACGCGGTGCCTGCCGATGCGGTGCCTGCCGATGCGGTGCCGGAAGCAGACGCTGACGATGGCGGCGAGGCCAGCGAGCCCGACTGGACAGGACCGCCCCCACCCCCTTCCTCGTCGGTGCTCGGCCTCACCCCGCCACCGGCGCCGCAGCTGAGCGCGGCGGCCGAGCCGGGTCACGACACCGTCGCTCCCGACGATGCCGGCCCGGCACCCACCTCGCAGCACGGTGCGGCCCGGGAACCGGCGGGGACGGGCAGTGCCGCGCGGGCCGGGGGGCGGGCCACGATCCACCGCCTCGACATCGAACGAGGTGTTCGGGAGGTCCAGGCCACCGTCGCCCTCCTCCGCGGGGAGCAGGCGGCGCAGGGTGTCGCCAGGGCCGTGCCGACCACCCGGAGCATCCTGCGTGCGATCGCTGAGGCGACCGCGTCGGCGCTCCAGCAGTTCATGACCGCGCCGCTGCTGATCGGTATCGACCGGATCGAGGTCGAACCCACCGTGGACCCGGCCCACGTCCTCGTTGCGGTCACCATCCTGGCGGATCGGGGCGAGGAGCAGTTGCTCGGGGTATCCCTGGTGCGAGGCGACGCCGAGCGTGCGGTGGTGCGAGCCACCCTGGACGCCCTCAACCGGCGCGTGTCGCCGTTCCTGACCGCAGCGCCCGAAGGCACGGCCGCTGCCGCCGGTTAGCCCGCCACGACCGTGTCGACCGGGAGCGGTTCGTCGCGGGCGAGCGCGGCGTCGTCGGCCAGCCGTGTCCCGGCGGGCTCGAGCAGATCCAGGCCCTGAGCAGCGAACCGCCGGGCGACCGCCAGCGCGCGGCCATCGGCGTGCACGTCCAGATCGTGCTGCGCCTGGGCGGCGAGCAGCGCTGCCTGGAGGCTGCGGCCCAGCGTCAGAGCGAACCGGCGGGCACCGTGCTCGGTGGCTGCGCGCCCCTGATCGGCGGCCGTGGCCAGCCAGACCGCCGCCCGGTCAGCGGTGTCCAGTGCCTGTTGCGCGATGGTGGCCAGCTCCGGGTGTCGTGTGGCCATCGCCGCCCGGTGCACCTCGGCGCGGTAGCTCGTCAGCGTCCCATCCTGCTGTACCGCCCGGAGCACGTCGAGCGACAACACGTTGGTGGTGCCCTCCCAGATGGGAAGGACCTGGGCGTCGCGCAACAGCTGCGGGAGGTGGGTGTCCTCGATGTAGCCGGCGCCGCCGAAGGCCTCGAGTCCCTCGCTGGCCCCCGCCACAGCCTGTTTCCCCGTGGTCAGCTTCGTGATGGGCAGCAGCAGGCGGAGCGCGGCACGCTCGGCGTCCGTGGCGACCCCGGCCTCCTCGCGACCGAGCAGTGCCACGGTGCGGAACACCAGTTGCAGGCTGGACTCGTGTTCGACCCGCAACCACGCCAGCGTGGCCTGGTGCAGCGGATGGTCGATGATCTGCTGCCCGAAGGCGGTCCGGCGACCGGCGTAGTCGCGTGCCAGTGACAACGCTCGTCGCAGCCCACTGGTGGCGATCACCGAGTTCCACAGCCGCGTGATGGCCAGCATCGGGGTGATCGCGCGGGTGCCGTTCGCGGGGGCGCCGACCAGGTGGGCGACGGTGCCCTCCAGTGCGAGCTCCGCCGTGGGCATCTGTCGGGTCCCGAGCTTGTCCTTCAGACGCAGCACCCGTAGGTCGTTGAGCCGGCCCTGCTCGTCGCGGACCTCCACGTAGTACATCGCCAGCCCACGTCCACCCGGGCCGTTGCCCTCGGGTCGCGCCAGGGTGAGCGCCATGTCGGCGGTGCTGGCCGAGGTGAACCACTTGGTGCCGGTCAGGCGCCACACCGCATCGTCGCGCACCGCGACGGTCTCGGACCGGCCCACGTCCGAGCCGCCGGCCCGCTCCGTCATCCACTGGCCCGAGGTCCACGCGTACCCCGGGTCGCGGCTGGTCAGCCGGGGCAGCGCGCGGTCGAGCAGCGCCCGATCGCCGTGGGCGGTGAGCGTTGCGGCGGCGCCGTCGGTCATCGCGAAGGGACAGGAGTACAGGGCGCTCGACGGGCCGTACAGCGAGACCAGCGCCATCTGGTGGACCCGCGAGTGCTCAGCGTGCGCGCGCTCGTAGGCTGTGGCGACGACCCCGTGCTGCTTGCCCACGTCGCCGATCCGCTCCCACAGGGGCGACACCTCGACGTCGTCGATGCGGCGGCCCCACGCATCGAACGGCCGCAGACGGGGCTCGTGCTCGGGGGTGTCGCACGCGTCCGACCACTCCTTGAGCTCCGTCGCCGCCAGCACCCCCATCTCCTCCAGCGACGGCGTGATCTGGGCGCGGACGTCGGCCGGCAGGGTCCGCTCCAGCAGCCGCCGCAACGCGACGTCCTCGGTCCACTCGTCCCGCAGCTGCGGCGGGTCCTGGAGGTGCCCCGAGCGTTCCACGGTCGTCATCGAGTGCTCCCTGTCCGCCGTCCGTGTCCACGGAACGATCCCCGTCCTGAGCGTATCGCCGGCGGGTACCCCGCAAGGGTGGATCAGCGATCGGCGTACAGCGCGACCGCCACGGCCGTGGCCAGGTTCAGGCTGGACACGCCGGCACGCATCTCGATGGACCGGTGCTCGTCGGCGCGATCACGCAGGTGGGGGTCCAGACCGCCCCGTTCCGTCCCCACCAGGAGCAGCGCGTCGACCGGCAGCGGCTCCGCGTGCAGCGGCCGGCCGGCCGGGTCGAGGGCGACGATCGGCCGCGTGGTGGCCGGCAGCTCATCGATCCGGGCCGTTGGGACCGCGAACTGCAGGCCGGCGGCGGCTCTGACGGCCGTCGGGTGCCAGGGGTCTGCGGTTCCGAGCACCAGCACCCCACCCGCTCCGGCGGCGGCGGCCACCCGGATCGCAGCGCCCAGGTTGCCGAGGTGGCGGGGGCGGTCGAGGACCAGGCACCGGCCGCCGGCGGCCAGCACCTCGTCGACACCCACGATGGGGCGTCGCGCCACCGCCAGGGCCGGTGACGGCAGCGTCCGCGGCACCAGTCCGCGCCAGCGGACCGGGTCCAACTCCACCGCTCGCGCCGCGACCGTCGGCAGCACGTCCGGTGCCAGGGCGCTCAGCAGGGCGAGCAGACCATCGAGATCGTCGGTGGCCACCACCTCGATGTCGGCACCGAAGCGCAGCGCGTGTTTGAGGGCATGCGCCCCCTCCAGTCGGACCAGGTCTCGATCGCGACGCGAGGCGACCACCCGGTCGGCCACCTCCACAGGTGACGGACGTGCGTACCCTTCGGACATGCCTGTCTTCCTCGTGCTCGTCTTCGTCCTGGTGCCGCTCGCCGAGATCCTGGTCATCGTCCAGATCGGCGGGGCGATCGGTGGCTGGTGGACCGCTGGACTGCTCATCGCCGACAGCCTGCTCGGCGCCTACCTGCTACGTGTCGAGGGCCGGCGTGCGTGGTCGGAGTTCCGTTCGGCGCTCGAGGAGGGGCGCTGGCCGGGCGACGAGGTCGCCCAGGGTGCCCTGGTCATCGTCGGCGGGACGCTGCTGCTCACCCCCGGGTTCCTGACCGACGTCCTGGGGTTCCTGTTCCTGCTCGGGCCGACCCGTCGTATGGTGGCACGTCGGCTGCGTGCCCGGGTGGGCGAGGCGACGACATCGGGTACCTCGCGGTCCCCGGGTGGGGCGCGCCAGGCACCCGGTACCAGCCGCGGACGTGGCCAGGGCGGCGGTCGTCGCGGCCCCGGCCCCAGGGTGCGCACACCCGACGGTGACGAGGTCATCCTCGACGTCGAGGTGGTGGAGATCCAGCGCGAACAGCGGCGACTCGACGCGGCTGAGGGTGATGACCATCCGACGGATGACGAGGTGGGGGATGAGGACGCCGGTCCCGGCACCGGCGGGCAGGGCCCGGCCTGACCGACTGCGGGCCGGGATGACGCCGCCGGTTCGTGCCCGTGGCGTGGTGCTCACTATCGTGCGCGGTGAGGTCGGAGGTCGCGCGGCGCGGCCTGGGAGCCCCGACCGGACGTCGACGGCGCCAGGCGGCTGCCGGGGGAGGACACACCGTGGCAGACACATCAGCCATGCAGGCGATCCATGATGCGATCCACCAGGACGCGCCGTCGGAGGAGCTCGCGGCGCTGCCGCTGCCCGAGACCATGCGAGCGTGCGTCATCCGCAAGGAGGACGAGCACGTCTTCGACGGTGTCCCCGAGGAGGAGCAGGATCCGTCACAGACCCTCCACCTCGACGAGGTCCCCATCCCGCCACTCGGGCCCGGTGAGGCGCTGATCGCCCCGATGGCCTCGGCGCTCAACTACAACACGGTCTGGTCCGCGCGGTTCGCCCCGGTGTCCACGTTCCGGTTCCTCGAGCGCTTCGGTCGCTCCTCGGACCTCGGCGCGCGTCACGACCTCGACCACCACATCCTCGGCTCGGACGCGGCCGGGGTGGTCCTGCGCACCGGGCCGGGCGTCCACCACTGGAAGCCCGGCGACCGTGTGACCGTGCACTGCAACTACGTCGATCTGGAGGACCCGGCCGGCCACCAGGACTCGATGCTCGACCCGGACCAACGCATCTGGGGCTTCGAGACCAACTTCGGCGCGCTCGCCGACGTCTCCATGGTCAAGGCGAACCAGCTGCTACCGATGCCCGATCAGCTCGACTGGGAGGAGGCCGCCTCGCTCGGTCTGGTGCTGGCCACCGCCTACCGCATGCTGGTCAGCAGCAACGGTGCCCAGATGAAGCAGGGCGACGTCGTGCTGGTCTGGGGTGGCACCGGGGGGCTCGGTGGGTTCGCCTGCCAGCTGGTGCTCAACGGAGGCGGTGTTCCCGTCGCGGTCGTGTCCTCGGAGGCCAAGGCCGAGCAGCTCCGCGCGATCGGGGTCGAACACATCATCGACCGCAAGGCCGAGGGCTACCGGTTCATCGACGATGAGGACAACATCGACGAATCGGAGCTCAGGCGCTTCGGCAAGCGCATCCGAGAGCTGGTCGGTCAGGATCCCGACATCGTGTTCGAGCACCCCGGGCGTACGACGTTCCCCGCGTCGGTGTACGTCTGCAAGCGTGGCGGCATCGTGGTGACGTGCGCCTCCACCACCGGCTACCGCCACGTCTACGACAACCGGGTGCTGTGGATGCGGCTGAAGCGCATCATCGGCTCGCACTTCGCGAACTACGCCGAGGCCTGGGAGGCCACGCGTCTGGTCCAGCTCGGCATGATCCAGCCGATCCTGACCGAGGCCTTCCCGCTCGAGCAGGTCGGTGAGGCGGCGCTGAAGATGCACCGCAACGAGCACACGGGCAAGCTCGGCGTCCTGGTCGGTGCCCGCGAGACCGGGCTCGGGGTACGCAACCCCGAGCAGCGTGCCCAGCTCGAGGACCGCATCAAGCTGTTCCGCGACTTCTCCTGACGCGGACCCTGTCAGCGACCCGGGGGTGGGCCGAGCCGCCCACCCCCGCGTCCTGGGGCGCAGCCGACGGATCGGGCGGTGGGTCCTCCGCCGGTGCGTGTCAGCGCCGCGTGAGCAGTTGCAGCACGTACCAGAACAGCAGGGCGATCGAGGAGAACAGGTGCACAGCGGCGGCCGTCTCCGTGCCCAACGGGTAGGAGCGGTAGATCTTCTGGGTGTCGTAGAGGATCGCCGCACCCGCGAAGCCGATCATCGCGACCGAGAACCACACGCCGAGCCCGGCGCCGAACAGCGTGGAGCCGACGATCAGCAGCAGCGCGAGCACCCCGCCCCACATCAGGAAGCCGCGGAGGAAGCTGAAGTCCTTGCTGGTCGTGATCGCGATCGCCGACAGCGCCACGAAGGCGACCGCCGACAGCTGGGCCGCGAGCTCGATCGTGTCGGGCGGACCCTGGACCTGGGCGAGGACCAACGGCGTGGCGAACAGCAGGACGTTGGCCACGACGACCGCGGCGTAGGCCGCGTACTGCCCGGCGGGCGACGTCGTCCGGTACAGCATCGAGGTGGACATCCACGACACGATCATGAACCCACCCAGGATCAGCAGCCAGCTGACGCCGAGGACGAACTCCGCGATCGTGTAGGCGAGCCCGGTCGCGAACAGCCACCAGGAGCCCATGATGAAGCCGGCGATGCCGGCCAGGAGCCGTACGTAGACCCGGGTCATGTACGCCCTGCGGTCCGCGACCGGTGCCTCGGCGACGGGTGTCGCGGGGGAGAACTGTGCGGCCATGTCGGGCCCCCTGTGTTCGCGTGAGGAGGCGAAGGTAGCCGGCGGGCGGGGAGGTGACCGCGATCACCGGGGACTCGCTGTCAGGATCGCGAGGCCTCTGGTACCCTTCCGGCACTGCGCGCCGTTCGGCGCGCGTTCTGGTGGGACGGTGTCGACGACCTCAGTTCCCCGTGCCGGCGTGGTCGACGCCACACCGTTCGGCATCACGGTCCCGACCTGCCGATGCCGCAGCCGCCCGCGCTCCCGCCGCCGCCCCCTCGGTGCCACCAACGCCCGGAGGATGCAATGAAGCAGGACATCCACCCCGAGTACACCCTCGCGACCGTCACGTGCTCCTGCGGGAACACCTTCGAGACGCGGGCGACCGTCGACCGCATCAGCGTCGAGTTGTGCAACCAGTGCCATCCCTTCTACACGGGCAAGCAGAAGCTCGTCGACACCGGTGGCCGGGTCGACCGCTTCAAGCGGCGCATGGAGAAGGCCAAGAAGTAGCGGACCGCGCCGCAGGACGCCGCCGCCGGGGATCCCGGGGGCGGCGTTCCGTCGTTGGCAGCCGGCTCTGTCGCGGCGGCTCGACCGCTTGGCCGCCCCTCGTGCCACGGCCCATCGGCCGGGATTCTCGACCCGGCCCCGGTACTCGGCATGGCAACCTCGAACTCGAGAGCGAGTACGTCGTCCTGTCGGCACCGGGGTGGCGGCCCGCCGCTGCTGTCCTGCCGCCCCTACGAGACGAGGACCGAGATGCCCCGCCTGCGCCGTTCCCTCCCGCTGCTGCTGGCCGGCCTGCTGCTGGCGGCGTGTGCGACGCCGGAACGTGACACGCCCGCGGACTACGAGCTCGAGGGCACGCCGGGCAGTGATGACATCGACGAGGCCGACCCGGACGACATCGGCGAGCTCGATCCGGACGGTGACGAGACGGCCGGGCAGCAGCGCGGGGACGTGTTCGAGGGCGAGGCCCTGACCGACGCGGACATGACGAGCCGCCTCTCGGCGCTCGGGACGCACGTGGTCGATGGCCACGGACGCACCCTCTACGTGTTCGCCGAGGATCCGGACGGGGAACGCACCTGTACGGGGGAGTGCCTGCAGACCTGGCCGATCTTCTCCACCGACGACGAGATCCCGACCGTCGACGGTGAGGTCAGGGAGGAACTGGTCGGCACGATCGCCGGCGACCTGCAGGTCACCTACAACGACCGGCCGCTGTACTACTACGACGGCGACGACGAGGTCGGTGACCTCGAAGGTCATGGCGTCGCGGGTGAGTGGTTCATCGTCGCCACCGAGGGGACCCCCATCGAGGAGGAGCTGGGCTGAGTCTCTGAGCTCACGATCCACGACCCGACATCGGAGTTGTCATGGCCGAGCAACCAGACCCAGCCCATCAGCGTCCCGCGGGCGTGGACGATGCCACCGTCGATGCGGTCGGCAAGATCAGTGAGGCCTTCGAGTTGCTGGAGCGCGCTCGCGGCGCGCTCTACGAGTTCCACCAGCGCATCGGCTGGGTGGACGACACGCTCGGCGATGGCCTCGAGCAGCTGTGTGACGCGGGTCACACCGAGCTCGCCGACGAGTTGGCCCGGACCTGGCTCGGCCGCAACGCCCTCCCCGGCATGTGGACCTTCGAGGTCGTCGAGGCCTTCGATCGCACCTACTACGAGGTCGCCGTCGAGAGCGAGCGCAAGGTGCGCGACGCGGTCATGGAGGGACGGCGGCACGTACAGGAGGCCGAGCGCAAGGCGCAGCGGCGGGTCGACGGCCCGGGCGACGATGTCGCGTGAGCGGTCTGCCCCACCTCCCCGGTACCTGTGACTGAGCTGCGAGTGGCTCTGCACCCCCGGGATGAGTTGCTACGTCCTCGGGCCAGGCAGCTCACCGGTCCGTGCGATCACCGCGGCCAGTTCGGCCAGCTTCTCGTTGCGGTGCTGCGAGAGCTCCTTGAGGACGTCGAAGGCCATGTCAGCGGTCAGGCGGCGGCGGGCCATGACGATCCCCTTGGCCTGCCCGATGACGTCGCGTGACTGGATCGCGGTCTTGAGCCCTTCCTCGGTCAGCGCGGCCTTCATCGCCACCGACGCCTGGGCGGCGAACACCTGGCCGACGAGCTGTGAGCGGCGGTCGAACGCGTTCGGCCAGCGGGAGTACATGTCGAGCGCGCCCATCGAGTCCTCGGTGATGAACAGCCGGAGGCTGAGCATCGATCGCACCCCGAGCTCCAGGACCCTGGCGCGGTAGTCGGGCCAACGCTCCTCGGTCTCGAGATCGGCCATCAGGACCGTGTGGTGCTGCCTGATGGCCTCCAGGCAGGGCCCCTGCCCGGTGGCGTACTGCACCATGTCGCTCTCGTACGCCACCTTCGAGGAGGCGGCAGGCGTCCGGATCACCCCGCCCCTGCCGATCAGCATCATGCTGACCCCATCGCAGTGCTCGAGCATGTCCTCACCGAGGTCCACGATGCGCTGCAACGTCGCCTGGAGGCCCTCGGTCTCGGCCAGCTCGCGCCCGATGGCACCGATGCGTTCGAGCAACGCCTCGCTCGGGCCGTGTTCGTCCAGCACCCGCCCACCTCCTCCGTAGGAACATGGAGGCTAGATGACACCGCCGTCGGTCGAGGGCGGGTCCACCGGTCTTCGGCATCGGTCATGCCGGCCACGGAGGCTGCCGCTCCTGTCGACCTCGAACGCGCGACGTTGGTAGGGATGTGGTCAGCCCCGATGGGTGGCATGCTCGCATCGGGCGCGTAGCGGTGTTCACAACAGCAGCATCACAGCGCGATGACGGCGGCCGAGCCGCCATCTCCGCGGCCTCGCGGCCGGTGCACCGGTCGCGGGCCGCGCCCGTCGGTGGACCGGCAGCTCCGAGGTGATGTTCTGAACGAACCCTGTCCGCACCAGCTGGGCCCGCTGATCACGCTCGGTGCCGCGATCGAGGCCGCGTCCGAGGCGTGTTGCGCGCCACAGGGATCTAAAGGCCACCACTAGCGTGGAGGGTGGACGCGGTCCCTGCGATGAGTGACGGCGTCTTCCCTCGCTCGCGTGAGAGTTCGGAGCTCGCTGATGGCCCTCGTCGCCGGGATCGATTCGTCGACCCAGTCCTGCAAGGTCGTGATCCGCGATGCCTCGACCGGCGAGCTGGTCCGCTCCGGTCGAGCGCCGCATCCGGA
>JAWOCZ010000028.1:0-15690 GCA_046483565.1 Nitriliruptoraceae bacterium
ATCCGCACCACTGGGGAAGGTGTTGGCCAACAGCAGCCCTCCGGGGCGGATAACCCGGCGGGCCTCGGCGAGGGCCCCCTCGAGGTCGGGGACGCCAGGGCGCTCCCGTTCCGCGAGAGCGCGTTCGACGCGGTGGTCGCGGAACGGGGTCGCCGGGGGCGCGGTGGGCCAGCATCTCCACCGCCAGATCGAGGGCCACGGGGTGAGCGCCGGCGTGGGACAACACTTCGGAGGCCACGCCGGTACCAGCGCCGAGGTCCAGCACGTAGCGGCCGGCCAGCGGCTGTCCGGCGGCGGCGACGAGTGCATCGGCCAGGCGCTGGTAGACCACAGCCGGCCCAGCGGCCCAGCCGTCGACACCCCCGCCGTAGGCGGTGCGGATCCCGGCGACCAGCGTCTCGTCAGCGTCGGCCTGCCCGGTCATCGAAGCCGCCGCATTCCCTCCAGAGCGCGGTCCTGCCACCAGTCGAGCTCCTCATCGTCGCCGAGCGCCTTCTCCCACCCGAACTGCAGGAACGCACCCAGCAGCGACAGTGCGCACTGCAGGTCCCACCAGGGTTCGGTGTCGATGCCATGGCGCTCGAGCGCCTGCCGGTAGCGCTCCAGCGTGGCCTGTTTGGGCTCGGGCAGTCGCGCCTGGTTGAGGCAGACGTACCAGGCAAGGTCGCTGCACGGCGCGGCGATGCCGGGCAGGGCCCAGTCGATCAATATCGTGCGGCCATCGGGGTGGCTGCCGAGGTTGCCCGCCTTGAAGTCGCCGTGCACCAGCGTCTTCGGGGTCGTGTCCAGGGCGGTCACGAGTGGGGCCGGGTCTTCGAGGAGTCCGGCGACGATCTGGGCGGCCTGAGGTGCTCGTTCCCTCAGACGTGACCATCCCTCAGGGACCAGTTGTGTGGGTACCGGGTCGGTGCCGCCGCAGGCGCGCTCGGCCTCGGCCAGGCGGGGGCCGAAGAAGGTCAGGCGGGTCGTCAGCGGCAGCAGCTCGGGCGTGGTGGCGCGCCCCCAGAAGGTCGCATGCAGGACCGCCATGTGCTCGATGAACGTGTGGTGCTGCTCGAGGGGCATCTCCGCGTCGCCCTCCGGCACCAGATGGTCGCCGACGTCGCGCATCACCAGGACCGCGCCGCGACCGTCGGGCTGCTCGTTCCAAGCGGCGGCGACCACGGCGTGATCGATCGCGGGCGAGATCTCCTCCAGCCAACCGTCGCGCCAAACGGCTACCGCCCGGTGTCCGTGGTCGCCGGTGGCCCGCATGATCCAGTCGTCGTTGTGATGGAGGTGCTTGAGCACATAGGCCTGGCCGTCGACCGTCACTCGCTCGAGGCGCGCTCCGGTCTTGCCGTCCCCCGAGACCACCGGTTCGCCCGAGACCGGGTGGCCGAACAGCTCGGCGACGGATCCGGCCACGCGACGTGGGCCGGCGAGACCGTCCACGGCCATGGCACTGCTCCTGTCGATCCGACGATCCGCGTGCACCCTACGCCGCCGCCGGCGTTCGCGGTCGACCAAGGGAACCTCGGTGACCATCTGCGAATTCCGAGTCCCGGGTGAGTGCGCAGAACGACGTCCGCTCCACGACGTCGCCGGCAGAACGGAGCTTGACGGGTTGCGAAGGCGCGCGATACTCGCTGCCTGGGCACCGGCTCTGATGCTGAGGAGCATGCGGAGCAGGTCCGTGGGGAGGGCGAGCTTGGATCGTCGCAGCCACTCGACCAGCTGCGAGGTCTCCGTTCCGCAGACTCTCGGCTCGATGTTCCGCAGCGGCGCACCATCGGTCGGCGCGTGAGCGGAGGTGTCGTGGGCCGAGGTCGGCGATGCGCCGGGGGAGACGACGCGGGCCGCGTGGGCGCTGTACTACCAGGACGTGCGTGAGACGCTCCATGCGGTCGGCCAGCGAAGCGGGCTGATACACGAACAAGCCCAACGGCTCGCGGATGAGGAACGCGACGCCCTTCGCCCCCGGTGATGGGCGTTCTCGACGTGAACGCGCTCGAGACCCACCTCAGCGAGTACGAGCACCTGAGCTGATCACGCGGCTGCACGACAGCCACATCCGCCAGCCCCACAAGGAGACCCCATGATCCTCCAGGAGAGCTACCTCTTGGCCAACGGCGTCGAGATCCCGAAGCTTGGACTTGGCACGTGGTTCATCGACGACGACGAGGTCGCCATGGCGGTCACCCGCGCGGTCGAGCTCGGCTACCGCCACATCGACACTGCTCAGGCGTACGGCAACGAGCGGGGCGTGGGCGAGGGCATCCGCAGCTGCGGGGTCCCGCGTGACGAGCTGTTCGTCACCACCAAGCTCGCCGCCGACGTCAAGTCCTACGACGAGGCCGTCACGGCGATCGACGGGTCCCTGCAGACGTTGGGGCTGGAAAACATCGACCTGATGCTCATCCACAGCCCCCAGCCCTGGCAGGAGTTCAGGGGCGGTGACCGTCACTTCGAGGGCAACCGTGCCGCGTGGCGTGCGCTCGAGGAGGCCCACCAGGCCGGCAAGCTCCGCGCCATCGGCCTGTCCAACTTCGACCCGGCCGACATGGACAACATCCTCCAGGCCAGCAGCGTCGCCCCGATGGTGCACCAGATCCTGGCCCACATCAGCAACACCCCCATCGAGCTGATCCAGCACTCCCAGAACAACGGGATGCTGGTCGAGGCCTACTCGCCGATCGCGCACGGTGAGCTGTTCAAGAACGGACAGGTCACCGAGATGGCCGAGCGCTACGGGGTAACCGTGGCACAGCTGGCCATCCGCTACACGCTGCAGCTCGGCCTGCTCCCGCTACCCAAGACCGCCGACCCCGACCACATGCGCACCAACGCCGAGGTCGACTTCGAGATCTCCGAGCCGGACATGGAGACCTTGCAGGGGATGGAGCCGATCGCGGGCTACGGCGAGGCCAGTGTGTTCCCCGTCTTCGGCGCAGGGCGGTAGTCGCCGCTCGCTGTGGGATCGGCGACGGAGGGTCCGACGCGACCTCGTGGGGGGGGAGTGCCCGCTCTGGTCCACCGACCAAGGTTCCGTTAGGGTCTGAGCAGTCCCGGACCCCCGCACCGAGGAGACGACGATGGCTGGCCTCGGAGCGGACCTGCTCGTCGACCCGTCGTGGCTTGCTGGCCACCTCGACGACGAGCGCGTCGTGATCGTCGACTGCCCGTGGGATGGGGCCTGGTGGCGTGCCGGCAACGGTGGTTCGTATGGCCGGGCGCACATCCCCGGAGCGATCTGCCAGACCGGCCATCCCTACATCAAGGGTGGCGACGCTGCCGACCCCTCGGTGTGGCTTCCCAGCGAGGAGGAGGTCGTGCAGCTGGCCGACGAGCTCGGCATCGGTCCCGATCACACCGTGGTCGTCTATGACGATCGGGGTTCGCTCTTCGCGGCGCGGCTGTGGTGGGTGCTCCGCTACTACGGTCACGAGGACGTCCGCCTGCTCGACGGCGGCTGGCAGGGCTGGCTCGAGAGCGGTCTCCCCGTGTCCGCACACGCCGCCGAGGCGGTCGACGCCCCACCCTTCATCCCCAGGGCCGAGCCCGAACTCCTGGCCACGCTCGACGAGGTGCTCGCCCGCCACGACGACGCCGCCTGGCAGGTCATCGACGCCCGCAGCGACGGTGAATGGGAGGGAACCGAGCTCTCCGGCAACCGTCGGGGTGGCCACATCCCCGGCGCCCTGCACCTGGAGTGGAAGCGGCTGCTCACCGACGGGGAGGACTCCGAGGCTGTGCGCCGCTTCCTCCCACCCGACGAGCTCCGCTCCACCCTGAGCCAGGCCGGCGTCGATCCCGACAGGGGCCACATCCCGCTATGCCAGGCCGCCGTGCGCGGTGCGTTCATGGCGTTCGCCCTCGAGCTCGCGGGATACGGCGCCTCGGCCCTCTACGACGGGTCGATGGCCGAGTGGGCGAACCTCGACGACACGCCCCTGGTGGTCTGAGGCGCGAGCGGGACCTCGCCCGCCGGTCCGTGCAACCCGGCCCCGACCACCCAAGACCCTGCTCCTGTAGGCCCCGGTGGACGGCATCCACGTCACGAGTGATGCGTTCCAGCTCGTCAGGTTCCGGCGGCGTCGCACCGGCCGGCTACCAGACCGACATCAGGTACGGCGTCATGACCTGTGAGCGGTTGCGGCGAGGGTTCGGCCCCTTGGGGTGGTCATGGTCAGGTGGCGTCGAGGTCGCGTCGGTGGAAGGTGAGCAGTCCGATGAGTGCGCCGGCCGTGGCGATGGCGGTCAGCGCCAGCAGCGGGAGCGGGCGGAGGGCTTCGAGTGGGACGGCGGCCGGGTGCGCGAAGGGGGAGAGTTCGAGGACGCGCTCTGGGAGGTCGAGCAGCGGCCCGAACGTGCCTGCGATCAACCCGAAGGCGATCAGCACCCAGGCGGCTGGGACGGCTCGTGGCAGGATGCCGTACAGCAGCGCGGCGATGCCGAGGACGACCCACACGGCCGGGACTTGGTTGAGGTGGGCGAGCAGCATCTCGCCGATGTGGGTGCCGTCGCCGGTGACGATCGCGGCGCCGAGCCCGGTGGCCAGGCCCGCGGCGGCGAGGAGCACGACGATGGCTGTGGCGGTGACGGCGAGGTTGCTGGCGAGCCAGTCGGTGCGGCTGACCGGGGTGGCGAGCACGGGTTCGGCGCGGCCGCTGGTCTCCTCACTGCGCAGGCTCTGCATCGCCGTGACCGTGTAGGCCCCGGCGAGCCACGCCATGAACACGGCCATGTAGGCGAGGTAGCCGGCGACGAGATCGTCGGAGCCACCGAACAGTTCGAGGAAGACCTCCGGGAGGTCATCGAACGCGGTGGTCAGCGCGTCGGTGTAGGCGCCGTAGGCGAGTCCCGACACCACCAGGGCGGCTCCCCATCCGAGGATGTTGCCGCGCTGGAGTCGTGCCGCGAGGCCGATCGGTGTGCCGAGCCGGGGGGTCGCTTCGTGGGGTCCGGGGCGGGTCGCGACCAGGCTGGCGCCGAGGTCACGTCGGCCGGAGAGGAAGAACCCGACGGTGGTGGTGGCGATCGCGAACCCGAGGGTGAGCGCGAGTGGCCACCAGCGGTCCAGCACGTACGGGGCGGTCTGCTGGGCCCACGCGAGCGGCGAGAACCATGACAGTGCCGTGCCGCCTTCCGCGGCCATGTCCCCGCCGGCTCGGATGAGGAACGCGGCACCGAGCACGCCGCCGGCCGCTCCCGCCGCGGCGCGGGAGTACTGGCTGAGCTGCACGGTGATGGTCGTCACCCCCGCGAACGCGAGCCCGGTGGCGCCGAGCCCGGCGGCGAAGACCACCGAGCCGGCCGGCGCGAACCCGGCGACGCCGATCATCGTGGCCGACACGGCCGCCGCAGCGACCAGGTTGGTGATGACCGCCAGCACCACCGTGGCGGTCAGCTGGGTGGAGCGTCCGACGACGTTGGCCCGGATCAGCTCGGCCCGGCCGGTCTGTTCCTCGAGCCGGGTGTGCCGCACGACCAGCAGGATGCTCATCAGCGCGGCGATGAGCGCGAAGTACAGCCCGTAGCCGTTGGCCACGAACCGTTCGAACGTCGGGTCGTCGAACCCGTAGCCGGGCCCGATCAGCAGCCGACCGACCGGATCGGCGAACAGCTGTGTGGCGCTGCGCAGCTCCTCCTCGGTCTCGGCGACGTTGGGCAACGCGGCGGAGAGGTAGACCACGAACAGCCCGAGTCCGCCGGTCCAGGCAGGCAGCTTGATCCGGTCACGTCGTAGCAGGAACCGCACCAGCGGGCCGACCCCGACCAGGCTGGTGCCGCGGGCGGTGGTGTGGCGGTCGCGCGTGCTCAGGGTCGCCCCGCTCATCGTCCGTCCTCGTCGTGGCCGGCGCGCGCAGCAAGGTCGTCGCCGTAGTGGCGCATCAGCAGCTGCTCGAGGGTCGGGGGGTGCGCGACCAGCGAGCGGACCCCCAGGGGCGCGAGCGCGCGGATCGTCTCGTCGACCCGGTCCCCGTCCACCTCGAACCGGACCTGCCCGTCGATCTCCTCGAAGCCGTGGACCTCGTCGCGGTGGGCGAGGTCGTCGGCCGCATGCGCCGTCTCGACCACGATGGTGACCCGGTGCAGATGCCGCAGCTCAGCCAGCGACCCGGTCTCGACGATACGGCCCTGCCGGATGATCGAGATCCGGTCCGCGAGCACCTCGACCTGCGCGAGGATGTGACTGGACAGCAGCACCGTCCGCCCTGCAGCCTTGGTCTCGCGGATGCACTCCTGGAACACCGACTCCATCAACGGATCCAGTCCAGCGGTCGGTTCGTCGAGCAACAGCAACTCGACGTCGGAGGTGAGCGCGGAGATCAACGCGACCTTCTGCCGGTTGCCCTTGGAGTAGGTCCGGCCCTTCTTCGTCGGGTCGAGATCGAACCGCTCACACAGCTCGTCGCGCCGTGCCTTGTCGAACCGGCCACGCAGCCGCGCGAACAGATCGATGGCCTGCCCCCCGGTCAGGTTCGGCCACAGCTCGACATCACCCGGCACATACGCGAGCCGCCGGTGCAGCTCGACCGCGTCGGTCCACGGATCGCGGTCGAACACGGCCACCCGGCCGGCGTCCGCGCGTAGCAGCCCGAGCAGGACCCGGATCGTCGTCGACTTCCCCGCCCCGTTCGGGCCGAGGAAGCCGTGCACCTCGCCCTCCGACACCGACAGGTCGAACCCGTCGAGCGCACGCGTCGACCCGAAGATCTTGACCAACCCGGTCGCGCCGATGACCTCACCCATGCCCAAGCCTCCTCGGCCACCCGCGGGACCCAGGCGCGCCGTCACCGATCCCGATCGGTCCGCGCCTCGCCGGACCACGTACTTGCCGACCGGCAAGCAACCACCTAGCTTGCCGACTGTCAAGGGACCAGTGGCACGTCCGGGCGCTGGGTGGCAGCGTCGACAGCTGGGACGGCGAGGAGGATGCCCGTTGACCAGGGGCCGCAAGGACGGGCGCACGACCGACATGCGGGCGCGCATCATCGCCACCGCGACCGACCTGTTCGCCACGAAGGGGTTCGCCGCCACGAGCCTGCAGGACCTCGCCGACCGGCTCGACGTCACCAAGGCCGCGCTCTACTACCACTTCCGCCGCAAGGACGATCTCATCGCCGAGGTCCTGGCCCCGATGGTCGATGACATCGACGCGTGGTTCGACCGGATCGAGACCCACCACCCGGGCCCGCGGGCAGCGCTCGAGTCGTACTTCGACATCGTGCACCGGCATGGCGGGCTGCTCGCAGCCATCAGCCGGGACCCGGGCGCCCTCGAGGCCGGAGACACCATCGCCCACGTCGCAGGCTGGCGCGAGCGGGTCCAGACGGTCCTCGCAGGCCCGGACGCCTCCTTCGCCGAGCGGGTACGAACCACGGTGGCGATCGTCGGCCTCGCCCGGACCGCCAGTCTGTTCCCCGGCGCACAGGTCGACGAGCTCCGCGCCATCGCGGTGGCCGCGGCCCTACGTGCCCTGCAGTCGGACTGAGCCGTTCGTAGCATGCTGACGTGGCTCTCGGCGTCGTTGCTCCGCAACACGGCAGCGCCCGAGGTCCTGGACGACGGTTCCGACTGGACAGGGATGAACCGCTGCTGATCGTGGTGTGCGCGCGGCTCGGTCAGTCGACCGCCTTGCGGATGAGTGCCTCGACGCGATCCTGCACCGTGTCGGACCAGTTGGTGATGGCGAACGTGACGGCCCACATGTCCCCGTCGTCGAGCCGGGCCGCGTCGTTGAAGCCGATGGTCGCGTATCGGGTCTCGAACTTGGCGGCTCCCTGGAAGAAGCACACCACATCCTTGCCCTGCGCGTAGGCGGGCATGCCATACCACGTGCGGGCGTGCAGCTGTGGTGCCACCCGGGTCACGATCGCATGGACCCGCTCCGCGATGGCCCGATCGTCGTCGGGCATCTCCGCGATCGCGTCGAGCGCCGCCTGCAGGTTGTCGGCCTTCTTGCGTCCCCCACGCTCGGCGCGAAGTTCGTCCGCTCGCTGCTTCATCGCGTCGCGTTCGGCCGGACTGAAGCCGTCCGACACCGTCAGGTCGCCGGGCTCGGTCATGTCGTTCTCCCTCCATGCCCCCATCGACGCCGCCACGCACATCTCCGGTTCGTGGTCGGTCTACGACGACGGCACGGAGGACGCGAGCGATAGGACGGTACCGAGACCGAGGCTGCCGGGGCTGCTAGTCGTCGAGGGCCGCGAGCCAGTCGTTCCAGAACGCCTTCCAGTGCTTCACGTCCCTGGGTGAGGTGAGCTTGGTGTGTGCGACGGTGATCGTGGCTCTGCCGTCGCCCTTGGGCGCGAGGTTGATCTCGGCGACGCCCTGCTCGAGCCCGATGCGGAGGTTCTTCGAGGTCGGCCGTGAACGAAGTTCGGTCTCGAGCCCGGGGAACAGATCCGCGCGCCCTACTGCGTCGAGCAGCATCTGTCGCAGCGCGTCGTGATCGGTGGTGATCGTCGCCGACTTGTTGGCGGTGAATGTCCCGTCGGCCATCTGGGACGGCAGCCGTCGTCCGGTGATCCGTTCCCAACCGACGGTGATCGCCTGCGCCCACCAGCCGTCGACGTCGTGCTCCCGTTGCAGCCATGCGGCGACCTCGCGGTGGCCAGCGTCATGCCCGGGCCAGGTGTCGATCAGCTCACGCCACTGATCCCAGCTCCGACCGGTGTTGGTGACGATCGCCTCGTCGGTGTGCTCCGGCTGGGACACCCGTCCGCGGTCGTCGGGATCCTCCGCCTGGTCGATGGTGGTGCGGCGTACGGCGTCGTGCGTCTCGGCGGTCTCGGCCATGCGTGCCCGGACGCGGCGTTCGAAGGATCCGTTGCGGGTCATCGATCTGTCTCCTGTGCCGATCGGTGCTCACGTCGCTCTGACCGCGCCAGCTGACACACAGGGCGGCTCTCTTCCGGGCATTGGGCGCGCCCGACGCCCCGCCGGACCTGCTCGATGATGTCTGCCTTATCACGCGAAGCCGAAGAGCGGTGGGAGCACGATCACGACGGTGGCTGCCCACGCGGCGAAGACGGGCAGGTAGCTGGTCTGCCAGCGTTCGAGCTGGTGGAAGCCGGTACGTGCGGTGAGGAACCGGGTCGACAGCCATGCGGCACCGACGAGGTTGACCAGCAGCACGAGGTTGAGGCCGAGTGCGGCGACACGGTTGGGGGTGACGCCCAGTTCACCGATCCGTCCGATCATCGTGGCGAGCACCATCGCGTCGAGCGCGAGGGCGGCGACGACCGCCACGAGTTGGATGCGGTCCATCCACCCCGGTGGCTGGGACGGGTCGCGGGCGGAGATGCCGTAGAGCACCAGGCCGAGCACCACGACCAGCAGCACATCGAAGATGCCCAGCAGCTCACGGTCGAACGTGGCGCCGAGTCCGGTGGCGGCGTACACGATCGCGGCGGCCGTGAGCATGATCGCGAACAGCGGGGTGAAGATCATGGTGAGGACCGGTGCCATGTTCTCCACGACCCGTTGCTTGGACTCGACGAGCCACGCGGCCACGATCACCCCACCGGCCGCCGCCGAGGGCAGGACCCATTCGATCAGCCGCTCCGCATCGAGCAGGCCGGTGGGCTCCAGGATGGCGGTGGTCAGTCCCATGAGGACCCCGCCACCCAGCGCGATCAGCACGTAGTAGATGAACCACTCGCCGGTGAACCGGACGACGTCCATGCGTCGCGCATGATCCCGCCACGCCCCACCCATGTAGGGGTAGGCGACCACGAACCAGCCAAGCACCGGCAGGTGGGCCGCGACCAGCAGCTCGGTCGAGGACCCGGCAGGCCCGAACGGGTAAACGTTGATCGCCACGGCCGCGACGGCGAACACCCCGGCGGTCGCAGCCCACGCCCGTGCTGGGAGTCGGCGGCGGGTGGCGAAGAACCCGGCGAGCAGCGGCAGGACCAGCAGGCTCGCGTTGCGGCCCAGCCACGTGGCCTGCCCGTCGGGGAACCCGGCCAGCACACGCACGAGCAGGACCGTGAGCGCCGCGGCGATGGCGAACCCCAGCGCCGTGACCAGACCGTTCGACGCGGAGTCCGACGTGTCGCCACCGTCGAGACCCAGCTGCTTCCACAACCGTTCGCTGTGCTCGCGGGCGAACTCCTGTGACAGGGCATCTGGATCGCCCATGCGACGCACCGCGATGAGGAACGCCTCGTCGGTGGTGAGCCCGGCCGTGGTCAGCTCGTCGAGCTGGTCACGCAGGTGCCCTTCGAGCTCCTCGACGTCGCCGACTGCCACCCCCGGACCACGGGCGACGAACGCCCGCCACTGGCTGATCTGCTCCTCGATAGCTGCCATCATCTCACGCTCCTGTCAGTGCGAACGGCAGCGGATCCGGACCGGACCAGACCCCCCGTAGGGTCCGTGCGACCGTCACCCACTGGAGCTGATGCTCCGCGAGCGCCGCCTGGCCCTCAGCGGTGATCGCGTAGTACTTGCGTCGCCGGCCCTGCGGCGGTGTGCGCCACGCCGCGGTGACGTAGCCCAGACGCTGCAACCGGTGCAGCAGCGGGTAGAGCATCCCGTCGGACCACTCGAGCTCCCCGTTGGAGAGTTCACGGACCCGCTGCAGGATCGCGTACCCGTAGCTCTCCTCCTCGGCCAGTATCGCCAACACCAACGGCGTTGCCGCCGCTGCGACCAGATCCTTGTCGATACGCACCAGCACTCCTGCAGCCTCGGCTTGGCATACATAGAAGCACAAGGTATCTGTCAGCGGCCATGTTCGACCGGACCGCACCGGCATCGATCGTGCCGCTTGCCGTCCTCGATGGGTATGGGGTCAGGCGAGCGGATCGGGCGTCGTCATCTCGATCGTCTCGTCGAAGCTCGGGACCACTTCGCCGATGCGGTGGACGAGGGGATCGTCACCCGCAGTCCGGTGCCGGCCTCACGGCGTCGAGCCCAACAACCAGGTGTATACAGGCTATAGATATCGGATATCCGGCCCGGAGGCGGCGATGACCAAGCGGCTGATCGACATCGACGAGGACACCTTGGCGCAGGCGACACGGATCCTTGGTGCCGGCACATGCCGATCCCGGATCTGGTCATCGCCTCCGCCGCCGAGTCCGCTGTGCGGATGCGGCCTATGACGCTGTTCGAGTCGGGCCTGTCCACCTCGGTCATGTCGCTCGCTGGACTGTTCGACGGTGAGCCTGTCCGTGCCGCCCAACCGGGCCTTCACCTTCGGGCGCTGATCGACGCCTGGGACGTTCGGCGATGCTCCCCCTTGCCGTAACTCACGGTTTCGAGCGATCGCGCTGGCGCCTTGCGCGCAGGGCGGCATGCCGGATCCATACCCAGATCCGGTGCAGCGCTGAGCTCAGGCTCGTGACGGTCCCTCGGTGGGCAGCGAGTCTCCCCGCATGCCGAGGCTCATGGTCGGGGCCGGGCGTCCGGTGCCCGATGACACACGGCATGGCTAGTGTCGACCGTCGCGCTAGCAGTGATGTGGGATCGGGCTGAGGTGAGGGACGGCAGTGAGGACGTCCCCTCTGAGGTGAGCAGGAGCGCCATCGGATCAGGAGGGGATCTTCGCCACCTGGCTCCGGTGGGCGCACCGACAGGAGTTCTGGTGGCCGGTTCCTGCGAAGGTCCTCACGGAGGCGTTGTCCGGCCGGCTGAGCTGGCAGACCCGGGTGGAGCTGATCATGGCCCAGACGCACGAGCAGCGGGGTGTCGACCGTGGCCGCTCCCGCCGATGAGTCGTGACGAACCCGGACCTCCCCGTCTGCTGATCGCCAGTGGGGAGCCCTTCGCGCTGTGGTGGTCGGGCGATCCGCAGCTCGACGCGGTACTGGACTGCAGAGCTGCACCCGAGGCTGCCACCGCGCTGGTGGGGGCCGATAGGGCGACGCGGCCGGTGACGCGTTCGCTGGCCCGCTCGATCGTCGGCCGCACCGACCCGGTCGGTCACGTGGCGAACGCGAACCTCTACCCGATGTCCGTCGTGCTGGGTCTGGATGCACCCGTCGGGGACCCCGGCCGTCTGGCGCCGGACGACGTCGCGGCCGTGCTAGCGGCGGGGACGGGGCCGACGGCGTCCACCCGGCGAGCACAGCTGGGGGTGTTCGCGCGGGAGGCGCTGCAGCGGCTGCTCGCTGGCTACTCGCGGCGGCGTCGACGCGACCTCGGGATCGAACTGTTGACCGACCAGACGGGGGAGGCGGATGCGTTCCTGCGTCTGCTCGACGAGGCCGCAGACGTTGCCTACCTGGAGGCGTTCCCGACGCCGACGGCCCGGCTTGCGGGGCTGGTCGAGCACCTGCGGTACGTGCTCGCGCACTACCGGGTCCCGTCCCGACGCATGCCGCTCGCGGGTGCCCGGCCATGGCGTGGACGCACGCCGATCGAGCTGCCGGAGGGGCTGGCGGTGAGGGTCCCGTGGAGTAGGGAGCTGCTCGAGGCGGAGGCGATGGCGTTCGGCAACTGTCTCGGGTCCTACTACGGGCGGATCGAGATCGCCAGGGTGCTCATCGCCACCGTCTGGCAGGACGAGCGACCACTCGCTGCTGCGGAGATCTCCCCATCTGGGCGCCTGAAGCTGATGCTGGGGGTCGATGACGCAGAGGTCGACCTCGCCGACCGCAGGACGTCGGTCGATGCGCTGCGCCAGGCCGGGGTCCTGCGAACCCCTTCGGAGCCTGCGGAGCTGACCGTGCTCGAACGGATCGAAGGCCGCATCGCCTGCCGTGCGGCGCTGCTGCTCGCGGAGGAGGTCGAACCCGAAGCCGATGCGCTCGAGCTCTCCTGGGCCGGCTACCAGCACGGAGATCGAACGCTCGAACTCCTCGGTCGTCACGAGGCTCTGCTCACCGACGACGAATACCAGCTGCTGCGTGACGGCCACACACCGGACCCGATCGACGGGTGGTCCTACGTCGGCGCCATGCTGGTCGCCGCGGGGGCGCGGGACCCGGCGCTCGCCGAGCTGGACGGCCGGGCCCCGTTCCGCCGGGCTGCCCGCACGTTGGCGCTGCAGATCCTGCACGGCGCCCACCGGCTCCCCGCGCCCCACGAGGTCGCTGATCTCCGACTCCTCCTGCTCGGCGATCCGGGTGTCCCGCCGTGGCAGCGCGATGCGGTCGCCGAGGTGTGCGCGCAGTGCGGCCGATGACGGTTCGGCTCTATCTCGACGTCGATGGGGTGCTCAACCCCTACGTGTCCCCGATGGAGGTACCCGCGGTCTGGCCGGACTTCCGCGAGGGTTTCCTCGGCCGTCGGCTGGCGGTGTGGTCACCGTCCCTGCTGACGGCGATCGGAAAGCTGGAGGTCGAACTCGTCTGGGTCACCACCTGGGGATCCGTGGCCGAGGAGGCCTTCGGGCCCGAGGTCGGATCCCGAGCGCCGCGCCGCTCCCTCGACCTGGCGAGCTGCACTCTCGGGACTGCCGGCCCGAAGGCATCAGCCATCGCCGACGATCTCCGGGGGGACCCGGCGCCGTTCGTCTGGATCGATGACGACGCGATCACCCCCGCCGCGGTCGACCAGCTGGCGGCGTTCGGGCAGCCCATGCTCACGATCAGCCCGGATCGTCGTACCGGACTCGAACCCCGCCACGTCCGCCAGATCGCGGATTTCCTGCAGGCTCTCTCACCGTGACGGTGTCTGCTGTGAGGGGAGCCGAGCGGCCGGAGACGGGATCCCGGCGACGTGCTCGGCAGTGACGGTCTTCTCGTTGTCGGTCAACACGTAGGTCGCGATAACCCTCCATCCGTCGGAACGTCTCGTCCAGGCACGCCAGCGCGGTCGGCAGCGTGCGGTCCCACACCGGGATCACCACCCGGAAGCGTGACCAGGCCAGCCACGCGCAGAACAGCAACGTCGCCCGCCCGGCGATCGTCGGGCCGGTGCCCCAGTCGAACTGCAACGAGCCACCCGCCTCGGTGATCCACGGCCGATACACCCGACGTTGTTGCCGAGGCCACCGGAACCCACATCTCGACCCTGTCCCGCCTCGAACGCGGACACATCCACGACCCCCAATTCGCCACCCGCGTCCACGGCTGGCTCCACCAGCCCCAAGAACCTGCACTCGCCGCTTGACAACGATAGGAGCTTCACGCCAACCGGGGCCTCACGCATGCCGAAACACCCGCACAAGGGTCTGCAACCACCCCTAGCACCCCGAATCCATTACCCGCGTGCCACCACAAACTTCAACCCGGGCGTTACCGCGCACAACCGCAGGGCCGACCATTGCGAGACATAACGCGTCGCGTTACTATCTCGGGAGATGATCCGCAGCTTCCGCGACCGCGACACCGAACGCCTCGCTGGGCGGCAGCGGGTCAAGAAGTGGTCCCCTGAACTGAGCAAAGCCGCCCTACGCAAGCTGCGGATGCTCGACGCCGCCGAGGAACTCACCGACCTGCGCGTCCCTCCCGGCAACCGACTGGAACCACTCAAGGGCGACCGGCAAGGTCAGCACTCCATCCGCATCAACGACCAGTGGCGCATCTGCTTCCGCTGGGAGGCCGGCAACGCCTACGACGTCGAGATCGTGGACTACCACTAGGAGGTGGTCATGGAGACGAAGCTCCCACCCGTCCACCCCGGCGAGGTGCTGCTCGAGGAGTTCCTCGAACCCACCGGCCTGTCGCAGTACCGGCTCGCCAAGGACGTCAGCGTCCCACCGCGACGCATCAACGAGATCGTGCACGGCAAGCGGGCTATCACCGCCGACACCGCCCTGCGCCTCGCCCGCTACTTCGGCACCACCCCACGTTTCTGGCTCAACCTCCAGTCCCAGTACGACCTCGACATCGAAGCCGACCGCCTCGGCAACCGACTGGACCACGAGGTGACCGCTCACGCCAGCTGAACCGACGTGCGCAAGCCGTGACTGCCGAGCGGCAAGCTCATGACTGCCCGCGACGCATAGCTCCGCTGGCCGTCCGTCTCGATCGTCCGTGGGCCGGGAGTCTGCTCCGTCATCAGAGGCGCCGACCTGCTGCATCCACGGCACCTGATCCCGGATCGTCTCAGCGGTTTGGCGCAGCGTGATGCCGAGGTCGGACTCGTCGGATCCGGCTCGGGACTTTGTCAGCCCAACCACACAGCATCGGCGGCGGGTAGACCGGCCCTGCCACCGCGCCGGTTCAACGCTGTTACGCCGTGCTGCATCGCCCTCGCGACCGAGTCCGGGATCGCCACGTTCCGCCGCTCCTTGCCTGCCGCCGCGGTCGTCGTGCTCACGATCTCCGTGAACGGAACGAGTGTTCCGACCGCTCAGTGGGGGCGCGGTCCGCGTCTGTGCTCCAGACAGGCAGCCAGCACCTGCGCGACATCACGCACGTCGCAGATGGGACCCCGCTGGCGTGAGCGAACCCGGAGCGACCCTTCGTCGCTTCTTGGGCGATCCGCTGTGACTCGCCGAGATAGGGATCGCGAGGACCCCAGACGCCGCCGGGGTGGACGATGACCACCGGATGACCGTCTTCCTGGTAGCGCCGTTGTGGTCGTAGCAGTCATGACGGTCATGCTGTCGGGGACGAGATTGGTGCGGGTCGTCTCGCTGGTCCTGCTGGCCGCACAGAACGACGGCATCGTGCTTGCCACGCCGGCGCTTGCTAGCGAGGTCCCGTCGACGCCCTCGCGCCGGAGTGATGGGTGCTGACCTCCATGAGGGGGGCATTCTAAGAAACAAGCCTTCCCGCGCGATGGCCTGATTGAGCGTCTTGA
>JAWOCZ010000318.1:0-5996 GCA_046483565.1 Nitriliruptoraceae bacterium
CGATCAGCTCGGTGACGCTGAGCTGGCCCTCGAGGGTGTCGCGCAGGTCGAGGTTGCTGCTGCTCTCGAACCCCCGGAGGTACAGCTCGACCGTCCCGGACGTGGCGGCAGCGTCGATCTCGGCTATCAGCCCGGCTGTCGACCGGCCTGGTCGCCGAGATCGACGGCGCCGCCACGTCCGGGTCGGCCGAGCTGTACCTCCCGCGGTTCGAGAGCAGCACCAACCTCGACCTGCGCGACACCCTCGAGGGCCAGCTCGGCGTCACCGACCTGTTCGGCGTCCCCGGCTTCGAGGGCATCGCGCCGGGCATCACCCTCGAGCAGGCCGTCCACGCCGCCGACATCGCCGTGGACGAGGTCGGCACCGTCGCGGCCGCCGCGACCGCCCTCGGGTTCGAGGAGAGCGGCCCACCCGAGCCGGACGTCACGGTCCGCGCCGACCGGCCCTTCCTCTACCTCATCCGCCACCAACCCACCGGCGCCGTCCTGTTCGTCGGCCGGGTCATGGACCCCGCCGCCTGACCGGACACACGAGGACCGCGCCACCGTCCCGCTCCCGCACGACTCTCCAGCGTAGGAGTCGCCATCTCGTGTTCGGGATAGCGGACCGCAGGCGCAGGACCGCGCGCTCGAGGCCACGCGTTACCTGTCCGAGTGCGCAGATGGACTGTCGGGACCGCACTCGGCTCAGTCGATTGGGGCCTCTGCGACCCCAAGTCCGGTGACGGACCGCTCGGTACCCCGCCGCGGGAGGCTACGTCGACGCGGACGGCTGGTACCCGAGAGCCTGGGCTGCCGAATCGCCGCCCTGTGGATAACGGTCGACGCCGAACACGCGATCCGTGCTGCACTGCACCATCAGCTCTTCGGGGGTGCGGTGATGAAGGGCAGCGTCTCCAGCTACGAGACGAAGAACGGTCGGCGGTGGCGGATCCGATTCGATCGGCCGCCGGGGTTCAACGCGGACACCGGCGAGGTGGAGCGGCGCCAAACGACCCGACGCGGGTTCCGCACGCGCCGGGAGGCGGAACAGGCGCTCCGCGAGGCGCTCGCCGCCGTCGACCATCAGCGCCATGTGGAGATCCGCAAGGACACCCTCGGCGCCTACCTCCGCGGCTGGGTCGAGGGGCTCGCCGTCCGCGAGACGACGCGCGCCCACTATCAGCAGCAGATCGAGCTTCGGATCATCCCCCTTCTTGGCGGATTGCGGCTGCAGGACGTCACCACCGAGCACCTCGACGGTCTATACCGCCACCTCGAGCGTTCGGGCAGCACCAAGGGCGGGCCGCTGGCCGCGAAGTCGGTCCGTCACGTCCATGGGACTCTGCACACCGCACTCGCCGCCGCGGTGAAACGCGGCCACGTCACCCGCAACGTCGCGGCCCACGCAACACCTCCGCGCGCGCCGCGCAAGGAGATGCGCGTGTGGTCGGCCGAGGACCTGCGGGCCTTCGTCGCACACGTCCGCGACGATCGACTGGCCGCGATGTGGCAGCTCCTGGCGACCACCGGCCTGCGCCGCGGCGAAGCCCTCGGCCTGCAGTGGCGCGACGTCGACCTCGACGCCGCCACGGTCTTCGTCCACCGCAACCTGACCGTGGCCAACGGTCGCGCGATGGTCAACGAGACCAAGACCGCTCACGGACGACGCAAGATCGCCCTCGACCCCGCCACGGTCACCGTGCTCCGCAGGCATCGGCGCCACCAGCTCGAGGAGAAGCTCGCGGCCGATGTCGCGTGGGAGGAACATGACCTGGTGTTCTGCGGGTTCGACGGTCGCCCCATCCACCCCAAGCAGCCGACGCGCTGGTTCCGCGAGCACATCCACGTCGCCGGGCTGCCAGCCATCCGTCTCCACGACGTGCGACACACCTACGCGAGCATCGCGCAAATACGCAGAGTTGCATCTGATTCAGCATTCGTCGGTGGTGGAGATGCGGTTCTGGTGGTGCTGTAGGGCTGTTGGGCTGTGGGGCGATCGGGGTGCGGTTGGAACTGCGGGTGCTGTGATGGCTGGTCAGGGGCCGGTTCCCACGGTGGTGTTGCGGTAGGTGGCAGTATGCGTCATCTGGTCTGGTTGCATTGGTTGCCTCGATGTGGCGTCTGATGCCGGTGGTGGGGATGGCGTGTGGAGCGGTCGCGGGCAGGGCATGCAGGGTTGGCGTTGGTCACGGCGGCGACACCGTTGCGGCCGGAGGAGGCGTTGTTCGACGCGATGCTGGCGGGGTGGAGCAACCGGCAGGCGGCCCGTCGGTTGCGTCCGTCGACGATCACCGGTGGTCAGCGTCTGGTGCGACGGTTCGCGAGGTTCTCGGGTGGGTGGCCGTGGTCGTGGCGGGAGGAGCAGCTCGAGGCGTGGGTGGCGTCCAACCGGTGGGCGCATTCCACGGTGCGGACCTATCAGGGGACGGTCGGTGGGTTCCTCGATTACGTGTGCGATCCGCGTTACGGCTGGGCGGTGGAGTGCGAGCAGCGGGTGGGTGCGCTCCCGCGTCAGATCTGCCATGAGGACACCCGGGCGGTGCATGTCGCGGACTACGAGGGCCGGCCGCAGCGGCGGCCGTTGTCCCGTCTGGAGTTGCAGCGGCTGTTCGACACCGTCGATGACGCGGTCGAGGTGGCGGCCAGGTCGGGCCGCAAGGGCTGGTTGACGGCGTTCCGGGACGCGGCGATGTTGAAGACGATCTACGGGTGGGGGTTGCGGTTGACCGAGACCGCGATGTTGGACGTGGTCGATTTCACGCCGAACCCGGCGGCGCCGTCGTTGGGCCGGCTGGGGACCTGCCATGTCCGGTTCGGGAAGGCCCAGCGCGGGTCGCCGCCCAAGCGGCGGTCGGTGTCGACGGTGATGCCGTGGGCGGCCGGGGTGCTGGAGCAGTATCTGGTCGAGGTCCGCCCGATGTATGGCCGGTCGGAGCATCCGGCGGTGTGGTTGACCGAGCGGGGCGGGCGGATCTCGCCGCGGTCGATCGAGGACCGGTTCGCGCACTACCGGCTGCGGGCCGGGCTACCGGCCGAGCTGACGGTCCACTGTCTGCGCCACTCGTATGTGTCGCACCTGATCGAGGATGGGGTAGATCCGCTGTTCGTCCAGCATCAGGTGGGACACTCCTGGGCGTCGACCACGGCGATCTACACCTCGGTCGGCGCGGACGCGAAGAACCGGATGCTGCACCATGCGCTTGCGCGTGCGTTCGACAGGGAGGAGGCGTGGTGAGCGTCAAGGTCGGCTACCGGTGGCATCTACGGGCCGTGATGGCACAGCGGGGGCTGTTCCAGACCACCGAGCTGGTGCCGCTCCTGGCCGAGCGTGGCGTGCAACTGTCACGGGAACAGGTCTACCGGCTGGTGACCGGCACCCCGCAGCGGCTCAACCTCGAGGTCCTTGCTGCGTTGTGTGACATCCTCGAGGTCACCCCGGCCGAGCTGATCGAGCCCTACCGGACCAGCCGCAAGACCCGGCGGGACACCGACCGGTCGGCGCGGCCCACACCACGCCGGGCCCGCATCGTCGCTGATGCCGACCGGTGAGCCACCCTGACGGGTGTCGCTGCCGGGACTTCGACTGTCGTAGAACCGTAGCGTTGGCTGCGGTCGTGGCGGCCGAGCCGTCGCTTCCCACGGCCGAGGTCGAGTCCGGCTTCGATGCGGTCATCACCAACGGTGCGGTCATGCGCTACCTCACCGCCGCGCTCGATGACGACCCGGACATCCTGCACATCGGTGCTCCCGCGGTCGTGGGGCGTCTGGTGACCGAACTCGTCGCCCGCGGATCAACCACGTTCACCCTGCCGGTGTGCGCCGGTTGCCACCGGACCGGCAAGGAACTGATCCGGACCGTCGACGGGGGGATGTGCCCCAACTGTCGACGGCGCCAGACCGCCCTCGCGTGCGTGCGATGTGATGGTGTCAAACCCGTCGCCGGACGCGACCCGGACGGCAGCCCGCTGTGTGCCCGTTGCACGCCCCGCCCCGAACGGCGGTGCGGGATCTGCACCCAGATGCGCCCGATCGCCCGCCGCGCCCACGGCAGCCACCCCGACGTGTGCGTGAACTGTTTCAAGCTGCCCACCGCGACCTGTTCCCGCTGCCACCAGCGACGCCCCTGCAGCTTCGCGTCCACCCCCACACCGGTGTGTGCGTCCTGCACCCCGCGCCGGACCGCACCGTGCGCCCACTGTGGTCTGGACCGTCCCCCGACCGCCCACTGGTCCGAAGGGCCCGTCTGCGTCAACTGCTACGACGCGGCCCTGTCCCGACGTGGCATCTGCGACACCTGCCACACCCGACGTCGTCTCGTCGATCCTCCCGGCCCGGCCGCGACCCGCTGCACCGACTGCTCCGGACGCCCGACGATCGGTCACGTCTGCGCTGACTGCGGCGTCGAGGACAAACTCTACGAGGACCGCCGCTGCGACCGTTGCGCGCTCGCACGACGGGTCACCGTCCTCCTCGCCGATGACACCGGCACCATCCCCGCACAGCTGGTCCCCCTCGCCGCTGCGATCGCTGCCGCCCCGAACCCGCGTAGCGCCCTGAACTGGCTACGCACCGGGATCGCAGCCGCGATCCTCGCCGACATCGTCAACGGCCGGCTCGCGCTGTCCCACGACACCCTCGATGACCATCCCCACCCGCGTGCTGCCGACTACCTGCGCCAGATGCTGGTCATCCACGGCCTGCTGCCCGAACGCAACGAGCACCTCGAACGGATCCCCCGGTTCATCGACGACACCCTCAACCAGATCGATCGGCCCACCGACCGGCGGACCATCCAGGCCTACGCGACCTGGCGGGTCCTACGGAAACTGCGCCGCCGGGCCGAGACCAACCCCGGCCCACGCACCGCCACCGCCTACGTCCGCACCCAGATCAAGACCGCCGTCCGGCTACTCGACTGGCTCGACCAGCACGCCACCACACTGCCCGAGGTCACCCAGGCCGACATCGACACCTGGCTGGCCACCGGCCCCGGCGCCTACAACGCTCGCGACTTCATCCTCTGGGCCACCCAGACCGGCCGCTGCCAGCCGGTCAACATCCCGGCTGCGACCGCCAACCCCGGAGCCACCACCGACCCGGACACCCGCTGGACCATCATCCGCAAGCTGCTCCACGACGACACCCTCGAACTCACCGACCGCGTCGCCGGCTGTCTCGTCCTGCTCTACGCCCAACCGCTATCCCGCATCACCCTGATCACCCGCGACCAGATCGACCACCACCACGACGGCACCCTCACCCTGCGGTTCGGCACCGACCCCGCCACCATCCCCGAACCGCTCGCCGGACTGATCCGCGACCTCCTCGACACCGTCCACCCCTACACCGGCATCGGTTCCCCCACCCACACCCCCTGGCTGTTCCCCGGCATCCAACCCGGACAACCACTCAGCGCCGCCAGGCTCGGTGTCCGCCTCGGCAAACACGGCATCCACGGCCGCGCCAGCCGACGAGCCGCACTCCTCCACCTCGCCGCCGAGGTCCCCGCCGCCGTCCTCGCCGAACTCCTCGGCTACTCCAACCAGAGCGCAACCACCTGGACCCACGACGCCGGAGGAAGCTGGTCACGCTACGCCGCCGACCTCGCCCACGAACGCATCCACCCGCCTGCCGAATAGCCCCACACCACCACCCGAACCGGCACCACTCGACAGCCCCCCAACACTGCGGGTTACCGGTTTCGCCGCCGGGGTTCCGATCGAGGTCGTGAGCAAGCGGCTCGGCCACGCGCGCATCAGCGTTACGTACGACATGTACACACCCCGACGACGCCCAGCAACGCGAGGCCGCGGACGCGTTCGCCCGGCTCATCGCCGGCGAAGCCGAGACATCGTGACGGCAACGAACGTTCGCGCCGCGGCAGCCGCCACGCGCCGGCTTCGTCGAGTCGGCGCGGCGGCAGGAGACAACTCCGTCGGGCTGGCCAGGGTCAGCGCCCTCGTCGGGGACCTCGGCGATGACCGATCTGCAACGGCCAGTTGTGGACCTCGTCA
>JAWOCZ010000020.1:0-6028 GCA_046483565.1 Nitriliruptoraceae bacterium
CTCCCCTCGATCAGGACCACTCAGCCTTCGGTGTCCTCATCCCCGTCGAGTTCTTCCTCGACCTCTTCCTCGACCTCTTCCCCGGCGTCTTCGATCTCCTCGCCGGCGTCGTCGATGGTGTCCTCGACGGTGTCGTCATCGGTGGTGCAACCACCAAGGACCAGGGCAGCGGCTGCGAAGGCAGCAGCGGCGGAACGCAGTTGACGTGTCATGATGTCCAGACCTTTGAAGTGGGATGAACGCGCCGGTGCGGCGTGCGCTCACGAGGGTTCGGGACGGCACGGTCGATCATCCTCGGACCCCGTCGCACTAGCAGTCTAGTACGGGCTCCCCGTAGGGGCGAAACCCGACGTGGGTACCCGAAGTGCAGTGCCTGCTCCCGCTCGCTCGCACGACCCGGGCGGGGTTGGCCGAGTGCGCCATCGACGGCGTCGCCGTGCCGGCCAGAGCCAGAGGATCCCGGTACGCGCACCGCAGGGCGCTCGCGCGCAGCGCCGCCGGTGGTCACTGGCTCATACCGGCGGCCTGCTTCCCGCCTCCGGGCGAGCATCGTGACCTCCGGCCCTGGCCGTACCCGCACGCCACGGCAACCTGGGGCCCGACGGACGCCTCTCGCACGTGCGCGACGTGGCAGGCGACCCCCGGTCGCCGACGACCTGCGCGCCTGCGAGCGCGCCCCGAGTTCGCGGCCACCAAAATGTCCGGACATAAGGAGCGGCGAGGTACCCTCGAGCCACCTCGCCCGGAGATGCTCGCCGTGCCGAACCGACCAACCCGGTGGGTGCTCGCCATCGTCGGTACCGCTGCGCTCGCTGTCGCCGCGCTCGTGCTCCTGCCGGCCGACGAGCCGTTGCCCGGCATCGTGCGTGACCCCGCTCCGGACGTCCAGGGGCTGTCCTTCGACGACGTCTGGGAGCGCGACAGCCCGGTCCGTGCCGACCTGATCCCCGCCGAAGGCGAGGTGACGGCGGCCTACTTCGGCTACCTCTCCTGCCCCGACATGTGCCCCCTGACGATGGGCGATCTGCGGCGCGCCCGACAGCTGCTGGGCGAGGAGCTGGCGGCCAGGACGACCGTCGCCTTCGTCACGCTCGACCCGGGCCGGGATGGCCCCGAGGAGCTCCAGCGCTACCTCGGCCTCTTCTTCGACCACGGGGTACGGGCGCTCACGGCCCCGGACCCGGCCTCCCTCGAGGCGGCCACCGAACGGCTGGGCGTGCGCTACGAGGTGGCGGAGCCGGCTGCCGGCGAGACGGACTACGACGTGACGCACTCCGCCATCACCTACGTGATCGACGACCGCGGCGAGGTGGTGCGTGAACTGCCCTTCGGCACCACCGCGGAGGAGTACGCGCGCGTTCTACGTGCGGCGCTGCAGGACATCCCCGACTGATCCACCGGCCGTCCTCTCGACGGTCGCTCACCCGAAGGAGCTCCCATGTCCCGCCCGCTGTCCCTACGTTCGAGCCTGGTCGTCGTCCTGGCGGTCACGGCTGCCGTGCTGGCCGCCTGCGACGGCTCTGGAGGCGAGCTCGAGGTGCGCGACGCCCGCAGCCGCATGTCCCCGATGCTGACCGGGGTCGGCGCCGTCTACCTCGACATCAGCAACGGCACCGAGGAGGGTGAGCAGCTGCTCGGGGCCTCGGTGGCGCCCTCGGTGGCGGAGCGGGTCGAGCTACACGAGACCTTCGATGCCGACGCCGGCCAAGGCGAGATGGGTGATGACGGCATGGCTGACGAGGACATGGACGACTCGGGCGAGATGGACGACTCGGGCGAGATGGAGGGCTCGGGCGAGATGGAGGGCTCGGGCGAGATGGACGGGGCGACCACCGAGCCGACCCCCGATGGTTTCGCCATGATGGGGATGCGGGAGATCGACGCGCTGGACGTCCCTGCGGGAGAGACGGTGTCGCTGGAGCCGGGGGGCTACCACCTGATGCTGCTGGAGCTCGCTGACGACCTGGTTCCCGGCGAGAGTTTCGACCTCACGATGGAGTTCGCGGACGCGGGCGAGGTGACGGTCACGGTCGAGGTGCGGGAGGACGTCTGAGCCGGTGACCGCCACCACCAGCGGCATGGACGTCGTCGAGGTGCTCCGCGGCACGACGGCGGGACCGTGGCTGGTCGCTGCGGGAGCCACCGGTGGTCTGGCCGCGATCGCGACCGTGGTGGCCGTCGTGGCGTGGTGGCACGACGGCGCCGCACGACGGGGCACCGGGGCAGGCGACTCGTGGCGGCGGGAGCGCCGCGTGCGCCGCTTGGACGGTGTGTCCGTGAGCCTCGCCCTGGCGCTCGCCACCTCGACGCTGGAGGCCGGGCTGCTCGTGGTCGACGGGGCGGGAACGGGCGATCGGTGGTTGGTGGCCGTGGCGGTCCGTCTGGCGGTCCTCGCCGCGGTGTTCACGGTGCACCGTGACGGCATCCGTCACCAGCGGCCGGCCCTGCCAGCGACCGTACGGGTGGGGCTGGCGCTGGTGTTGCTGGTCACCGCAGCGCTGGGCGCGCCGGCAACGGCGCTGTCCGGCCGGCTGTGGTGGGCCGCCGCCGGGGTGGTCGGGCTGCTCGGCCTGGTCGGGCTCGGGTGGCGGGTCATGGTCTCAACCGACCGCGTCGCACCGGCGAGCGCAGCGATGGCGCTGACGGTCCTGCTCGGCGCCCCTCTGGCAGCCTGGAGCGCCCCCGACGCGGTCCCGCCACACCACCAGGAACGCGTCGTGGTCGACGGCCTGGTGCTGGATCTCACGTTCGCGCCGGTGCAGGTCGGCACCAACGAGGCCCACCTGTACGCCTTCGACCGAGAGGGCCGCTCCGTCCCGGTCACCGACGTCCACCTCGGTGTCTCCGGCGTCCCCGGCTCCGAGCACCCCATGTTCGAGGTGAGCCCCGACCACCATCTCTCGTACGCTCTGGAGCTGCCCGCCGACCCTCCGTGGACCGTGTCGGTCACCCTGCGGGGAGCGGACGAGCGCCACCGCGAGGTGACGCTGCAACTCGACCGACCCTGAGACGCTGGAGCCACTGACGGTGACGGAGCACTACGAGCAGCACGAGGACGGCTCCACTGCCGGGCCGAGGGCCCGCTGGCGGACGGTGCTACTGGGTCTGGTGCTGCTGGCCAGCGCCGCCGTGCTGGTGGTGACGATCCAGTCACAGCGCTCCAGCGAGGTGGTGCGGGTCGAGGTCGCTGCCGGGACCGCCGAACGGATCGCGGCGGGTGCCTCCATCGAACTCCTGCCGCCGACGCTGGAGGTGGCGGTGGGCGATCGTCTGGAGATCGTCAACGACGACCGGGTCGTCCATCAGGTCGGCCCCTACACCGTCGCGCCGGGTCAGATCCTGCGCCAGAGCTTCACGTCGCCCGGCACGTTGGAGGGCGCGTGCACCCTGCACCCGAGCGGGGCCATCCGGATCGTGGTCCGGTGATCGGCCGGTGCCGTCTCACGGGCATCGCCGAAGCCGCGAGGTAGCCTCACGCCGACCCGAGGACCGCCGTGAATCACGCCGACACCGACGCCGAGCTGCTGCGACACGCGCGTGCGGGGACCGCCTCGGCCTTCGCCGTGCTGGTGTACCGCTACGCGGCGCTCCTCCATGCGGCGGCGTCGAAGCAGGTCGGCGCGCGCTCGAGTGGGGCGGACGCTGCTGGGGCCGGGGCTGCTGGGGCTGGGGCTGCTGGGGCCGACGCTGCTGGGGCTGGGGCTGCTGGGGCTGGGGCTGCTACGGACGGCTCCGGCGCGGTCGGCTCCGATCCGGTTGCCCTCGAGACCGTCCGCCGGACCTTCCTGCGGGCCATGCGGCGCCTCGACGCCGCCGATGGCACGGCACTCGGCAGCTGGCTCCTGGATCTGCAGGGCACGCCACTCACCGATGAAGAGGCCGACCGGGCGACACCGCTGACGACGGCGGAACTGGACCGGCTCTGGGGCGAGCTCGCGCCCCGCTGGCCACGGGGACGGCGGCCCAGACGTCCGCCACGTTGGCTCGGTCAGGTCGCGATCGTCGTGATGCTGCTGGCGCTGTCCGTCGCGGTGCCCTACGCGCTGCTCGTGACCGCCGTGGAGGAGGAGGACGAGCCGCCCGTGCCGGTCGAGGAGGTCGTCGCCGTCCCGATCCAGGACGATGAGTTCGACCTGCGCTTCGAGGACGCCGCGAACGACACCGAGGTGGCCGGTCCCGACGAGGATCCCGATCCCGACCCTGACGGCGAGCCTGATGCCGACAACGGCCCCGACCCTGACGACGATCCCGAGGGCACGTGAGCGGAGCAGGCGCACTCGACCCAGCCCAGTCGGGTGTGGGCGACATGGACACCGAGGCGTTCCGTCGCCACGGCCACGCCGTCATCGACTGGATCGCCGACTACCTCGACGGGATCGACCAACGACCGGTGCTCAGCCGATCGGCCCCCGACGAGGTGCGCGGGCAGCTCCCCGCCGCGCCACCTGCGCATGCCGAGGCCTTCGCTGACATCCTGGCCGACCTCGACCGGGTCGTCATCCCGGGGATAACCCACTGGAACCACCCCTCCTTCCACGGCTACTTCGCCATCACCGGTGCTGGACCAGGCATCCTCGGTGAGGCACTCACGGCCGCACTGAACGTCAACGGCATGCTGTGGCGTACCTCGCCGTCGGCGACGGAACTGGAGCTGTTGGTCGTCGACTGGCTGCGGCAGCTGTTGGGTATGTCCCCCGTCTGGTCCGGGCTCCTCACCGACGGCGCCTCGACCTCGACGACGCTCGCCCTGGCCGCCGCCCGTGAACGCACCGACCTCGACGTCAGACAACGGGGACTCGTGGGCCGGCCTGACCTGCCCCCGCTCCGGGTCTACACCTCCGAGCACGCGCACTCCTCGGTCGAGAAGGCCGCCATCATGCTGGGCCTCGGGCGCGACGGGGTGCGGCCGATCGCCGTGGACGAGGACTTCCGCCTCCGGCCCGACGCCCTCGCGGCGGCGATCGAGGAGGACGTGCGGTTCGGCCACCGGCCGATGGCCATCGTGGCCACCGTGGGCACGACGGCCACCACCTCGGTGGATCCGCTGGACGCGATCGCCGACGTCCGCGACGCGGCCGTTCGGGAGCTCGGCCACCCGATCTGGCTGCACGTGGACGGCGCCTACGGGGCGGCGCTGGCGATCTGCGAGGAGCATCGGCATCTGTTGGACGGGATCGAGCGCGCGGACTCGATGGTCACCAATCCCCACAAGTGGTTGTTCACGCCGATCGACTGCTCGGCACTGCTCCTGCGCGACCCTGCCACGCTGGCGACCGCCTTCTCCCTGGTCCCCGACTACCTGGCGACCGACGACGGCGACGTGACCGACCTGATGGACTACGGGGTCCAGCTCGGTCGCCGGTTCCGCGCTCTGAAGCTGTGGATGACGCTGCGGTACTTCGGCGCCGACGGGCTGCGTCGGCGGCTCGCCGAGCACGTCCGGCAGGCGGCCCGGGTCGCCGCATGGGTCGATGCCCACCCCGAGCTCGAACTGGTGCTCCGCCCGGAGATGTCCACGGTCGTGTTCCGGCTCCGGGCCCGAGGCGACGAAGCCACCGACGGCGAGGGAGCGGATGACCGCAGTCGGCGCCTCCTGCGGTGGTTGGACGACGACGGGCGCGTCCTGTTGTCGGGCACCGTGCTCGAGGGCCGCCACGTGCTGCGCCTGGCGCTCGGGAACCTGCGCACCACCGATGCCCACCTCGAGCGCGCCTTCACGGCCATCGACGAGGCGCTGGGGGCGACAGCGCCACGCTGATCCTCGACCGCGGAACGCAGGGGGCAGCTGCCTGCTGCCACGCCCCGGCCACAGGCCCGCCGCGCCCCCGGCCACGCCCCGGCCACAGGCCCGGCGCGCCCCCGCACCCACCGATCGGGTGCAGAACACCCCGGAAACCGGGGCAGAACGCACCCAACCCCCACCACGCCCCGGCCACGCCCCCGGCCACGCCCCGGCCACAGGCCCGCCGCGCCACCGCACCCACCGATCGGGTGCAGAACACCCCGGGAACCGGGGCAGAACGCACCC
>JAWOCZ010000032.1:0-13329 GCA_046483565.1 Nitriliruptoraceae bacterium
CCGAAGGAGCGACATCGGAGCCGTCGTCGGCGATGGCCAGGCCGGGCAGCAGTGCCAGCACGCCGAGGACGGCGAGCAGCAACACGGACAGGCGACGCATGGACGGGCACCTCCGGTGGGACCGGTCGGCCGGCGGGCCGGGTGGCGGACGGGAACGAACCGGAGGAAGAGCCTAGCCGCTCGCTCACTCAGCGACGCAGCCGAGGCCCCTCGCTCGCCCAGCGACGCAGCCGAGGCCGCTCGCTCGCGCCCGGCCCGCCCCGGAGTGGTGGTCGCAACCAGTGGTTGCGATTGCAACTATACGCGGTAGGATCTGGTCACCGCACCCCCCAGCCCGGTTCCCGCGATCGGGTGGCGATCTCCGGTCGCTGCTACCTCGCGGTCCCGACAGGAGCCGCCATGCCGGCCGTCACCGTCGATGACCTCCTCACCCTGCCGAGGGTCCTGCCCGCCGCGTGGGACGCGGCGTCCAGCCGGCCCGTGCGGTCCGTCACCACGGCCCCGCGCGGCTTCGAGGGCGAGGGGTTCCCGGTCCGCCGTGCCTTCGCCGGCGCTGACATCGCCGACCTCGATCCCTTCATCCACCTCGACCAGATGGGCGAGGTGGAGTACGCCCCGGGGGAGCCGAAGGGCACACCGTGGCATCCCCACCGCGGTTTCGAGACCGTCACCTACATGCTCGACGGCGTCCTGCAACATCAGGACTCCCACGGCGGTGGCGGGCTCATCACCGACGGCGACACCCAGTGGATGACCGCTGGGAGCGGGATGCTCCACATCGAGGCGCCGCCTGAGGAGGTCGTGGTGCGAGGCGGGCTCTTCCACGGGTTCCAGCTGTGGGTGAACCTGCCCAGGGCGCAGAAGTGGAACGCGCCGCGCTACCAGGACCTCCGCGGCTCCGACGTGGCCCTTGCCACCTCACACGACGGTGGCGCGCTCCTGCGCGTGATCGCCGGCGAGGTGGCGGACATCGCCGGTCCCGGGTCGACCCACACGCCGATCACGCTGATCCACGCGACGCTGGAGCCCGGCGCCGAGTTGCGGCTGCCCTGGCGGCAGGACTTCAACGCGCTGGCGTACGCCCTGGCGGGTCGCGGCTCGGTCGGGCGGGAACGCCGCGCCCTGGAGATGGGCCAGTTGGCCGTGTTCGGCGCCGGGGACGAGCTCGTGGTCACCGCCGCGGCCACCCAGGAGTCCCGCGCGCCCAAGCTCGACGTCCTGCTGCTCGGCGGTCGGCCGATCCGCGAACAGGTCGCCTGGTACGGACCCTTCGTGATGAACACCAAGGCGGAGGTCGTCCAGGCGTTCGAGGACTTCCAGGCGGGCAAGCTGGGCCGGATACCGGCACTCCACGACCACGGCAACATCGACGTCGACGGCCGCTGACGCCGACACGGCGCTGCACCGCTTCACCGCTCGGCCGCTGACGCCGACACAGCGCTGCACCGCTTCACCGCTCGGCCGCTGACGCCGACACGGCGCTGGGTGGCTTCTGCGTGGTCATCCGACGGCTCTCAACCGGTCGGATCGCAACCGATCGACCCGGACATGGTTGGTCGGTTGCGATCGGTCGCCTCACGAACGCCGCGCCAAGCCGCCAAGCCGCCGAGCCCACTGGGACCGGGCCGGCTCAGATCTGGCCGATGGCCCAGGTGACGGTGTCGATCCACCACTGCGTGTTGGGCGGGCAGTAGGTGCTGGCGAACTCCCAGTCGACGTTGTCGGTGTCGTACAGCGCACCGAGCCTCTCGGTGTACTGGTGGATCGACTGCTCCCAGGAGTCCCAGGCACGCAGACCCCGCGGGCCACCACTGCCGCCCCATCCCCATGCGTTGTAGGTGCCCTCCGGGTGCATCTTCCCCGCGTCGGACTCGGCGATCGCGATCGCCACGACCACGCGCGGGTCCACATCGTGCGCGATGCCCGCGGCCACGAAGGTCTCCGCCTGGTCGGCCAGGGGCGCGTTCCGGCCGTCGAGGAACGCGAAGATGCGCTCCGGGGTCACCACCTGACCGTCCGCGGCCGTGTAGGCCAACGGCTCCTCTGCCTGCTGGGCGTCCACCTCGACGTCGTTGATGGTCGGCGTCGTGTCGTCGGTCTCCACCTCGTCCGCATCGAGCGACGGCAACCGCTGTTGCTGCGAGAGCCGCTCGATGGCAACGGCGGAGGTGTCGTTCGGCGACGACAGCGAGGTGGTGGTCGCACGCTCGGTGGCCGGGGTGAGCGCGCTCTCGCGCTCGGCGGCCGGGGTGAACGCGCTCGCACGCTCGGTGGCCGGGGTGAACGCGCTGTCCGGGCCGGGCGGCGCGGCCCGCACCACCTCGGCGCTGGATGGGCCCGAAGCGCCGTCGACGGCCGCGACCTCGCCGGTACCCGACGAGGTGGCGGCGATCGTGGCGGCGCCGACCACGACGGTCACGGCGGTGATGAGCCGGGCTCGTCGCTGTTCGGGGCGTGCTGGCAGGAGCAGGGAGAGGGTTCGTTGCACGTTGGTCCTCGCTGGACTCGCCCACCGCCGTGCCCGCCCGGGAGCGTGCTGGCACGGTCGTGACGTCCGGTCACGGGCCGACCCTTTGCGTGTGAGCGCGTGGGAGGGGTCGGGGGTGGTCCACCGCGTCGGTGGTGACAGCCGTTGCTGCCGCGAAAGCCCGGGGTTGCGCGGTGTTGCGCGACCGACCGGGGTCGAAGGTGCTGCCCGCCATTATGGACAACCGTCCAGCCCGATGAAAGTCCGCGACTACGGCCGAGTGGACGTGGTACGTCATGCGGTCGACGCACACCTGGCCACTGTCACCGAACCGGGCGACCTTCCCGCGGACCGCGAGTCAGCACTCCGACCTCCACGTTCGGAAGGCGCGCGACGCCGGATGGCTACAGCCGACCGGCCTCGATGATGCGCTGGAGGAACCGACGGGTCGAGGGGTGCTGCGGGTCCGACAGGAGTTGGTCCGGCGGCGCTTCCTCCAGGATCCGGCCTTCCTCGAGGAAGCAGACCCGGTCGGCCACATCCCGTGCGAAACCCATCTCGTGGGTGACGATCACCATCGTCATCCCCTGCGACTTCAGGTCGCGGATCACGTCGAGGACCCCACCGATCAGCTCGGGGTCCAGTGCGGCGGTGACCTCGTCCAGCAGCAGCACGTCGGGGTTCGTCGCGAGCGCCCGCACGATCGCGACGCGCTGCTGCTGCCCACCCGAGAGCTGCTCCGGGTACTTCAGCGCGAAACCATCCATGTCGAGCAGGCCGAGGAGCTCGTGCGCCCGCGCCTCGGCCTCGCGCTTGCCGACCCCGTGGACCTTGCGCGGCGCCAAGGTCACGTTGTCGAGGACGCGCATGTGCGGGAACAGGTTGTAGGCCTGGAACACGATGCCGATGCGCTGGCGCAACCCGGTCTTGCCGAAGCTCGGATCATCGATCGACACCCCGTCCAGTCGGATCTGCCCGTGGTCGAAGGGCACCAGCTGGTTGATGCACCGCAGCAGCGTGGACTTCCCGGAACCGGAAGCGCCGATCAGGCAGACGACCTCGTGCTCGTCGACGTCGAGGAACACCTCATCGAGGACGAGCGTCTGCCCGTAGTACTTGGTGAGGTCGTCGATGGCGACACGGGGGGTGGTCGTCACGGAGGTCACAGCGTCCTCTGCAGTCGCCGCTCCTGATCGCGCCGGGTGACCCAGTCGGTCAACCTCGCCATCGGGATGGTGGCCAGCAGGAACAGGACCGTCGCGACGATGTAGGAGGAGAAGTTGAAGGTGCGGGCCGTGAAGATCTGGGCCTCACGGACCGCCTCACGGGCACCGATCACCGACAGCAGTGCCACATCCTTCTGCAGGGCAACGGCGAGGTTGAGCAGTGCCGGGATCACGTTGCGCACCGCCTGCGGCAGGATGGAGTACCTGAGCGTCTGCCACTGGGTCAGCCCCAGCGCCTTCGCGGCGGCGCGCTGACCATCGGGCACGGCTTCGATGCCCGAACGGTAGACCTCGGAGGTGTAGGCGGTATAGCCGAGGACGAGCGCCACCGAGCCCCAGAACAGGCGGCTGCTGGTGAGCCCGGGCAGCTGGAGCGCCGGGACCCCGAGCCCGAACAGCAGCACCAGCAGGATCGACGGCGTTCCCCGGAGCAGATCGATGTAGACCACCGAGAAGACCCGCAGCGGCGCCGCCCACGGGCCCGTCAACGACCGGAAGATGGCGATGACGATCCCGAGGATCGCGATGACGACCAGGGACACGACCCACACGGTCATGTTGACCAGGAAGCCGCTGAAGACCTGCGGCAGGGATTCCCGCATCGCCTCGACGTCGAAGAACTGGCGCTGGATCAGCTCCCAGTTCTCCGCCGAGGTGATGACGCGCCAGGCGACCCCGAAGACCACCACCGTGGAGACGACGCTGATCGCCAGCGGGACGTAGCGCTCCCGTGGGGTCAGCGTCGCCTTGACCGGCGGACGCGGACCGTCGCGCCGCGCCGGCTCTGCTGACGCGGCGCGCTCGGAACTCACCCGGTGATCTCCTCCACGTCCGCGTCACCGATCAGGTACTCGTCGACGAGGTCGTCGACCACCCCGCGCGCGATGACCGCCTCGAGCCCCTGATCGATGCAGTCCACCAGCGGGTTGTCCTGCTCGAAGAGCAGGCCATGGCCGTTGTCGTTGGGGTCGGCAGGCAGCGAGGCGACGATGTCAGCCTCGGGGATCTGCACGGCGGTGGCGAACAGGGCCGTGGGGAACGAGATGACGGTGGCGTCGATGTTGCCGCCGAGCAACGCCTGGAAGGTGGTTGCCTGGTCGTCGAACACCGCCACGTCACTGGCGCCGACGACGTTCTCGAGGTAGTCGAGGTCGGTGGTCCCGAGCGTGGCACCCCAGTTGGCGTCGACCAGTTCGTCGAGGGTGGTCGCGCCCACCACCGGCGAGTCCGGCAGCGCGAGCAGGGCCTTGTCCGGCTGGTAGTAGACCATCGAGAAGTCGACGATCTCCTCGCGCTCCTCGGTGACCGAGATCTGCTGGATCGCGAAGTCGTAGGGCTTGGTGCCGGGAGCGATGGCCTCCTCGAAGGTCTGACTCACCCAGACGACGTCCTCGTCCTCGAACCCGAGCTCGGCGGCCAGCTCGTAGACCAGGCCGTTCTCGAAGCCCTCACCACCGGCTGGGTCGTCGTTCAGCATCCAGGGCGGGAACACCGGGTCGCCGGTGCCGACGGTGAGCTGGCCGGGTTCGAAGAGCGCGAGTTCGTCGACAGCGCACCCGGGGATACCACCGGCCTGCTCGTCGCCGTCCTCCTCGACGGCGTCGTCCTCCTCGACGGCGTCGTCCTCCTCAGTGGCGTCGTCCGCACCCTCCTCGGCCTCGTCCGCCTCCTCGGTGTCGTCGACCTCGGGCTCGTCGGCATCACCGTCGCCGCAGGCGGCCGCGATGAGGGCGAGCGCGGCGACCGCCGCCACGCTGCGTCGTAGGTTCCTGCGCGTCATCACGCGTCCTCCTGGTTGTTCCCACCGCTGCGCGGGAGTTCCGCAGACCGCGCCACCGCGCGGAGACCTGAGAAGGTAGCTGGAGGGGCGTCAGACCTACCAAGGCACCGGCGGGAACCGTGCAGCGGGTCGATCGGGTCCGGCAGGAGGCTCAGCCGAGGTCGGGCAGGATCGGACCGGTCTCCTGGGGCTGCATGCGCCCGGAGAAGTCCCAACTGGACAGTGAGAGCGCGCTGATCCGCAGCGCCACCTCGTCGTCCGCGTTGGCTCGGAGCGTGTCCGCGAGTGGCGCGTTCACCGGATCGAGGTAGCGGTCGAGCAGGCGATCGAGCATGTCGGGTCCGCGCTCGGTGATGATCTCCGCACGGCCGGTACCGCGAACGCCGCGGTACGGCGGCAGATCGGGTGCCACCTCGATACCGACACGACGATCCTTCCGCAGGTGGGCGACGACATCCGCGCCACGGCGGGTGGCGCACCACATGGCTTCGCCGTCGAAGTGGTACCACAGCGAGACGACCAACGGGCCACGCGGAGCCAGGACCGCAAGACGCACCGGGATGCGGGCATCCTCGAGCCACCGCGTGACCCGGGCGAGATCCCACGGACCGGATACGAGCTGCATGGGGTCTCCCTGGGTGGACGGGCACGAGGTCGGGCAGTGGAGCGTTCCGAGGGCAGTATCACCGGGCTGGGCGCCGGCGTCATCCTCCCCAGTTGCCGAGGCGATGGATCCCAGGCCAGCGCCCTGCCGTCCGGCCGGGTCGCAGTCGCGGTCGCGCTCACCGGCGGCGCGGCCGTCGGCGCCCTGGCGGTGGTGGTACTGCCTCCGTGCGCCCGGCAGCATGGATCGCTTCCGCCTCCTGGGCGAACTCGCGGGCCATGCGCGGGAAGATCAGGCCGTGGAAAGGCACCAGCGAGTACCAGTAGAGCCGCCCCCACAGCCCGCGCGGGTGGAACCGGGCCCGCTGGGTCAGACGGCTGCCGTCGCCGTCCGGGGCGATGCGGAACTCGAGCCAGGCCTCCCCGGGCATCTTCATCTCCGCATGCAGGCGCAGCAGGCTGGGTCGCTCCAGCGCCTCGACCCGCCAGAAGTCGACCACCTCCCCGACCCCGAGCTGGGTCGGGTGCCGTCGCCCACGCCGCAGGCCGATGCCACCCACCAGCTCGTCGAGGAGGCCACGGATCTCCCACATCCAGCTGGCCGAGTGGTAGCCGCGCGCGCCGCCGAGGGCGGTGACGGCGGCGAACAGTGCCTCCGGTGGCGCGTCGGCCCGCACCTGCCGCTCGTCGGCCAGCACCGTGCCACCCGCCCAGCCGGGGTCATCGGGCTGGGGGCCCTCCGGACCGCGGCCGACCGGTGCGGAGGGCACCGGGGAGGCATCGGCCGGGCTCGCCGGCATCGCGGAGCCCTCCGGTGGAGCGGCCCGGCCACTGGCGCTGGCCCAGGTGGTCGGGACGTCGAGGTCCTGAACGCGGGCGAGCGCGAGCCGCAACGCCTCGTCGACCGGGATCATCTCCCGCGGCAGGTCGCGCTGGAAGGCGTCGTCGGTCACCACGACCTCGTTGACCAGTGAGTCGATCAACGGCCGTGCCAGGCCGGTCGGCAGCGCCGTCACGAGCCCGACCCCCAGCGACGACAACCGCGGGGTCAGCACCAGCACCGGCAGGATGATGCGGCGGCGGAGCCCCGCCACGTGGGCGTAGGTCTGCATCAGCTCGGCGTAGGTGAGCACGTCCGGGCCGCCGAGCTCGTAGATCTTGCCGGCTGCCACCTCGGTCTCGAGCACGTCGCACAGCGCCGACAGGACGTCGCGGATCGCGATCGGCTGACACCGGGTCGCGACCCGCCGCGGCGTGATCATGATCGGCAGGACCTCGACGAGCTGGCGGAGCATCTCGAAGGAGGCGCTACCGGAGCCGAGGATGATCGCTGCCCGCAGCTCCGTGACCGGTACGGGCCCGTCCGCCAGCAGCTGACCGACCTCCTGGCGGGAGTGCAGGTGGTCTGACAAGGCGTCCTCAGCTCGGCCGAGGCCGCCGAGGTAGACGATCCGCTGCACCTCCGCGGCCGCGGCCGCATCACGGACGTGGCGGGCGGCCCATCGATCCCGCTCGGCGAAGCTGTGCTCGCCGTCCATCGAGTGGACGAGGTGGTAGACGGCGTCGACGCCGGGCATGGCCGCGTCCAGGCTCGGCCGGTCCAGCACGTCGACCCGGGCCACCTCGACGTCAGCACGCCAGGATCGGGCATCCAGCTTGGCCGGGGTGCGGGCGGCGCAGACCACCTCGTGGCCGCGCTCGAGCAAGGCAGGCACGAGCCGACCGCCGATGTACCCGGTCGCACCGGTGACCAGTACGCGCATGCGCTTCTCCTCGTCGTGGGCAGCAGCATCCCGCATCGGGCTGCCTCGCGGGGGTCGCGTTCGGGCGCCCCGGTACGACCGATGTCAGGGAGTGGTTGACGCGGGATCGGACCAACCATCAGCGTCAGCACGCTGGCACACGTCGAGGGGGCCTGCCGGGGTGCGGTCGAAACCCGAAACCGCCAGGGACGGGGTCCGACAGAGGTACAACCGTCGAGCTGGAGAGGGGATTCGAACCCCTGACCTATCGCTTACGAGGCGATTGCTCTACCGACTGAGCTACTCCAGCAGGGAGGCGGAAGGGTAGCGAGCCCATGGCGGGTGCTCAGAACCTCCGACCGAGGCAACATCGAGGTGGCAGGTCACACACGACCGATTAGCGTGCGACTGCCGCCGACGGAGGTGAGCGTGAGCGCGATCGAGATCCAGGGCTGCTGGCGGAACACCGCCGGCGTCGAGGACGTCTGGGCGGTGCTCGTCGACCTGAACACCTGGTCCCAGTGGTGGCCGGCCATCAGCGAGGTGGAGATCGTCGAACCGACCGGCACGGCTCTGGCCGCGGCACGGCTGACCTTCTCGACGCGCGCACCGCTGCGTCCGCTGGTGGCCACGCTCCACGTGGTGGACCAGACAGCGCCGAGCCGACTCGACATCAGGATCGCGGACGGACCGCTCGACGGTCACGGCACCTTCACGATCGCCGATGATCCGGAAGGCAGCCGTTCCTGCTACGACGTCTCGCTGGCGGTGCGGTCCCGGCTGTTCCGTCCACTGGAACCGATCCTTCGCAGCGGCACCCGATCGAACGGGCGGGCACGCCTCGAACTCGCCGGTGAGGACCTGGCACGTCTGGCCGGCGGTGAGCCCTTGGCGCCAGCGCGCTGAACGCCGGGGAACCACCCGCCCCGGGATCCTGCGTCGCTCTCTGGCAGCGCCCCCCCGCGACCGCTGAGCCCGCACCGACCCGCGATCGCTGACCCCCCACCCCCCACCGAGCGCTCACCAGTAGCCGGCCGGTGAGCGCCCACCGGCCCCTGCCCTGGCACTCGCAGATCAGGCGGCAGCAGCGTAGATCGGCAACGCCAGCCGGAGCAGCAACCGTTCGAGTTGGAGTTCCGGGCTGCCGTTGCGCTCCAGCGCGGCGCGACACGCAGCGACCGCAGACAACGCTTCCACCGCATCCGCCACCGGGAGCCGCTCGGCGTCCCGGCGGAGTTCGGACTCAGCATCGACGTTGACCAGCGCCTCAGCGCCGGCGCCCGAGGCGACCGCGATGAGATCACGCAGGTAGCTCGCCAGGTCGTCGAGCATCGACGAGAGCGCCGCCAGATGCGCCGAGCGCTCCAGTCGTTCGTGCTTGCGGGTGATCTGCTTCTTCATCCCGGTGGGCCAGCCTCGACTGCCTCGCTGATCGACGCCGAAGTCCCGTTCGAGCCGCTCCAGTTCGCTGGCGTTCGCCGCCTTGACCGGAGCGACCTGTCCCCTCGCCCAGGTGACCAGTTCCTTGGCCATCGGCACCACCGCGCCCGGACCTGCGGTCGCCAGCCGGTCGATCAGCTCCAGGTGGCGTCGGCGCGCAGCGGCGCGGTCGGGTTCGGCCAGGGCGGCGAGGCGCTCCGGCGAACCGAGGGCTGCGCGGGTGGCCGCCTCCCGGAGCTCGGCTGGGAGATCCAGCTCGACCGCGCGTCGCGCCAGGGCCGTGCGGCTCCACGGGACCAGGTCCAGGCGCCGACACCGGGAGACCACGGTGTCGAGCAGCGCGCCCTCGTCCTCGACCTCGAGCAGCCACACGACCGACGGCGGCGGTTCCTCCAGCACCTTGAGGAACGCGTTCTGGGCGGCTTCGTTCATCCCATCTGCCGCGACGATCCGCAGCACACGACGACGACCCTCGGTCATGGTGCGACTCGACAGCGGGATCCAGTCCGACCTGACGTCATCGACCAGGTGGTGTGCACCCTTCGGCTCGAGGTCGAACACGGCCGGATGCCGACCTTCGAGGATGCGACGACACGTGCCGCACGCTCCGCAACCGGTGTCGGCTGCGGGTGCCTGCGGGCAGTTCAGGGCGGCACCGAGCGCCCGCGCCAGTTCCTCCTGACCCACCTTGCGCGGCCCGACGAACAGCCACGCGTGCGCGACACCGTCCCGCGCGAGCGCCGCTCGCAACGCGGTGACCGCAGCCGGCTGACCGAGCACCTGCTCCCAGGGATCGACGGTGTCAGCCGTCGAGGTACCGGCCCCATCGGCCGGTTCATCCCACCCGTCGGCCGCAGGCGGCATACCGGACGCGCCACCGACCGGCACGTCGTCCCACCCATCCCCGTTCTTCACTTCCTGGGGGGAGGTCGCGACGTCGTCGGTCACGGATGTTCCTCCTCGTGCACCTGTGCCACCTCGACGGCCGCGGCGGCCGGGACGCCCAGGAGGCTGGTGACACGATCACGGATCTGGGCATGGACCTGCTCGACGGGCTTGGTGGCATCCAGCACCAGGTAGCGCTGGGGATCCGCTGCGGCGCGCCGACGGTAGGCACCACGGACGAGACGGTGGAACTCGAGACCAGCCGATTCGAGGCGGTCGGGCCCGGTGGTCTTGCTGGCACGAGCCAGCCCAGCAGCAGCGTCCACGTCCAGCAGGACCACGAGGTCCGGCTCGAGCTCTCCCGTCGCCCACCGGTTCAGGTCGGCGATGCGCTCCTCACCGAGTCCGCGAGCAGCACCCTGATAGACCACGGAGGAGTCGATATAGCGGTCGCAGAGCACGACGGAGCCTCGCTGCAGGGCTGGGACTATCACCTCCCGGACGTGCTGGGCTCGAGCGGCGGCGTAGAGCAGAGCTTCGCTGCGCTCGTCCATGGCATCGGGGGTCGGTTCCAGCAGTAGCTCGCGCACCGCCTCACCGAGCCTGGTCCCGCCTGGTTCACGCGTGACGACCGCGACGTGACCCGATCGCTCGACGGCAGCGCGCAGCAGGCGGATCTGGGTCGTCTTCCCGGCGCCGTCGCCACCCTCGAACACGATGAAAGCACCCCGCAGCGACCGGGCATCGACCGCCATCGGGGCAGACAGCCCGATCCCGGACTCCGCCCGAAGCGCACCGCTCAGGGACCGGCCGACGAGGATCGCCCCGAGCACCGCCGCGACACCCCCGAGCAGGAGGGTGATGCGGACCCCGCCGAAGACGTAGGGGTAGAGCAGTTCGGAGGCACCGTCCGGCCCGGGTACGACCTCCCGCCGCTCGCGGCCGAGCACCCCGATCAGGATCGGGACTGCGACGGATGACCCGAAGATGGCGACGCGGACTCCGGAGTTGAAGGCACCGAAGGTGCGGCCGCGGATCTCCTCGTCGACACGCCGCTGCAGGACCGTGTAGCCACAGATGAAGGAGATGCCGGCCCCGAAGCCCATCACGACCGCCGGCGGCATCGCGGCCCACAGGTTCGGCATCAGCGCCGTCACGATCAACGCAGCACCGGCCGCACCGATACCCGGGGCGAACAGCCGCTCCGCCGGGATGCGGCGCGTCAAGGGCTCGGAAGCGAGCAAGCCCAGCACCAGCCCGACACCGACCGAGGCCACAAGGATCCCGTAGCCGGTCGGGCCCGCGTTGAGGAGGTTGGCGAAGAACTCACCGGTGGTGATCACCACGCCGGCGACGGCGAAGGCGACCATGACCCCGAGGATCAACGAACGGATCACGGGCTGCGTCGCGACGAAGCGGAACCCCTGCTTGAGCGAGGTCCACGCCCCCACCGGGGGGCCGGTCTCCAGGTCGCCGTGACGGGAGGTGCGGGGCGGGATCCGCAGCAGCAGCAGCAGCGGTGCGGCGAGGAAGAACGACAGCGCGTTGAACCAGATCGGCACGGCCAGGGGACGGTCCGCCAGGAAGCTCCCCGCCGGTGCCAGGGACACGGTGAACGCCAGCAGACCGGAGTACACCGCGGCACCGAGCGGCAGGGTCCCGTAGGTGGTCAACAGGTTCACCTGGTTCGCGGCGACCAGATCCGATCTCGGCACGATCGAGGGCAGGACCGAATCCTTGGCCGGAGCGAACAGCGCCGACAGCACCTCGATGACCAGCGTGGCGAGCACCAGGGTGAGCACCTCGTTGGTGAACGGGATGAACAGCATCACCAGGCCACGGCCGAGATGGGTCGTGACCATGACCCGACGCCGGTCCCAGCGGTCGACGAACACCCCGGCGACGGGGCCGAGCAGCAGGCTGGGCACGACCCGGGCGATCATCACGCCGGAGACCGCGAACGCGGCCGCGCGGGTCGGCCCCAGGATGTCGGCGGTCAGGGCGATGATCGCCAGGAACCCGATCCAGTCCCCCATCGAGGAGAGGAACGTGGAGGCAGCCAACGCCCGGAAGGACCGGTTGCGGAGCAGTGCTCGGTAGGCCGCCGCGGTGCCCCCGGGCGGCGAGGTGTCATCCGGCTCGGGTGCCGGCGAGCCGTCCTCGTCCATCGTGTCAGACTACCGCCGACTCGAGGCCGGGTTCCGGCATCCTCCACGGCCGCCGCGCAGCACCGGACCGGTCACCGCGCTGTGGCTGACCGGCGCTCGACGGCTGACCCGCGCTCACCCGCTACTTCCCCGGGCTGGTGGCCTTCTTGGCGGTCGCCTTCTTGGCGGTCGCCTTCTTGGCGGTCGCCTTCTTGCGCGTCGCCTTCTTGCCCGTGGCCTTCTTGCGCTTCGCGCTCTTCTTCTTGGCTGGGGGATCCTGCGTGCCGGTGAACGTCATCGGGATGGGGTCCGGGATCTCCTCGGTGGCAAGAGGCTCGCCGCCGAGCACCGGGTCGAAGGCCTCGACCCCCTCGACCACGGTCCACGTCGCGGCCGACGGCACCTCGAAGTCGTCGAGCGCGAAGACGTGGTTACGCTCGGGATGGGTGCAGATCGCGACCGGCTCGCGGCGGTTCCGCGGCGGCGGGCGCAGCGGCGCGCCGCACTCGGGGCAGGGCGTGGCGATCGGCAGCGACCAGACCGCGAACTCGTCCTTCGGGTAGCCGGTGGAGCCGACGAAGGGCTTGCCGTACCGCGACACCCGACGCTCGAGGTAGCTGCCCGAGGGGTCGGTGGGCGAACGGAACGGCACCACCTCGCCGTCCTCGGTCCGGTACATCAGGCGGTGCTGGACGTTGCGGATGCCCTTGCACTTCGGGTAGTCGATGCAGCCGTAGAAGGTGCCGTACCTCCCATCTCGGGCCACCATCGGTTTGCCGCACTCGGGGCAGCGCACCCGTTCGTCGGGCTCGGGTTCCGGCTCGGGCTCGCCGACCGACCCGTCCTCCTCGAGCGGCAGCGTCCCGGAGCACTCGGGCCAGCGGCTGCACGAGGCGAACCACTGCTTGGACTTGCCGGAGAACACCCGTTCCATCGGCGCGCCGCACTCCGGGCAGTCAGCCGGCTGGTACAGCGGCAGACGTGGACGCTGATTCATCCACTTCAACCATATCATCGTCGATGCTGTTAAAACCTTGGA
>JAWOCZ010000203.1:0-17993 GCA_046483565.1 Nitriliruptoraceae bacterium
CCGTAAAGCGTAGAAATACCTCTGAAAGCGAATCAGGTGGAATAAAAGAAGGTGATCCTGTAACGGTTTTTTCGGGATGGGCCAGGGTGCAACCGGTTGGCGGTGACAAACGTTTGAATTATACCCAGATGGGCTACACCGATCCGAAAGAGATTTTCACATCCCTCGTCCGAGGACGGGATGGCGGTGGGGTGGATCTGCGTGTAGGAGGGGTTGGCGAAGAAGGCGCCCTTGCGGTGGGCCCGCCAGATGGCGGTGGCGTTGCAGCTCATCGCCATGGTGGACAGGTAGAAGGCGTTGGAGTAGCCACCCGTGCCGAGCACGACCGCGTGCGCCGAGTGGCGGGTGAGCTCGCCGGTGATCAGGTCCCGGGTGACGATGCCCACGGCCTTGCCGTCAGCGACGACCAGCTCCAGCATCTCCTGGTTGGTGTGCAGCTCGACGGTGCCGGCCTTCACCTGACGCGAGAGCGCCTGGTAGGCACCGAGCAGGAGCTGCTGGCCCGTCTGTCCGCGGGCGTAGAAGGTGCGCGAGACCTGGGCCCCACCGAAGGACCGGTTGTCGAGCAGGCCACCGTACTCCCGGGCGAAGGGCACCCCCTGCGCGACGCACTGGTCGATGATGTTGTTCGATACCTCGGCGAGGCGGTGGACGTTGGCCTCACGGGAGCGGTAATCGCCGCCCTTGATGGTGTCGTAGAACAGGCGGTGCACGGAGTCCCCGTCACCGTGGTAGTTCTTGGCCGCGTTGATCCCGCCCTGGGCGGCGATCGAGTGAGCCCTCCGAGCGGAGTCGTGGTAGGTGAAGGCCTTGACGCGGTAGCCCAGCTCGCCCATCGTGGCCGCCGCGGCGGCGCCGGCCAACCCGGTCCCGACGACGATGACCTCGAACCGACGCTTGTTGTTCGGGTTGACCAGCTTCATGTCGAACTTGTGGTCTTCCCACTTGGACGCGAGAGGCCCGTCGGGGACCCGGGAGTCGAGAACCGTCATCGTGTGCTCCGTCGGGGGGTGTGCTCTGTTCGTAGGTGCCGTGCTGATGGACGTCCACGAGCGCACCCGAGGACGGGTGCCTCCCGCGGACGAAGCCCGCTCAGCTGATCACGCCGGCCAGTACCGCGATCGGGAAGGACAGGTTGCCGCCGATCACGACCACGGTGAAGGCGATCGCCAGGGTGCGCCGCCAGTGGTTGAACCGTCGGTTGTTCCACCCCATGGACTGGAACAGGCTCCACGTCCCGTGGTAGATGTGCAGCCCGAGCGCCAGGTTCGCCACGAGGTAGAAAGCGGCGACGACCGGCACCGAGAAGCTGGCGATCACCTTCTCGTAGGGCGTCGAACCCGCCGGGGCCGGGTTGACCCAACCCCAGGTCAGGTCGGCGAGGTGGTAGAAGAGGAACAGCAGCACGATCACGCCGGTCCACCGCATCGTGCGAGCCGCGAAGTCCGCAGCCACGTAGTCGCGCTTCGAGCGGTAGGCCTCCGGGCGAGCACGACGGTTCATCACCGTGAGCTGCCAGGCGGCGACCACGTGCCCGATCAGTGCCAGGATCAGCACCGCACGCAGCAGGTTGAGGATCGACTGCTCCGGGGCGATGGGGTAGAGCAGGCTGCGCAGGGTCTCGGCGTAGAGGTTGAAGGATTCCGCGCTCTGGTAGAGCTTCAGGTTCCCGATCATGTGCGCCAGGATGTACCCGAGGCCGATGATCCCCGTGATCGCCATCACGTACTTCTTGCCCAACGCGGATCGGTACAGCTCCACGATGAAGGGGCTGCGCTTGGATCGCTCCGGCGCGGATGCTGCCATCTGGACTCCCACTTCCTCGAGGTGGTCCGAGGTGGCGGTGCCCGGCACCGTCTCCACGGGCCCACCCGGCTGAGCTCGGACGTTCGGACCCTGGCCGGGGAGGATAGCAGCGGCCTCCTTCCACCCCCTCAGCGGGGCGGCAGCAACCCCATGGCCCGTTTGGCGTGCTCCAGGGTCGGTACGGCGACCTCACGTGCGCGGTCAGCCCCGTCGGCCAGCACCTGGTGCACCTGCCCCGGATCGGCTGAGAGCTCCACGTGACGCTGTTGGATCGGACGCAGCAGCTCGATGACGGCCTCGGCGACGGCCCCCTTGAAGGCGCCGTACCCACCGCCGTCGTACTCGGCGGCGAGCTCTTCGACAGCGCGTCCGGTGGCTGCTGCGAGGATCTCGAGCAGGTTGGACACGCCGGGCTTCGCATCCCGGTCGTGACGGATGTCCCCGGCCGAGTCGGTGACCGCGCTCTTGATCTTCTTCTCGATGCGCTTCGGGTCATCGAGCACGTAGATGATGCCCTTGTCGCTGGCGGCCGATTTCGACATCTTGACCGTCGGATCCTGCAGGTCCATGACCCGGGCCGCCGCTGGAGGATGGATGGCCTTCGGCAGGGTGAACACCGGATCGTCGGCAGGCGCGAAGCGGTGGTTGAACCGCTGGCCGAGGTCGCGCGCCAACTCGATGTGGTGGCGCTGATCCTCGCCGACCGGGACCTCGTCCGCGTGGTAGAGCAGGATGTCGGCGGCCTGCAGGACGGGGTAGTCGAACAGCCCGACGCTGACCGACTCGCCCTGGCCTGAGGACTTCTCCTTGAACTGCGGCATCTTGCGCAGCTCGCCGAACCCGGTGACGCAGTTGAACAGCCAGGTGCACTCAGCGTGCTCGTGGAGGTGGGACTGCACGAACAGGATCGAACGCTCGGGGTCCACCCCCACCGCCAGCATCCCCGTGGCGAGCTCGATCGTGCGGTCGCGCAGCGTCGCCGGATCGTGCTCGGTCGGCGAGGTGATCGCGTGCAGGTCCACCACGCAGTACACGCAGTCACGGTCCTCCTGCATCGACACCCAGTTGACCCACGCGCCCAGCAGGTTGCCGAGGTGGGCGTCGCCCGAGGGCTGCATGCCGGAGAACACGCGTGTCACGGTCTGCCTCGCTTCACAGCGGGAACGGGTTGCAGGTGGTGCCGGGAGCGCCCGCTGGCACGCAGCGGGGCCGCAACGGTAGCGCTGCCGCCACCGAGGCCGGTCCCACGCCGCGGCCCGGCCACCACGGCCCGGCCACCACGGCCCGGCCACCACGGCCCGGCCACCACGGCCCCAGCGCGACGGCCCTGGGCTGGCGCGACGGCCGTGGGCTGGCGCGAAACAGCAGATAGTCGCTGCTCCCTGCCACCGCAGCACGACCGGCCGCGACGACCCGGGCCAGACGGACCGGCCGCGACGACCTGGGCCAGACGACCCGGGCCAGACGGCCCGGGCCCAGCCGTCACCCGATCGGCACCCGGGACGGCCTCAGAGCATGTCCGCGACGGCGGTCCGCTCCTGCTCCAGCTCCGCGACCGTGGCCTCGAGCTTGCCCCGGGCGAAGTCCGACAGCTCGAGCCCCTGGACGATCTCGTAGGTCCCGGCGCCGTCGGTGGTGACCGGGAACCCGGAGATCAGCCCCTCGGGCACCCCGTAGGAGCCGTCTGAGGGGACGGCCATCGACACCCAGTCACCCTCGGCGGTCGGCGCGCCACCGGTCCAGTTGCCGACGTGGTCGATCAGCGCGCTGGCCGCCGACGCGGCCGACGAGGCACCGCGGGCATCGATGATCGCCTTGCCCCGCTGCTGGACGGTGGCGAGGAACTCGCCTTCGAGCCAGGCTCGGTCGGTGATGACCTCGGTGACGGGCTTGCCGCCGATGCGCGCGTTGTCGAAGTCGGGGACCATGGTCGGCGAGTGGTTGCCCCACACCGCCAGGTTCGTGACCTCGGCGACCGGGACCCCGGCCTTGGCAGCGAGCTGGCTCTTGGCCCGGTTCTCGTCGAGCCGCACCATCGCGGTGAAACGGTCGACCGGGACACCCTCCACGTTCGCGGCGGCGATCAGGGCGTTGGTGTTCGCGGGGTTGCCCACCACCGCGATCTTCACGTCACTGGCCCCGCCCGAGAGCGCGCGGCCCTGGCCGGTGAAGATCGCCCCGTTGTCCTTGAGCAGGTCGGCACGTTCCATGCCCGGTCCACGCGGCTTGGCCCCCACCAGGCAGGCCATGTTCACGCCATCGAAGGCCTGCTCGGCGGAGTCGGTCATCTCGATGCCCGCGAGCAGCGGGAAGGCGCAGTCGTTGAGCTCCATGGCCACGCCCTCGAGGGCGGGCAGCGCGGGCGTGATCTCCAGCAGGCGCAGCTCGACGGGGGTGTCCGGTCCGAACATCTGGCCGGAGGCGATACGGAAGACGAGCGCGTAGCCGATCTGGCCGGCGGCTCCGGTGACGGTGACGCGGACGGGTGAGCTCATGGGTGGCTCCTGGGGAGTAGCGTTCCGATCAGGTCTTCGGAGCCTAGCTACGGTGCCGAGCATCCGACCGTTCGGCGCCGCGGGGCCGAGGAGCCCTCCGTGTCCCTGTTCCAGCAGCTGTTCGCCGCCGTCTACGACCCGTTCATGGGTGCGCTGGAGCGTGGGCGACTGGGCGCGAAGCGCCGGGAGCTGCTCGCCGACCTCACCGGCGACATCGTGGAGGTCGGGGCCGGCACGGGGGCCAACCTGCGCCACCTGCCCGCCAGCGTCCGCCACGTCACCGCCGTCGAGCCCGATCCAGCCATGGCCGAGCGCCTCCGGGCGCGCGCCGCCAGGCTCGGTAGGGACGTCGAGGTGGTGGAGGCCCCGGCCGAGTCACTGCCCTTCCCCGACCGCTCCGTCCACGTGCTCGTGACCACGCTGGTCCTGTGCTCGGTGCGTGATCCCGAGGTCGCGGTCGCCGAGCTCCGTCGCGTGCTCCGTGACGACGGACGGCTGGTCGTGCTCGAACACGTCGTCGATCCGGCCCCGGTCCGGGCTCAGCTGCAGCGGCGGCTCACGCCGGCGTGGCGGGTGGTGAGCCGAGGGTGCCACCTCGACCGCGACACGCGGACGACGCTGGCGCGCGGCGGCTTCGACGTCTCCGAGGTGACGACCTGGCAGCTGAGCGCCCGGGGGCCGACCGTGGCAGCCGTCGGCGGCGTCGCCCGCCCCCGCTGAACCTCGCCGGCATGGCTGTCACCGGCGTTGCCCGCCCCCGCTGCACCTCACCGTCGCGGCAGCCCGCGCCGGACCCGCGCCGCCTCCAGCGTGTTCTGGAGCAGCATCGTCACCGTCATCGGCCCGACCCCACCCGGCACAGGTGTGATCGCCCCCGCCACCTCGGCGACCTCCTCGAAGGCGACGTCACCGACGAGCTTGCCGTCCTCGCCGCGGTTGGTGCCGACGTCGATGACCACGGCGCCGGGGCGGATCATGTCCGCCGTGACCAGCCCGATCCGGCCGGCGGCCGCCACGACCACGTCGGCCGCACGGCACACCCCGGCCAGATCGCGGGTGCGTGAGTGCGCGAGGGTGACGGTCGCGTCGCGGCCCTTCAGGGTGAGCATCACCGACAGCGGGCGCCCGACGAGGTTGGACCGGCCCACGATGACCACGTTCGCGCCGGCGAGCTCGACCCCCGCGTGCTCGAGCAGCTCCAGGACGCCGTAGGGCGTGCAGGACAGGAAGGTCGGGTCCCCGATCGCCAGCCGCCCGGCGGTGTAGGGGTTGAGGGCATCCACGTCCTTGGACGGGACGATCAGTTCCTGGACCGCCCGGGCGTCGAGGTGGTCGGGCAGCGGCAGCTGCACGAGGATGCCGTCGACCGCCTCGTCGGCGTTGAGCCGGCGCACGAGGGCCTCGAGGTCCTCCTGCGAGGTGTCCGCCGGCAGGACGTGCTGCTCGGAGCGCATGCCCGCGGCCTCGCTGGCGCGGTGCTTCATGCCGACGTAGACCTTCGAGGCCGGATCGTCGCCGACGATCACCGCCACCAGCCCCGGCTGGACGCCGTGGTCGGCGACGAGCCGGGCGACGTCATCGGCGATGCGGGCGCGGACCTCGGTGGCCAGGGCCTTGCCGTCAAGGATGCGAGCGGACACCTCGGTGACCTCCTGGGGTCGGGGATGGGACGTCGTGGATCGGCACGGGTGCGGGGGGCGGCGGTGGCAACGGGAGTCGCGGTGGCAACGGGAGTGGCGGTGGCTGTGACGCGGCGGGTGGTCAGTGCCGGAAGTGCCGTCGACCCGTGAACACCATGGGCAACCCGTGTTCATCCGCAGCGGCGATGACCTCGTCGTCGCGCACCGAGCCACCGGGCTGGACGATGGCGCGGACGCCGGCATGAGCCGCGGCGTCGGGTCCGTCGCGGAAGGGGAAGAACGCGTCGCTGGCCAGGACGGCCCCGACGTGGCGCTCCCCCGACCGTTCGACGGCCAACCGGACGCTGTCGACGCGGCTCATCTGCCCCGCACCGACCCCCACCAGTTGCGCGCGGTCGGCGAGCACGATGGCGTTCGACTTGGTGTGTTTGGCGGCGACCCACGCGAACCGGAGGTCGTTGAGGGTGAGCTCGTCGGGTTGGGTCTGCGTGACCACCTGCCAGGCCTCCCACGGTTCCTCGGCCGCATCCGCGTCCTGCAGGAGCACCCCGCCGGCGACCGAGCGCAGCTGCCGGGCAGGCGCGGGCCGCACGGCGTCGCGGGTCCGGAGGATGCGCAGGTTCTTCTTCGCGGTGAGCAGCTCGAGCGCGTCGTCGTCGTAGCCCGGCGCGATCACCACCTCGGTGAACACCTCGGTGATCCGCGCGGCGGTGGCGGCGTCGATGCGGCGGTTGGTCGCCACGATGCCGCCGAAGGCGCTGACCGGGTCACCCTCCAGCGCGCGGACGTAGGCCGACTCCACGTCCTCGGCCATGGCGAAGCCGGCGGGGTTGGTGTGCTTGATGATGGCCACGCACGGCGCCTCGAGCTCCACGGCCATGCCCCAGGCGGCATCGGTGTCCAGCAGGTTGTTGTAGGACAGCTCCTTGCCGTGCAGCTGCTCGGCGGCGGCGATACCGCCGGCGTCCGGCAACGCGTAGAAGGCGGCCCGCTGGTGCGGGTTCTCGCCGTAGCGCAGGCGCTGGCGGACGGGGACGGCGAGGTGGAGCTGCTCGGGCACCTCGTGCTCACGCTGGAACCAGTCGGCCACGGCGGCGTCGTAGCTCGCGGTGTGCTGGAAAGCGCGGGCGGCCAGGCGCCGACGCAGCCCGTCGCTGAGCCCCCCGGCCTCGGCGAGCTCCTCGAGCGCGACGGGATAGTCCGCCGGGTCCACCAGCACACCCACCGAGCCGTGGTTCTTGGCGGCGGCGCGGACCATCGTCGGCCCACCGATGTCGATCATCTCGATCACGTCGGCGTCGGGCGCGCCCGAGCTCACGGTGTCGGCGAACGGGTAGAGGTTGACCACCACCAGGTCGATCCCCTCCAGCCCGAGCGAGGCCAGTTCGGCAACGTGGGCCGGGTCGGTCCGGTCAGCCAGGATCCCCGCGTGGATCGCCGGGTGCAGGGTCTTGACGCGCCCGTCGAGGCACTCGGGGAAGCCGGTCACCTCCGCCACCTCGGTGACGGGGACCCCGGCGTCGCGGAGCACCCCGGCGGTCGAACCGGTGGACAGCAGTTCGACACCCAGCGCGTGCAGCGCCGTCCCGAGTTCGGCGACCCCGGACTTGTCGAAGCAGCTGATCAGGGCACGGGCGACGGGGACGGTGTCGGGCGGGGTCACGGACGCTCCTCGGGCTCGGGGTCGGGACGGGGGGCCGCGTCGGCGGCGGGTTCGGGGACCGCGTGCTGGCCGGCGGGCTCGGGGACCGCGTGCGGGCCGGCGGGGGGGGCCAGCGGGGGGCCGGCGCTGGGGGCGAGCGGGGGGCGGGTGGTCGGGGCGAGCGGGGGGCCGGACATCGGGTTGGCAGGAGCAGGGTCGGCGCCCGGTTGCGGGGCGGCCGGTGGCAGGAACCGGACACGCCGACCATCCATCCGCAACCGATCGTGGCAGACGAGCCGGACGCACGCCGGGAGCAGCCGGTGTTCGACCGCCTTGATGCGCTCGTGGAGGCTGTCCTCGGTGTCATCGGGCAGGACCGGGACCGCTTCCTGGGCGAGGATCGGACCGTGATCGACCTGCTCGTCCACGAGATGGACGGTGCAACCGGTCACGCTGACGCCGTACTCGAGCGCCTCCCGGACGGCGTGCGCACCCCGGAAGGCCGGCAGGAGCGAGGGATGGGTGTTGAGCACGCGGTCCGGCCAACGTGCGAGGAAGCGACCGGACAGGATCCGCATGAAGCCGGCGAGCACGACCACCTCGGGCGCGTGCTCGGCGAGCCCGGTGGCGAGCCGGTCCTCCCAGGCCGTCCGGTCGCCGCCGCGCTCGAGTTCCTCTACGACGATCGGCACACCGGCCTCACGGGCGTGCCACAGCCCCCCCGCATCGCCCCGGTCGCTACCGACGACCACCACCTCGCCACCGAACGCCGGGTCCGCGGCGATGGCGTCGAGCAGCGCACGCAGGTTGGAGCCGCCGCCGGAGATCAGGACGGCCAGCCGCACGGCGCGAGCAGGGCGGGACATGCAGCTCCCTCGACCAGCGGCGGACGGCGGACGGCGCTTGGCTGAGCCTAGCGAGCAGCCGACCGCCCTCTCCTCCCCGGTCGACGGGCGGCGTAGAGCCGGTGGCCGACAGCAGGCCCGACGGCAGCCCAACCGCAGGCGCGTCCGTAGCCCGACAGCAGGCCCGGCAGCAGCCCGACCGCGGGCCCGGCAGCAGGTCGAACGGCAGGTCCCACGCAGGTCCAACGGCAGGGTCCAACGGACGGTGTCCGGCGAGCCACATGGCGGTACCTGCCGCGATCGCGCCGCGGTTAGCCTATTGGCTCGTCTGTGGGCGGCCCGGGGGTATCTGCTCGCGCCGACGCCCCCCTCCACCTCGAGGTGCACCCGTGCTCCGCTCGACCCGCGCGCTGCGCCGCGCCCCGCTGGCCCTGCTCGTCGCGCTCGGGCTGGTCGCATCCATCGCCGCCGGCGCCGTCGCCAACCCCTCGAGCTCCGAGGTCCGCGACGACCTCGAAGCTGCGGAGGCCCGCTACGAGGAGATCGACCAGCAGCGAGGTCAGGCGCAGAACGCCTACAACGACGCCCTCGGCGCGCTCGAGTACGCGGAGGCGACCCTGGACGCCATCCAGCGCGACCTGACCGGGTTGCGCGCCGAGGCCGCCGCCCTGACCGGTGCCGTGGAGGACCACGTGCGGCTCCTGCACAAGGTCGGCCCGGGGGTGGAGCTCTCGACGATCGTCTCCCGCGACCCCTCGGACCTCGGGCTGCGCTCGACCACGATGCGCCAGATCCTCGAGCGTCGCTCCAGCGATCTCGAGCTGCTCACGGCGACCAACACCGCCATCGCGGCCGCCGAGGTCCGCCAGGCCGAGACGGTCGCCCTGGCAGCGCAGCACACGACCGAGCTCGAGGCCCGCAACGCCGAGCTGGAGACGCTGTTCGATGAAACAGCCGACGAGGTGACCGACCTCGAGGAGCTGCTCGAGGTCACGGTCCAACGCGAGGAGGAGGAGGCGGCCCGCCAGCGCGAGCTCGAACGTCGACGCGAGCTCGAACGCCAGCAGGCCACCACCTCGACGTCGTCGGCGTCGGCGTCGGCGGCCGGCCCGGCACCCTCCACCCGGTCCTCGGTGGGCAGCGCCGTGCAGGTGGCGCTCGGACAGCTCGGCAAGCCCTACGCCTGGGGCGCGACCGGCCCGGGCTCCTTCGACTGCTCGGGGCTGGTCACCTACGCCTACCGGGCGGTCGGGATCAGCCACCTGCCGCGCTCGTCCTCGGCGATGTACAGCGCCACGACGCGGATCTCGCGAGCCGACCTCCGGCCGGGCGACCTGGTCTTCTACCACTCGCCCGTCAGCCACGTGGCGATCTACATCGGGGGCGGGCAGGTCGTCGAAGCCCCCAACAGCGGCAGCAACGTGCGGGTCCGCGCCGACGGGCTGACGCGTCGCGGCGTCGTTGGCTTCGGCCGGGTGTGACCGTGCCGGTCGGCCAGGGCGACCGCGTCGGCGTCGACGTCGGCGGCACCTTCACCGACCTCGTCCACCTCGCCGGCGACCGGCTGAGGGTCGCCAAGGTGCCCTCCACCCCCGCCGATCAGGCGCGCGGCATCGGCGCCGCGCTCGAACGCGCCGAGGTGGCCGTCGCGGACCTGGCCCGCTTCGTCCACGGGACGACCGTGGCGACCAACGCCGTGCTGGAGCGTGACGGGGCCCGCACCGTGCTCGTCACGACCGCCGGGTTCGGGGATCTGCTGGCCATCGCACGCCAGGACCGCCCGCACCTCTACCGGCTCGACGCCCGCCGCCCCACCCCGCTCGTCCCGAGCGAACGTGTGGTCGAGGTCGTCGAGCGCACCGACGCGGACGGCACGGTGCACACCGCCCTCACCGACGTCGAGGTGGCCCGGGTCGTCGAGGCCGTCACCGCGCTGGCGCCCGAGGCGGTGGCGATCAGCCTGCTGTTCGGCTTCCTCGACGGCCGCCACGAGGAGCGGCTGGCCGCGGCGCTGACACCGCTCGGGGTGCCGGTCACCACCGCCAGCGGTCTGCTGCCCGTGCTCCGTGAGGTGGAGCGCACCTCGACGGTGGTGCTCAACGCCTACCTCACGCCGCGGATGGACCGCTACCTCGGTTCCCTGTCACAACGCCTGGCCGCGGACGGGCTCCGGGTGCCGGTCGAGGTGATGCGGTCGGGGGGCGGGACGGCCACCGCCGCCATCGCGTCCCGAGAGCCCGTGCGGGCCGTGCTGTCCGGACCGGCCGCCGGGGCGTGGGGGGCGGCCGCGCTCGGCACCGCGAGCGGGGTGTCGTCGCTGATCGCCTTCGACGTCGGCGGGACCTCCACCGACGTCACCCTGGTCGCCGACGGGCGGCCCAGGACCACCGCCGACGGCGAGATCGGGGGGCTGCCCTTCGCCGTGACCACCACGGACCTCCACACGATCGGGGCGGGCGGCGGGTCGCTGGCGTGGCGCGACGACGGTGGAGCGCTGCGCGTCGGACCCCGCTCCGCCGGAGCGGATCCGGGTCCGGCGTGCTACGGGCTCGGCGGGACCGCCCCCACGGTCACCGACGCCAACGTGGTGCTCGGTCGCCTCGATCCCGACGTGCGGCTCGGCGGCTCGCTGCGCCTGCGTGCCGACCTGGCCGAAGCGGCCGTCGCCACCCTGGCCGGGGAGCTCGGCCTGGATGTCCGCGCGTGCGCCGCCGGCATCATCGCCGTGACCGATGCGGCGATGGCGCAGGCCCTGCGGCTCGTCTCCGTCGAGCGCGGCCACGATCCGCGCCGGTTCGCTCTGCTGCCCTTCGGCGGGGCCGGGCCTCTGCACCAGGCGGCGCTGGCCGCGGAGCTCGGCTGCCCGACGGTGCTGGTGCCACCGAACCCCGGGGTCCTGTCGGCCCTCGGGTTGCTGGCCGCCCCGGTGACCGTGGACCGCGCTCGGGCCCACCTCGGTCAGCTGGATGCGGTCGTGGCGTCGGCCCTGGCCGCCGACTGGGACGACCTCGAGCGCGACGCGAGGCGCACGATCGCCGACCAGGGCCTCGAGGTCGCCGCCGTGCGCCGCACCGCGGACCTGCGCTACCGGGGGCAGGCCTTCGAGCTGGAGGTCAACGGGAGCACCGACACCGACGAGCTCGCCGGCCGCTTCCACCGCGCCCACCGCGAGCGCTACGGCTACGACCAGCCCGAGGCCCCGATCGAGGTGATCACGCTCCGCGTGCGTGCCGAGGGTCCCGCTCCCGCCCTGCCGCTGCCCCCGCTGCTCGGCGGCGGCGGTCCCGATGCGGCCAGGCTCGGGACGCGCCAGGTCGTCGCCGCCGACGGCGAGGTGGTCCGTGCCGACCTGCTGGACCGGGCCCGGCTCGGCAGCGGTGCCCGGCTGCGGGGCCCCGCCGTGGTGGTCGGACTGGATGCCACGGTGTGGGTGGCGCCGTGGCAGGTCGGCGAGGTCGATCCCCGTGGGGTCCTGGTGCTCGAGGAGGCGCGATGAGCGAGCTCGACCCGGACAGCCAACCGGACGGTCACCCGGACGACCAACCGGACGGTCACCCGGACAGCCAACCGGACGGTCACGCCGACGGCCACGTTGACGGTCACCCGGATCCGCCCAGCGGCGCCGGGGTCGATCCCATCACCCTGGAGGTGGTCCGCAACGCGCTCGTCGGCATCGCCGAGGAGGCCGGTGCGGCGCTGCGACGCACCGCGTACTCACCGAACATCAAGGAGCGCGTCGACTGCTCGACGGCGCTGTTCGACCCCGAGGGCAACATGGTCGCGCAGGCCGAGCACATCCCCGTCCACCTCGGCTCCATGCCGCTGTCGGTCGCGGCGGCCCGCGAGGCGTTCGAGCACCTCGCTGCCGGGGACCAGGTGCTGGTCTCCGATCCCTACGCGGGCGGCACCCACCTGCCGGACTGGACGCTCGTCGCCCCCGTCCACGACGACCAGGGGGTCCTGCTGGGGTACGCGAGCAACCGCGCCCACCACTCCGACGTCGGCGGTGCCGCCCCCGGGTCGATGCCGACGGGGGCGGTCGACATCGTGGCCGAGGGCCTGCGCATCCCACCGGTCAAGCTCATGGTGGCCGGTCAGGAGCAGCGGGACCTGGTCGCGCTGCTGCTGGCCAACACCCGCACCCCCGACGAGCGGCTGGGTGATCTGCGCGCGCAGCTCGGCGCCAACCACCTCGCCGCCCGACGGCTGCGCGAGCTGGCTGCTGCGCACGGCGGCGGCACCGGGAACGCACCGGCCGGCGAGACCCGTCGGCACGAGCCTGCGGACGGCGCCCCGGCCGCAGCGGCGAGCAGCCTGGCGGCCGCGATGGCGGCCACCCTCGACCACGCCGAACGCACGGTCACCACGGCGCTGCGCCAGCTGCCCGACGGCGTCGCCCACGCCGAGGACGTCCTCGACGACGACGGCGCGGGCACGCAGGACATCGCGATCCGCGCCACGGTCACCATCGCCGACGGGCACGTGACCTGCGACCTCACCGCCTCCGATGCGCAGGTCGCCGGCAACGTGAACTGCCCGCTGGCCGTGACGTTGTCCGCCGCGGTCTACGCCCTACGCGCCGTCGTCGCGCCCGACCTGCCGGCCAACGACGGCCTGCGGCGCGCGCTGACGCTCCGGACCACGCCCGGCGGGATCGTGGATGCGCGAGCCCCGGCCGCCGTCGCGGCCGGCAACGTGGAGACCTCGCAGCGCATCGTCGACGTCCTGCTGGCCTGCTTCGCCCAGCTCACCGAGCGCCGGGTCGGGGCGGCCAGCCAGGGGACGATGAACAACACCCTGCTGGGGGGCACCGACCCCCGGACCGGCAGGGCGTTCACCTACTACGAGACGTTGGCCGGTGGCACCGGCGCCGGCCCGTGGGGACCGGGCGCCGACGGCACCCACTCGCACATGACCAACACGCGCAACACCCCCGTCGAGGCCTTCGAGCTGGCCTACCCGCTGCGCGTCGTCGAGTACGCGCTACGGCCCGGCTCCGGTGGCGAGGGCCGACACCGAGGTGGCGGGGGGCTGCGCCGCGTGCTCGAGGTCGTCACCGACGACGCGACGGCTTCGTTGGTCACCGAGCGTCGACGGCATGCCCCACCGGGCGCGGCCGGCGGCGGGGAGGGCGGTCGGGGTCGGAACGCGCTGCGACGTGCCGACGGCGGTGGCGTCGAGCAACCTCTCCCGGCCAAGACCACCGTGCGGCTGCGCCGTGGGGACCGCCTCATCGTGGAGACGCCCGGCGGCGGGGGCTACGGCCCGGTCTGACCGGCGCTGCGGGCGCTGCGCCGGTCGGCGGCACCCGAGCGGCGGCGGCGACCGGCCGGACCGAACAGCGCAGCGCCAGTGACCGGCGGGGGCCATTTCCCGGCTGGGACGATCAGCTCAGTTCCGGGCGCAGCGTCGGGAACAGGATCACGTCGCGGATGTTCGCCACGTCGGCCAGCAGCATCACCAGCCGGTCCACCCCGATCCCGAGGCCCCCGGTCGGTGGCAGGCCGAGCTCCATGGCCCGCAGGTAGGCCTCGTCGACGACCATGGCCTCCTCGTCACCGGCCGCCTTGGCCCGGGCCTGGGCCTCGAAGCGCTCACGCTGGTCGGCGGGGTCGATCAGCTCGGTGAAGGCGTTGGCGTGCTCACGCCCGACCATGATCAGCTCGAACCGCTCGGTGACCTCCGGCTCCGAGCGGTGGCGTCGCGCCAACGGGGAGACCTCGACGGGGTAGTCCAGCACGAACGTGGGCTCCCAGAGCGTGTGCTCGACCAGCGCCTCGTACAGCTCCAGGAGCAGCTTGCCGGGTCCCCAGGCAGCCTCGGCGTGCACGTCGTGGTCGTGACACAGCTCCCGCAGCATCGCCGGGTCCGACCGGTAGCCGAGATCGTCACGGCCGAGCGCCTCCCGCACCAGCTCCAGCAGGGTGACCCGCCGGAACGGCGGAGCCAGCGACACCTCGCGCCCCTGGTAGGACACCGAGGTGGTGCCCAGCGCCGCCTCGGCGGCGCGGGAGACGAGCGCCTCGGTGAGCCCCATCACGTCGTGGTAGTCGGCGTAGGCCTCGTAGGACTCGAGCATCGTGAACTCGGGGTTGTGCCGGGTGGACATCCCCTCGTTGCGGAAGCTTCGGTTGATCTCGTAGACGCGGCGCATCCCGCCGGCGATCAGACGCTTGAGGTAGAGCTCCGGCGCGATGCGCAGGTACAGGTCGGCATCCAGCGCGTTGTGGTGGGTGACGAACGGCCGGGCCGCGGCGCCGCCCGGGATCGGATGGAGCATGGGGGTCTCCACCTCGACGTAGTCGCGCTCGTCGAGCTCCAGGCGCAGCGCCTTGAGCACGCGCGAGCGCAGCTCGAACACGCGACGGGCGTCGGCGTTGACGACCAGGTCGAGCTCGCGCTGACGGAACCGTGCCTCGGTGTCGGAGAGCCCGTGCCACTTGTCCGGCAGGGGGCGCAGGCCCTTGGACAGCAGCGTCAGGGTGGTGGGCCGGACCGACAGCTCCCCGGTCTTGGTGGCCACCACCTCGCCGTCGGCCCCGAGCCAGTCACCGACGTCCAGCAGCCCGATCAGCGCCCGGGAGGCTTCATCGAGAGCCGCGCGGGGGCAGAACAGCTGGAGATCGACCCCTTCCTCCCGAAGGACCACGAACGTCAGCTTGCCCAGCCGACGGATACTGACGATGCGTCCGGCGACGGTGGCGGCATCGCCGGTGTCGGTCTGCGGCTCGAGCTCCGGGTAGCGGTCGCGCACCGCGGCCAGCGTGGCGGTGGGAGCGAAACCGACCGGATAGGGCTCGACGCCGGCGTCACGCAGCTCGGCGACCTTGGCACGGCGGGTTGCGATGATCTCCTCGAGCTTGGAGCCGACCGCCTCGTCCGACGCGCGCGCGGCTCCCAGAGCGTCGCTGCGGTCGTTGTCGTCCGGGTCCACGGGAGGTCCTCCTGGCGGTGGCGGGGAAGCGGGAGCAGGCTCAGCCGCGGTCCGCAACGCTACTCGCGCGCGCGGCGGGACACGCTCGCCGCCACCACCGGCGGGGCGGGACACGCTCGCCGCCACCGGGGCGGGACACGCTCGCCGCCACCGCGGGGCACGGACCCGGCCAACCCTGGCCGGCTCACGACCCCGACACCACCACCCACGCCGCAGCGGGGCACGGACCCGGCCAACCCTGGCCGGCTGGCGTCACCGGACCCAGCACGGGGGGCGCGCCGCGGCGCGCCCGCCACCGCGCCTGGGGCGGGGTGGGGCACGGACCCGGCCAACCCTGGCCGGCCCACGACCCCGACACCACCACCCACGCCGCAGCGGCTCAGGCAGATCGGGACCCGGGCTCGGAGTCCGGTGCCCCCGGGGGTTGCTCGCGGAACCGGCGAACGTAGTCGTCGAAGTCCCAGCCCGGCCGGTCGGCGCTGCCGTCGAGGAACTTCTCAGCCGCGGCGCGACCGTTGTCGTAGAGCTGCTGCGCGGCGGACCGGCCGAGATCGAAGTCGGTGGTACTCACCTTGCCCGTGTCGATGAAGATGGTGCGAGCCAGCACGTCCGCGCGTTCGAGGTGGATCCGGTCGTAGAACCCGGTCAGGGTGCCGAGCATCGCTCGGCTCATCGACCACACGCCCCCGATCGGGTGGCGGACGCCCTGCGCTGCGCCAGGGCGTGCCGACAGCTTGAGGCCGATCGTCGGCCACCGTGGAGCCTGCCCGTCGCGTCGATCGAAGACGTCGACCGGGAAGTTCGACAGCATCCCGCCGTCGACCAACCAGCACCGCTCACCAGCGACGCGGTCCCGCAGCTTCACCGGCTGGAAGAAGTAGGGCAGCGACATCGATGCCCGCACCGCGTCGACGACCTCGACCTCGTCGGCTTCGAGCCCGTACCGGTCGTACTCCCACGGCAAGCGACGTAGGCGGCCCTGCGAGATGTCGGAGGCCATGACGACCAGCCGGTGTTCCTGGCCGGTGGACACTGCGGCGCCCGGGTCGGCGAGCCGGAGGTCGGCGAAGGTCCGGACGGCTGCCTCGTCGAGCACCTCGCGCAGCCAATCACGCAGATAGTCGCCGCGGTAGATCCCGCTCCTGCGCAGCAGGGTGAACAGCTGCCCCGGCAGCCCTAGCCGGGTGACCCACGTGCCATCGCGGAACCGCCGGTAGTCGAGCTGCTCCATGATCTCGCGCAGCCGGTTCGTGGACACGCCCGCCGCGACGAGCGAGCCGACGATCGCCCCGGCCGACGTTCCGGCCACGCGGTGGAAGTGGTAGCCACGCTCCTCGAGCACCGCGACGGCACCGACGAGCGCGATCCCCTTGACCCCGCCGCCCTCGAGCACCAGGTCCGCGTCCAGCGTCACACCACCCCTCCCCGGTCCAGCGCGCACACCACCTTGCGGGCTCGCACGGCTGAGGTCAACGAACCGGGCGGGGTGTGCGCTCTCGGTGAGCACGTGCCGAGCGGGTACGACCGACTGGAGTCCGGCCCGCGGACCGGGTTCCGCCAGCAGGACGGCGACGTCCGGCAGGATGGCCGGACGAGGCAGCGGAGGGCTTTGTGGGGACGACCACCATCGACGAGGCGCTGGCCGGCATGGACGACATCATCGCCCGTGCCCGAGACGAAGGGGATCGACGGGGGTACTTCGCGGTGCTGTACCGCAAGGTCACGGCGAAGGTGCAGGAGGGGGTCGAGACCGGCTTCTTCGACGATGCAGAGCGGATGGTGCGGCTCGACTGCCTGTTCGCCGATCGCTACCTCGATGCAGTCGCAGCGGCGGACGCCGGTGGGTCGCCGAAGCAATCGTGGGCGTTGACCTTCGACCTCGCGGACAGGTGGCGGCCACTGATCCTGCAGCACCTGCTGGTCGGCATCAACGCCCACATCAACCTCGACCTCGGGATCGCGGCGGCCCGCTGCTCCCCCGGCGACGAGCTACCGGGGCTGCGACGCGACTACGACCGCATCAACGCGATCCTGGCTTCGATGATCTCAGCGGTCCAGAAGGACCTGCAGCGGGTGTCGCCATGGCTGCGCTGGCTGGAGCGGTTGGGGGCCCGGACCAACTCGGAGCTGATCCGTTTCAGCATCGTCACCGCCCGAGCGGGCGCCTGGCGGTTCGCGACCACCCTCGCCGAAACCGACGAGCACGGCTGGGACTCGGCGATCGCTGACCGGGACCGCCGGGTGGCCGAGATCGGTGGCATGGTGGCGCATCCCGGTGTCTGGATGAGCGCCGGGTTGCTGGCCGTCCGCCTCCGCGAGCGCAACGACGTGCGCCACAACCTCGACCTGTTGCTCGGCGCCCGGGAACCATCGCTCGCGGAGGCGGGCGCGCAGGTCGGTGCTGCCGGACTCGCGCCGGACGACCGGGGCTGACAGCCGGACCGTCCGACGTCCCGCGCGGTCGGCACCGCTACTCGCGCGCGCGGCGCGGCCGCCGCGGCTGGGGCGGGGTGGGGCACGGATCCAGCCAACCCTGGCCGGCTCACGACCCCGACATCACCACCCAGGCGGGGTGGGGCACGGATCCAGCCAACCCTGGCCGGCTCACGACCCCGACATCACCACCCAGGC
>JAWOCZ010000216.1:0-4546 GCA_046483565.1 Nitriliruptoraceae bacterium
ATCGTCGCGGTCATGGCTGCGGCCTGCGCCGATCCGGTCACCGAGCCTGCTGCTGCGCCACCGCCGGCCGCCCAGCCCGACGGCCCCGATCCGCAGGATGCCGAGCCGGACGGCACCGGCCCGCGGGACGCCGACCCGGATACCGCCGATCCGGACCGCGCCGGCCCGGACCGCGCCGGCCCGGAGAACCGGTTGCCGGACGACCACCTCGCCGGTCCGGGGGTCTGCATCGCGGAGGTCGAAGACGAGGTGCTCGGCACGATCAGCGCCCAGCTCGACGACCTCGCCCGTCGTGACTTCGCGGCAGCGCTGTCCCAGGCCACGACCGCGTTCCGGACCGGCGTCGACGCCGCCGCCTTCCGGGCGCTGATCGAGGGCAGCTTCCCGTTGCTGCTCGAGGACGCCACGGCTGAGCTGTCCGAGTGCTACCGGCGCGGGCCCGCGACCGTCGAGGCCCGAGTGGAGGTCACCACCGGCGACCGCGTCAGCGCCCCGTTCGTCTACCGTCTCCGACTCGATGACGATCGCTGGGCCATCGACGCGGCAGCGCGGCTCACCGCGCCACCAACGACGGCATGAGCCCCCGGCGACACGGAGATGACGATGGATGCCGCGAGCTGGGACGAGCGCTACCGCGAGCGCGAGCTCGTCTGGTCCGCGGGGCCCAACGCCTTCGTCGCCGAGCAACTCGCCGAGCATCCCCGGGGGCGCGTCCTCGATCTGGCGGCCGGGGAGGGTCGCAACGCGCTCTGGCTGGCCGAGCAGGGCTTCGACGTGGAGGCCGTCGAGTTCTCGGCCGTCGCGATCGAGAAGGCCCGCCAGCTCGCCGACCACCGCCAGGTCGCCGTCACGTTCACCCAGGCCGACCTGACCGAGGAACAGGACCTACAGCCGGCCGACGTGGTCCTGCTCGCCTACCTCCACCTGCCGCGGACGGCGGAACGCGAGGTCCTGCGGCGGGCCGCAACCCTCGTCGCTCCGGGGGGCACCTTCCTGCTGATCGCCCATGCGCGCCGCAACCTGGACGAGGGTGTCGGGGGACCTCCCGATCCCGAGGTCCTGCCGACACCGGACGACATCACCGAGGCGATCGCGGGGAGCGGCCTCGTCGTGGACCGGGCCGGCGAGGTGACCCGCGACGTCGAGGTGGAGGGCGAGCGGCGCACCGCGATCGACGTGCTCGTCCGGGCACACCGCCCCCTCTGAGCCGCCCACCGTCCGACCCGAACGGCCCATCGGCCCGGCGAGGGGGTGGCCCGCCGGGCCGAGTGCAGATCACTGCTCGAGGGGCAACTCGGCCTGCACCCACGCGATGATGCCGCCTCTGACGTCGATCACGTCGCGGAAGCCGAGCTCGGCGAGCAGCGGGTGCAGGTTCCCGCTGCGCTGGCCGGACCGGCAGTACAGCAGGACCGGTACGTCGCGGTCGAGGGCTTCGAGTTCCGCGCGCAGCGACGGACCGTAGAAGTCGACGTTGACGGCCCCCGGCAGGCGTGCTTGCAGGAACTCGGGTGGCGTCCGGACGTCGAGGACGATCGCGTCGCTCTGCTCGAGCCGGCTCGCCGCCTCGGTCGCGGGCAGGGCGCGGATGTTGGGCTGCTGGTCGGTCATGCGTCCTCCTCGGGGCGGTGCAGGGGGTGGGACGGGGTGGCGTCCTCGGTCGGGGGTTCGAGGCCGACCCACCGGGTGGTGCCGTCGGTGGTGACCTCGCGCTTGAAGACGGGGACGCGGTCCTTGACCGCTTCGAGCGCCGCCCGGCAGGCGTCGAAGGCGGCGGTGCGGTGCGCCGAGGTGCAGGCGATCAGCACCGTGTGGGCGCCGACGGGCAGGTCGCCGAGCGCGTGGAGGAGCGCGATCCCGTTCACCGCCGGGTAGCTCGCGCGGACCTCCTCGGCGATCGCCGCGAGCTCGCGTTCGGCCATCGGCTCGTAGGCCGTGTACTGGAGCTGGACGACCCCGGCGAGACCGGGTGCATGGTCGCGCACCGTGCCGAGGAAGAGGGCGGTGGCACCGGCCGCGTCGGCGGCGATCGCGGCGATGGCCCCGGCCACGTCGATGGGTGGGGTGACCAGGCCGGTGAGGACCGCTGCCTCCTCGGAGCCCGGTCCGGCCGTCGATCCGCCCGCCACCGGGGGGAGGAGCGCCACCTCGGCGCCGGCCGGGATCGGGTCGGTGCCCCTGGCCACCTCGAGGTCGATCGCGACGGTGACCTGGCGCAGCAGCGGGGCAAGGCGGGGGTAGGCCGCGGCCACCGCCACCCGCAGGTCAGCGACGCTGGCCGAGCCGTCGTCGGGGACCGGCACCTCGAGGTGGTGTCCTCCGACATGCTCGGTCAGGCCGCCGAACACCCGCACCCGCATGACCCACTCCAGATCCGATCGATGACGCCAGCCAGGCCGTGTCGCTGCGGTCGGTGGGGAGCCCGGTGGGGTCGCCGCGTGACGCAGCACACGGTCCGAGGCTACCGACGAGCGACCCTCGCGCCTGCTGCCCCGACCGTCGCACCTGCTGGGACCGGCTCTCGGCCCGGCTGGGACCGACCGTCGCGTCTGCTGGGTACGTTCCCGCCATGGAGTCCGATACCGACACCGACGCCGGAACGGCCCCCGATCGGGTCCTGGACCGGCTCGCACGGCCCGTGACGGATCTGCGGGTCTCCGTCACCGATCGATGCAACCTGCGCTGCGGCTACTGCATGCCCCGGGAGTTGTTCGGTGCCGACCACGCGTTCCTCCCACGCGCGGAGCTGCTCAGCTTCGAGGAGCTCGAGCGGCTGGTGGGCGTGTTCGCCCAGCTCGGGGTCCGCAAGGTGCGGCTCACCGGCGGAGAGCCGCTGCTGCGTCGGGACCTCCCGGAACTGGTGGCGGGCCTGCGCGCGATCGACGCCCTCGAGGATCTCGCCCTGACCACCAACGGCACGCTGCTCCCGCAGTACGCCACGGCGCTGGCAGCGGCCGGCCTCGACCGGGTGACCGTCAGCCTCGATGCGCTGGACGATGCCGTCTTCAAGCTGATCGGGGACACGGTCCTGCCAGTCACCTCGGTGCTGGACGGGGTGGCTGCCGCGCAGGAGGCAGGGCTGAAGGTCAAGGTCAACACCGTCCTGCAGCGCGGTGCCAACGAGGAGCAGATCGAGCCGTTGGCCGGCTGGGCGCGCGACGCCGGCGTGGTGCTCCGTTTCATCGAGTTCATGGACGTCGGCACCTCGAACGGCTGGGACCGGTCCCGGGTCGTCCCGGCCGCCGAGGTGGTGGACCGGCTCGCGCGGCGGTGGGCCCTGGAGCCGGTCGAGCCCACGCGACCCGGTGAGGTCGCCGAGCGCTACCGCTACCTCGACGGTGGTGGCGAGGTCGGCGTGATCGCCAGCGTGACCCGCCCCTTCTGCCGGACCTGCGTGCGCGCCCGCTTGTCGGCGATCGGGGAGCTGTTCACCTGCCTGTTCGCCGCTTCCGGGCACGATCTGCGGGCGGTGCTGCGTGGCGGTGCGGACGACGCAACGCTGCGCGCCGTGGTCGCCGACATCTGGCGGGGGCGGGTTGATCGCGCCTCGGAGTTGCGGTCGGCCGACGGTCTGTCGGGACCCCGGGTCGAGATGTCCTACATCGGCGGTTGACGGGCCGGTGAGGAAGCGTTTGGCGACGATCGCACGCTACGACCGTGGTCGTTGCGGCGATGCCGCAATGTCGCGCGCCCAGCGCACGCCGAAACCGCTTGCAACGATCGCGGACCGCGCGCGCATGCAGACGAACGTACGGTGTCCGCATCCCCTTCGTGTACGGGAGTAGGGAGCGGCACCGGTCGGGAGCCCGGTGCCGGACACAGGTCCACGTCCGTCCGGTGGTCGGGAGCCCACCGGGCGGACGGCGGACCATCTCTTCGTTCGGCCCCGGCCGCCGCGCTCGTGCCCCCTCAGTCCGTCGAGGGGCCTCAGTCCGTCGGGGGGCCTCAGTCCGTCGGGGGGCCTCAGTCCGTCGGGGGGCCGGGAACGTGGGCGGTGTCCCCGGCCAGCAGGTCGAGGGCGTGCGGCAGCAGTCCGAGCACGGCCTCCAGGCTCTCGGTCGCGCCCTTGGGGCTGCCGGGCAGGTCGAGCAGGAGGGTGCTGCCTCGCAGGCCGCAGACACCGCGCGACAGATCCGCCATCGGCGTGTGCTGCCGGCCGGCGGCGCGCATCGCCTCCGCGAGCCCGGGCGCGGCCCGGTCGATCACGTCCAGGGTCGCCTCGGGCGTGACGTCCCGCGGCCCGAAGCCGGTGCCGCCGGTGATCGCCACGACCGCGAACCCCTCCTCGTCCGCGAGCCACCGCAGCGTGTCGGCGATGACGCTCCGCTCGTCCGGGACCACCTCGACGGTGGGGACCGCGAACCCGGCGGCGACCAGCTGCGCGACCACGGCCGGGCCGGAACGATCGCTGCGCTCGCCAGCGGACACCCCATCGCTGGCCGTGACGACCGCAGCGGTCCAGGGGGCCCGGTCGTGGTCCCCGGGACCGGACCGCGCATCGTGGTGCTTCGGCGTGTCGGCCACTCTCTCGCTCCTGCTGGCTGGT
>JAWOCZ010000315.1:0-20609 GCA_046483565.1 Nitriliruptoraceae bacterium
ACATCGTGGCCGGGCACGGGTCGGCCACGGGTCAGATCGACGCACTACAGCTGTACTACCTCACCTCCCGCGGCATCCCGCGGGAGGAGGCGCTGAGGCTGATCGTCACCGGGTTCTTCCGCGAGGCCTTCGCCGAGGTGACCCTCCCCGGGGTCGAGGCCGCTGCGCTCACCGAGATCGACGAGCGCATCGCCGCCGCCGACCTGTCGCGGTTCCAGGTGAACGACGCGAGTCTCAAGGACCACCACGATGAGTGAGGCGCACGCCCGCTTCTCCGCACTGGAGGAGGGCCAGCCGGTCCGCCTCGACGTCGACGGCGTCCCGGTGTGTCTGGTCCGGATCGGCCAGGACGTCAAGGCGATCCACGACACCTGCTCCCACCAGCAGTGGTCGCTGGCCGATGGCGGCACCGTCTGGGGCAACGGCGTGGAGTGCTCCCTGCACGGCTCGACGTTCGACCTCGACGACGGACGGCCCTCATCGCTGCCGGCGATGCGGCCTGTCCCGACCTTCGAGGTGCACCTCGACGGGGATGACGTCGTCGTCGACACCAGCGCCGCCCGCAACGGGGCACCGTTCCCCGCCCACTGAGCACCGCCCAACGAGTCACAGCCGGCGCCACGATGTCCGGCTCGATCGTTCCACCACCTGCAGACCTCCCACACGAAAGCGCACATCCCATGGCTGACCTCGAGATCCGCGACCTGAAGGTCGAGGCGGACGGCACGGAGATCCTCCGCGGCGTCAACCTCGACCTCGACAAGGGCCAGACGATCGCCCTGATGGGCCCCAACGGCTCCGGCAAGTCCACGCTGGCCTACGCCATCGCCGGCCACCCCGCCTACGAGGTGACCGGTGGCACGATGACCTTCAAGGGGAGCGAGCTCAACGAGCTGACCCCCGATGAGCGGGCGCGGCTGGGCGTGTTCCTCGCGATGCAGTACCCGGTCGAGGTACCGGGGGTGTCGGTGACCAACTTCCTGCGCACCGCCGTGAACGCGGTCCGTGACGAGGACGTGCCGGTCCGCGAGTTCATGCAGACCCTGCGCACCGAGATGGCGGAGCTGGACGTCGACGCGTCCTTCCTCCAGCGCTCGGTCAACGAGGGCTTCTCCGGCGGTGAGAAGAAGCGCTTCGAGATCCTGCAGGCGGCGCTGCTCAAGCCGCAGCTCGCGGTGCTCGACGAGACCGACTCCGGGCTCGACGTCGACGCGCTGAAGACCGTCGCCGAGGGCGTCAACCGGATCTCCGGTCCGGAGCTCGGGGTGCTCATCATCACCCACTACACCCGTATCCTGCGCTACATCTCCCCGGACCAGGTCCACGTGATGTTCGAAGGCCGTATCGTGGCCTCGGGCGGCGCGGAGCTCGCCGACGAGCTCGAGGAGGGCGGCTACGAGGGCATCCGCGCGGCACACGCGGCCGGCGTCTGAGGCCCATCCCCACCCTGTGAGGCCGACCATGGCCATCGATGTCGCCAGCGTCCGTCGTTCCTTCCCGATCCTGCATCGGGAGATCGACGGACACCGACTGGTGTACCTGGACTCCGCAGCCTCCTCGCTGACCCCGGAGCCGGTGCTCGATGCCATGGACCGGTACTACCGCTGGTCGCGCTCGAACGTCAACCGCGGGGTCTACTCCCTGGCCGAGGAGGCGACGGACCTCTACGAGGGCGCCCGGACGAGCCTGGCGGCGTTCCTCGATGCCGACCCCACCGGCGTGGTGTTCACCAAGAACGCCACCGAGGCCTGCAACCTCGTCGCCTACGGCTACGTGCGTGCCCGCCTCGGCCCGGGCGATGTCCTGCTGTCCACGGTGATGGAGCACCACGCCAACCTGGTGCCCTTCACCGAGGCGGCTCGCGCGCTGGGTGCCGAGGTCCGTCACGTCCCGCTCACCGCCGACGGGCAGCTCGACCTGGAGGCCGCGGCCGGCCTGCTGGCGGACGGCCGCGTCACCTTCGCGGCCTTCGTCCATGTCTCGAACGTGCTCGGCACGATCAACGACGTCGCGCGCCTGACCCGGATGGTCAAGGACGCCAACGACCGGGCCGTGGTCCATGTGGACGGCACCCAGGCGGCGCCCCACCTGCCGGTCAGCTTCCGTGACCTCGGGGTCGACAGCTACGCGGTCACCGGCCACAAGATGCTGGGGCCCACCGGGATCGGGGCGCTGGTGGCGCGGCCCGACCTGCTCGAGCGCATGGAGCCGTTCCTGACCGGCGGTGACATGATCCGGGACGTCACCCTGACCGGCGCCACGTGGAACGACATCCCCCACCGGTTCGAGGCCGGCACGCCCATGATCGCCGAGGCTGCCGGGTTGGCTGCCGCGGTCGAGGTGCTCCGTGGCTACGGGATGGACGCGGTGCGCGCTCACGAACGCAGCTTCACCGGCCACCTGCTCGACGCCCTGGGTACGATCGCCGGGGTGACGGTGCATGGCCCGAAGGACGTGGACCTGCGCGGTGGCGCCGTCTCGTTCGTGCTCGAGGGCATCCATCCCCACGACGTCGGCGCCATGCTCGGCTCGCGCGGGGTGTGTGTGCGGGTCGGTCACCACTGCGCCAAGCCGCTGCTGCGCTGCCTGGACGTGACCGCGACCACCCGGGCGAGCGGTTACGTGTACAACGACCGCGACGACCTCGAGCCCCTGGTGGACGGGCTCGGCGCCGCTGCCGCGTTCTTCGCCCGCTGAGGAGGCCCGTCGTGTCGATGGAGGACCTGTACCAGGAGATCATCCTGGACCACTACCGAAAGCCCAAGAACCGGGCCCCGGAACTTGAGGACGAAGCGGTCCACGTCCACCACTCCAACCCGCTGTGCGGCGACGAGATGGACCTGCGCATCCGGGTCGTCGACGACCACCTCGACGCGGTGGTCTTCGACGGCGAGGGATGCTCGATCAGCCAGGCATCCGCCTCGGCGATGACCGCGGCCGTGACCGGCCGCGAGCTCAAGGACGCCCTGGACCTCACCGAGGACTTCCGGCGGATGATGCACGGGGACGAGCCAGGGCGTCCCGACGATCTCGGCGACGGCATCGCCTTCACCGGGGTCGCGAAGTTCCCCGTCCGCGTCAAGTGTGCCCTGCTCGGTTGGATGGCCCTCAGGGATGCCATCCAGAGCTACGAGCAGGGAGCATCCGCCCACACCGTCACCCACGAGGAGTGACCGTGAGCACCCATGACAGCACCGCTACGACCACCCGCGACGACGAGGTGCCGGAGTACGACACCCCGGACGGCAGCGCGCCCGTGGAGGAACCGCCGCGCCAGCGGCACCCCTTCGAGGACCTGCCACTGGAGGAGGACGGCATGCCGTCTTCCCAGGCCCTCATGAACGGGCTCCGCGCCGTCGTCGACCCGGAGATCGGCTACAACATCGTCGATCTGGGGCTCGTCTACGAGGTCACCAAGCCCGAGCGCGGCTACGCCCACGTGCTGATGACCCTGACCTCCATGGGGTGCCCGCTCACCGAGGTGATCCACCAGCAGTGCTCGGTGATCCTCGGCGCCATGCCGGGCGTTGACCGCGTCGAGGTGGAGTTCACGTTCACCCCCCCGTGGTCCACCGACATGATCGCCGACTACGTGCGCGAGGAACTGCGTGCGATGGGCATGAACGTCTGAGCACGTCCCGCCATGGCGGGGTTCGCACCGTTCCCACTGGCGCCGGGCGCCGTACCGCGGCCGACCCGGGACACTGCGCCCCCGCGCCGCGGTGGCGGCCGCTTCGACGTGCCGCTCACCGCCGATCCTCTCGAGGAGTACCCCGTGTCCCGACCGGTCGTCGATCGTCGTGCAGCGCTCTCCCACGAGGAGATCGCCCGCTACTCGCGTCACCTGATCATCCCCGACGTCGGGATGGAGGGCCAGGAGCGGCTCAAGGCAGCCAGGGTCCTGCTGGTGGGGACCGGCGGGCTCGGCTCGCCGCTGGCGCTGTACCTCGCGGCCGCCGGTGTGGGCACGATCGGGCTGGTCGATGACGACGTCGTCGATGCCTCCAACCTGCAGCGACAGATCATCCACGGCACCTCTGACCTCGGCACGCACAAGGTCGACTCGGCGCGAGCCTCGATCCTGGAGGTCAACCCCCACGTCGAGGTGGTGGAGCACCGGGTCTTCCTGACCTCGGAGAACGCGCTCGAGATCATCGAGGGCTACGACCTGGTCATCGATGGCACGGACAACTTCCCCACGCGCTACCTCGTCAACGATGCGTGCGTGCTGCTGGGCAAGCCGAACGTGTACGGCTCGATCTTCCGCTTCGAGGGGCAGCTGAGCGTGTTCTACGCCGCTGAGGGACCGTGCTACCGGTGCATGTTCCCCGAGCCGCCGCCGCCGGGCATGGTCCCCAACTGCGCCGAGGGCGGGGTGCTCGGCATCATGGCCGGCCACATCGGGACGGCCCAGGGCATCGAGGCCATCAAGCTGCTGACCGGCATCGGTGAGCCGATGATCGGACGCCTGGGGCTGTACGACGCCCTGGCGCAGGAGTGGCTGTACGTCACGGTCAGGAAGGACCCCGCCTGCCCGGTGTGCGGTCCGGAGCCGACGGTGACGGAACTGATCGACTACGAGGCCTTCTGTGGCGTGCCCTCCCATGACCGCGCGGTCGAAGCGGACCTGTCACTGGCCGAGCTGGAGATCCTGCCGACCGAGTACGCGGAGATCGCCTCCAAGCCCGACGTGGCGCTGCTGGACGTGCGCGAGCCCCACGAGTACGAGATCAACCGCATCCCCGGGGCGAGGCTGATCCCCAAGGACAGCCTCGCGGGTCAGCTGTCGGAGCTGGACCCGACCATGGAGTACGTCGTCCACTGCCGGTCGGGGGTGCGCTCGCTGGAGTCGACGCAGCTGCTGAGGGGCGCCGGCTTCCGGGCCCGCTCGATGCGGGGTGGGATCACCGCCTACAGCCGGCAGGTGGACAGCTCGATCCCGGTCTACTGACCGGGGTCATCACCCGCGCAGCTGCTCGAGCAGCCCGGTGATCCGCTGGCGGGGTCGCCCGTTCAGCAGGTCGATCAGCGCGTCGATCCAGCGGATCGGGGGCTTGCCGCCCCCGAGCAGGCTGATCGCCCGCAGCGGTGCCTCGTCGATCACGGCCTCGAACATGCGCCGGCTGGCGTCGTCGGCGCCGGCTGCCCCCTCGATGCGACGGTGCGCGGCGGCCAGCAGGGCCGTGTGCACCCGTGCGCCGAGCGGGGTCGCGGGCAGATCGGCCACGGAGCTGTTGCGGTGGAACGGCCGTACCGGGTCGGGCTCCGGGACGGGGTGACCGAGCAGGGCGGCGAACTCCTCGTCGTCGGCCAGCGTCCCGGCAGGGATCGTCGCCGGGGTGAGGTGGTCGTCACTGGCCACCTCGATCGTGGCCCGCGCCGCGAGGTCGACCGAGGACCGGCCGACGAGCACCTCGTAGCTGCCGGCCTCCACGACCCATGCCTGCGCGGCGACGTCGTAGACCCGGAAGGACCGGCGGTCGAGCTGCAGCGCCACGCGCTGCTCCTCACCGGCGGCGAGCTCGAGCTTGGCGAAGCCCTTCAGCTCCTTGGCCGGTCGCCACACCACCGAGTCCACGGCGTGCAGGTACAGCTGCACCACCTCGCTGCCGGCGCGCGCGCCGGTGTTGCGGACGGTGACGTGGACGGTGCGGTCCGTGCCGTCTCCGGTCACCTCGAGGTCGCTGATCGCGAAGCTCGAGTAGCTGAGCCCATGGCCGAAGGGGAAGGCGGCCGGGATCTGGGCCGTGTCGTGGAACCGGTAGCCGATCAGGGGACCCTCGCGGTGCTGGACCTGCTTGGGATGGCCCGGGAAGTTGGCGTCGGCGGGCAGGTCGGCGACCGCGGCGGGGAAGGACTCGGCCAACCGTCCACCGGGATCGACGTCGCCGACGAGGACGTCGGCCAGACCGCTGCCCCCACCCTGACCACCGAGGTAGGCCTCCACGACCGCGGCGGCGCGTCCGGCCCACGGCATCACCACGGGCGCACCGTTCTGCAGGACCACCACCGTCGGCGTGCCGGTCGCCAGCACGGCCTCGACCACCCGCGTGTGGCCGGGCGGCAGCGCGAGGTGCTGCCGATCGAAGCCCTCGGACTCGTAGCTCTCGGGCAGTCCGACCACGACGACGGCCACATCGGCGGCGTCGGCCTGTGCCACCGCCTGGGCCACCAACTGGTCGGTGGTCGCCCCGGTGACCGGGTCGTAGCCCGGCGCGTACCCGACGGCCACCTCGCCGTCGAGCCGGGCGGTGAGGGCCGTACGCAGATCGTCCAGCCGCAGGGGGGTGACCTGGGAGCTGCCGGAGCCCTGGTAGCGGGGGGTGGCGGCGAAGGCGCCGATGACGGTCAGCTGGCCGGGGGCCGCGCGCTCGGGGGCCAGCAACGGCAGCGTGCCGTCGTTGGTGAACAGGACGGTCCCGGCAGCGGCGGCCCGGCGTGCCAGGGCGTGGTGGGCCGCCGCGTCGAAGGAGGCGTCGGGGGTGCGGTGCGCACCGGCGCGGATCAGCAGTTCGACGACACGCTGCGCGCAGCGGTCGATCTCCGCTGCCGGCAGCCGCCCCTGCTCGGCGGCGAGCAGCACCTCACGGTCCAGGGCCCCGCCGCTGCCGGGCATCTCCAGGTCGCAGCCGGCCTCGGTGGCGGCGACGCGGTCGTTCAGCCCGCCCCAGTCGGACATCACCAGGCCGTCGAAGCCCCACTCCTCGCGCAGCACCTCGGTCAGCAGCCAGCGGTGGTCGGAGCAGTAGGTCCCGTTCAGGCGGTTGTAGGCGCTCATCACCGTCCACGGGCGACCGGTCTCGACCGCGATCTGGAAGGCCGTGAGCTCCATCTCCCGCAAGGTCCGCTCGTCGACGATCGTGTCGACGATCATCCGGAACCGTTCCTGGTGGTTGGCCGCCAGGTGCTTGAGGCACGCGCCGACACCCTCCGACTGGATCCCGCGGACCAGGGCACCGGCCAGCGTGCCGGCCAGGAGCGGGTCCTCGCTGAGGTACTCGAAGTTGCGGCCACCGGCCGGATGGCGCTTGAGGTTGAGGCCGGGACCGAGCAGCACGGCGACCTGCTCGGTGCGCGCCTCGCGACCCAGCGCTGCGCCGACGGCCGTGAGCAGTTCCGGGTCCCAGCTACTCGCCAGCGTCACCGCCGTCGGGAAGCAGGTCGCCGGGACCGCGTCGGAGAGGGTGAGATCGTCCCCACCGGCCTTGCGCAGCCCGTGGGGACCGTCGGCGACCATGATCGGTGCGAGCCCGGCGCCGGGGATGCCCTCGAGGTGCCACTTGTCGGTGCCCGACAGCAACGCCACCTTGGTCTCGAGGTCGAGCTCGGCGACGATGCGTTCGGCATCGCTGCGGTGCTGCTCGGACGGCTGCTGGTCGGTGGTCACGTCGGCTCCATCAGGACGGGACGGGCCCGCTCGCAGGGGACCGGTGCATGACCCGCCGGCGGACCCGGGTGCACACGGGTCGTCGGGTCACGGTAGCAACCCGCCACGGCCGGCCTCCCCGGGTGGTACGAGGCTCACGCGCCACCGGCGGCCGGCCTCCCCGGGTGGTACGAGGCTCACGCGCCACCGGCGGCCGGCGTGTCGACGCGCACCACGGCGCCGAGCTCGAGGGAGCCGTCGGTCAGGATCCGCGCAGTGATCCCGCCGTGGCCCCGCATGGCCTGGAACCCGCCGGGGCCGAGCGCCTCCTCCATCCGCGAACAGGGGTGACACCAGCCGGTGCCCTCCAGCACGACGTCACCGATCCGGAAGCGGCGGTCGCGCAGTGACGCGAGGTTGATCCCCGCGACCACGAGGTTGCGCCGTAGCAGCGTCGGGTCGAGCGCGTCCCGGCCCAGCAGGCCGGCGACCACCGGCAGGTGCTCGGACTGGAGCAGGGTGACCTGCCGCTTGGCGGTCGGGTCCGGGGATCGGCCCGCCGAGCGGTGATCGCCGACCAGACCGAGGCCGGCCACCACGTCGGCCCGATCCACCGAGCGGGGTCGGCCGCGACGTTCGGGACGCAGGAGGACGTGGGTGAGCTGCCCCTCCTGGGGCACGTGGTCGACCAGCGCTCGGGTGGAACCGTCCATCGCCGTTGCCTCCGGATCGCTGCCGGCAGGCTACTGGTCGGCTTCCTCGGCCAGCAGGTGGATCCCCGCGACCTCGACGGCCAGGGTCACCCGGTCGCCGACGTCGGGGAGGTGCCCGCGCCAGGCGGGCACGTGCAGCCGCTGGCCCGTGTCGGCCTCCACCACCAGTCGGAGGTGGTCGCCCTGGAAGCGGCGGCTGGTCACGGTCGCCGCCACGGGCAGCTCGCCGTCGTTGGGTGGGGTGGTGGCGGACACCAGCCGCAGGGCCTCGGGCAGGAGCACGGCCTCGCGGTCACCGGTGCCGGCTCCGGCGTCGCTGACCGCGGCGCGAGGGACCCGGCCCCAGGGGGTGTCGACGTGCTCTGCCTGCGCGCGTACCGGGACCGTGTGGTCGAGCCCGAGGAAGGAGGCGACGAAGGGGGTCCGCGGGCCACGCCACAGCGCCGTGGGGCTGCCGAGCTGCTCGATGCGTCCGGCGCGCATGACCGCGATGCGGTCCGCCAGGGACAGCGCCTCGTCCTGGTCGTGGGTGACGTAGAGGACGGTGGTTCCGAGCTCGGTGAACACCTGGGGCAGCTCCTCGAGCAGACGTGTCTGCAGCGCCCGATCCAGGGAGCCGAGCGGCTCGTCGAGCATCAGCAACCGCGGCCGAGGTGCGATGGCGCGGGCCAGTGCCACCCGTTGGCGCTCCCCGCCGGAGAGCTCGTCGACGTGCCGGTCAGCGGTCCCGCCGAGGCCCACCAGGGCGAGGGCCCCGCCGACCCGCTCGCGGACGGACGCGCGGTCGAGCCCGTGGACCCGGGGGCCGAAGGCCACGTTCTCCGCCACGGTCCGGTGCGGGAACAGCGCGTGCTCCTGGAACATCAGCCCGACGTCGCGCTGGTCGGGGCGCAGCCCGGCCAGATCCTGGTCGTCGAGGTGGACCGTGCCGGTCAGCGGGGGTTCCAGCCCGGCTACGGCCCGTAGCAGCGTGGACTTGCCGCAGCCGGACGGGCCGAGGACGCAGAGCACCTCGCCGTCCTCAGCGGCCAGGGAGAGGTCGTCCACGACGACGGTGCCGTCGTAGGCCAGGGTCAGGTCTGAGATCCGCAGCATCAGAACCGGCCCACGGCGCCCACCCGCAGCCGATCGATGGTCAGCAGCGCCGCGGCGGTGATCGCGGCAAGCAGGGTCGACATCGCCATGGCCTGGCCGAAGTTGGTCACCCCGGGTCGGCCCAACAGGCGGAAGATCGCCACCGGCATCGTCGGCAGCGTGGCCCGGGCGACGAAGACGGTCGCGCCGAACTCCCCGACCGCGATCGCGAACGCGAAGCCGGCCGCCACCAGCAGCGCCCGGCCGACGATCGGGAGATCGATCTCGCGCCAGACGCGGCCCGGGCTGGCGCCCAGCACCGCAGCGGCGTCCCGCAGCCGCTGGTCGATCGAACGCAGGACCGGCAGCAGGGTGCGGACCACGAAGGGCGTGGCGATCAGCGCCTGGGCGATCGGGACGAGCCACGGGGACCCGCGCAGGTCCACGGGACGGTCCAGCGCGATCAGGAAGCCGAACCCGACGGTCACGGCCGAGGTCCCCAGGGGGACCATGAGCGCCCGGTCCACCAGGCCCGTGATCCAGCCCCGTCCGACGGTGGCGGCGGTGGCGGCGAGGCCACCGACCAGCAGCGCGACCAGCGTGGCGCCGAGGCCGAACGCCAGCGAGTTGCGCACCGCCTGCCCGGCCGGCACGGCCAGCACGGAACTCGGCTCGTCGACCAGCAGTCGCTGCCAGTTGGCCAGCCCGTAGCCGGAGGCGGTCACCAGCGACCGCTCCACCAGCACCGCCAGCGGGCTGAGCACCAGGAGGACGATCACGGCCAGGTTCGCCCGCAGGAACCACCGCTCGCCCGGGGTGCGGGGTGGACGGCGTGTGCGCTCCGCAGCGACCAGTCGCTGCTGTTGCACCCGCCGGGTGAGGCGCCCGTACACGGCGAGTGCCGTGAGGACGGCGACGAGCTGCAGGAGCGCCAGGGTGGAGGCCAGCGGCAGGTCGAGGAGCTGGGTCGTGGCCCGGTGGATCTCCACCTCGATCGTCGCCCGGCCGGGGCCACCGAGGATCAGGACCACACCGAAGGAGGTGAAGGTGAACAGGAAGACGATCGCGGCCGAGGCCGCGATCGCGGGGCTGAGGAGCGGCAGGGACACCTCCCGGAAGGTCCGCCAGCGGGAGGCACCGAGCACCCGGGCGGCATCCTCGAGCCGGGGATCCAGCATCGACCACAGGCCACCCACGGTGCGCACGACGACCGCGTAGTTGAAGAACACGTGGGCGAGCAGGATCGCCGTCACTGTCCGGCGCAGATCGAGGGTCGGGGCGGCGTCGCCGAGCACCGCCACCAGGGCGGAGTTGACGGGGCTGCGCGGACCGAGCAGCGCCAGGAAGGCCGAGCCCACCACCACCGTCGGCAGCACGAAGGGCACCGTGACGGCCGCCTGCAGGGAACGGCGGCCCCGGAACTCCAGCCGAGCCAGGGCGTAGGCGCCGGGCAGCGCGACGAGCAGGGTCAGCCCGGTCGAGGCCACCGCCTGCCACAGCGTGAACCAGGCGACGCTGCGCACTCCGTCGTCGGTGACCACCCGCGACAGGACGGAGAGATCCACCTCGCCGTCGGGAGCCAGCCCGAGCCCGACGATCGCGCTGACCGGCCAGACGAAGAACCAGCCGAGGAAGATCACCGGGAGCGCGAGCAGAGCGAGGGTGACCCAGCGGGGCGCCCGGCGACGAGCGGTGCCCCGCGGGGTCGCGGGCTCAGCCGTCCCGCGCCCGCTGTCGCCGGCGCTCGTCGCGCTCGTCGCGCTCGTCGCGCTCGTCGCGCTCGTCGCGCTCGACCTGCCCGCCCCGCTCGGCCCGCTCGTCACCGGAGCACCGTGGCCGTCCACGCCTCGATCCAGGCCTCACGCTGTGCGCCGATCACCTGGGGGTCGAGCTCCAGTGGGTCGCTCGGGACCACCGCGTGCTCCACGAACACCTCGGGCAGTTCGGCTTCCTCGTTGACCGGGAAGACGAACATCGTGAGCGGCACGTCCTCCTGGAAGGTCGGCGAGAGCAGGAAGTCGACCAGTGCCTGCGCTTCGGCCTGGCGCTCGGTGCCGGCGAGGATCCCGACGAACTCGACCTGGCGGAAGCAGGACGCCTCGATGACCCCGGTCGGTGCCTCTTCGGGCTGCGGGTCGGCGAAGTACACCTCGGCGGGTGGACTGGAGGCGTAGGAGACGACCAGGGGCCGGTCCCCGCCGCCGGTCCCGCTGAACTCGTCGTAGTAGGCCTCGGACCAGCCGTCGGTCACGACCACGTCGTTGGCGACCAGTTCCTCCCAGAAGTCGAGGTAGCCGTCCTCGCCGAAGCGCTCGATGGTCGCGAGCAGGAAGGACAGGCCGGGGGAGGAGGTGGCCGGGTTCTGGACCGTGAGCAGGCCCGCGTAGGCCGGGTCGGTCAGGTCGGCGAGGTCGTCGGGGACCTCGAGGTCGCGGTCGTCGAACCAGGCGACGTCGTGGTTGAGGCACACGTCGCCGTAGGTGACCGGGATCGCCCGCAGCTCGGGATCGAGCTGGAAGCGTTCGTCGACCTCGTCGAGCATCGGGCTCGCGTAGGGCGTGAACAGCTCCGCCTCGAGGGCGCGGGAGAGGAACGTGGTGTCCACCCCGAAGAGCAGATCACCCTGGGGTGCATCCTGGGTGAGGATCGTCTGGTTGAGCGCGGTGCCGGCATCACCGAGCGGCACGATCGTCACCTCGATGCCGGTGTCCGCAGTGAAGGAGGCCAGGACGTCCTCCGAGACGTCGAAGGAGTCATGGGTCAGCAGGGTCACCTCACTCGGCTCGTCGGCGTCCTCGTCGGTCGTTCCGTCCGCGTCGTCGGTCGTTGCGTCCGCGTCGTCGGTCGTGTCGTCGGTCGTGTCGCCGTCGGTCGTTGCGTCCGCGTCGTCGGTCGTGTCGTCGGTGGCCTCGTCGGTGGGGTCGCTCCCCGGGTCGGTGGTGGGCCCGTCGTCGCCGCACGCGCTGATGAGCAGTGCGGCGGCGAGCAGGGCGACGAGATGGTGCGTGGGGTTGGTCACGGGTACTCCTCAGTGACTGGTGTTGTCGGCGTCCGGTGGGACACCGGGCTGCACCGCGACGAGGACACCGTCGGTGACGGTGACCGTCGCGCGCGCGCCGGTGAACACGTTGCTGACACCCAGTGAGGAGCCGACGGGCAGCATCGCCCGTTCGAGAGGGAACCTGAGGCCCGTGGTGGTGACCCCGCTCGCGGGGCCGTGCATCGCCAGGAGGCTGACCAGCTCGCCGGAGCTCCCGACGAGCGTGGCACGGTCGTGGATGACCGTGACCACCGCGTCGCCGAGCAGCGCCGTCAGCCGGAGTGTGGCGTAGGCCGGCGCGGCGAGCAGGGCGACGTTGGCGAGCAGGTGATCGAGGCGGCCACCGTGTCCGCCGACCAGCAACACGTCGGCAGGGCCGCTGGTCAGGACCGCGTCCAGCGCGAGGGCGAGATCCGTGCGGTCCTTGTCGACCGGGTGCTGCTCGATGCGGGTGCCGGCCGCCCGCGCGGTCTCCAGGTCGTCGGGGTCCACCGAGTCCAGATCACCGACGAGCAGGTCGACCGGGACCTCGAGCAGCGCCGCGGTGGCGTAGCCACCATCGGCGGCCACGACCAGGTCGAGGCGGGGCAACGGCCGGGGGAGCGGGAGCAGGACGGCGTCGCCGCCGGCCAGGACGAGTACCTGGCGCCGCCCGCTGTGTCCCGTCGTCGGGGCCTCGGACTGCTCGCCTGGCATCGTGTCACCTCCCTATCGCCGGCATTACCCGGAGCAGGTTCCACGGGTCGGTGACACTGCCGCGTTGCGCGGCCGGCCACCCTCTCAGCTCGGCGTCGCCCGAGCTCCCCGGGTGTCATCGGCGGCCCCGTCTAGGTGCCGCCGGCCATCAGGGTAGCCCGGCCCGGCGCGCCTGCTGCCGGTCGGGCCTGCTGCCGTTCGGGCCCGCTGCTGTTCGGGCCGGCTGCCGTTCGGGTCCGTCGCGCGGTGTCCGTCCCCGGCTCCGAAGCGGATCGCACCGGATCGACGCGTGGACGGTCGTTTCGTTGCGATCGCTCGGTTCGAGCGGCGGAGACGGCGGGACGGGGCGGATCGCACCGGATCGACGCGTGGAGGGTCGTTCTGTTGCGATCGCTCGGTTCGAGCGGCGGAGACGGCGAGACGGGGCAGATCGCACCGGATCGACGCGTGGACGGTCGTTTCGTTGCGATCGCTCAGTTCGAGCGGCGGAGACGGCGGCCCGAGACCTCGTCCGGCACGATCCTGAGCCAGGACACCTCGGTGCTGTCACCGATGGCCCAGCTGTCCAACTCGTCCTCGTACCGGGCGAGGAGATCGGGGTCCTCGACGACCTCGGCCCGTCCCTGCACGAGCACGCTCCATCCCGTCCCACGTGCGGGGTCGTGGTCGTCGAGCTGGAAGGCCACGGGCTTGCCGGCGAGACCGATCTCGAGCTTGCCCCCCGCGACGGTCCGCAGCACCACGGTCGTGCCATCGACCAGGTGGTTGACCGGCACCACGACAGGTGTGCCAGCTGCCTGGTAGGCCAGCCGACCGAGCGGCCTGCTCCGCAGCAGCGACAGACACTGGTTCAGCGGCAGGACCTCGAGGCCATGACGATCGGTCAGCTTGGTCACCCTGGACTCCTGCACGCCGGACTCTCGAACGTCTCAGGGCAGCGTGCGTGTCCGCGGGCGCCACCGGCAGGGACCTCTGTCACCGTGCGCAGGGACCGCTGGCGGGACCCGCTGCCGCCGGTGGGCCGGCCGGCCGCTCATTCCTCGCCGTGCTCGACCTGGGTGTAGAAGACCGCCGCTTCGGTCCGCCGGGACATGCCGAGCTTGGAGAGCAGGTTCGAGACGTAGTTCTTCACCGTCTTCTCCGCCAGATGCATCCGCTCCGCGATCTGACGGTTGGTGAGACCTTCGGCGATCAGCGCCAGGATCTTGCGCTCCTGTTCCGACAGCGCCTTGAGCCGGGGATCCTCCTCGTCGCCCCGGCGCAGTCGCTCGAGCACCTTGCCGGTCAGCGATGGGTCGAGCAGCGAATCCCCGGCGGCCACGCGCCGCACCGCATCGATCAGGTCGTTGCCGCGGATGTCCTTGAGGAGGTAGCCGGCGGCTCCTGCCATGATGGCGTCGAAGAGCGCCTCGTCGTCGCCGAAGGAGGTCAGCATCAGGCACGCGATGCGGGGGTCGCGGGCCCGCACCTCGCGGCACACCTCGATGCCGTTGCCATCGGGCAGGCGGACGTCGAGGACGGCGACGTCGGGTGCGGTCCGGGCGATCTGCGCCAGCGCCATCCCCGCGGTCGCGGCATCGCCGACGACGTCGATGTCCTCCTCGGCGTCCAGCAGATCCTTGAGCCCACGTCGGACGACCTCGTGATCATCGACGAGGAACACACGGATGGACACGACGGGCCTCCAGGATGCGGTGGGACGAGCGTCGACGTCATGAGGCTAGTGCCAACCGGACACCTGGGCTGCACATGAGCAGAAGAACTGCACGTCTGGCGCAAGCCACGGGCTGTCCCCGGGTGTGACAGCTACCGTGCCGAGGGCCGTCGGAGCCCCTTGCGGGCGATCAGGAACCAGGGAGCAGCGTGACCGAGCAACGACCCGATGCCGTACCGCGTGAGCTCGATCAGCGTGTGGGGCGCCTCCTCGGAGCGGTGCTCACGGTGGCCAGCGACCTGGAACTGGAGTCGATGCTCGCTCGCATCGTCCACGCCGCCTGCGAGCTGGTCGACGCAGGCTACGGCGCCCTGGGGGTGATCGGCGAGGAGGGGACCTCGCTGGCGGCCTTCGTGCATCACGGGATGGCACCCGAGGTGGTGCGCGAGATCGGCCACCTTCCGAAGGGGCATGGCGTCCTCGGCCTGCTGATCTCACACCCTGAGACGATCCGCCTGGAGGACCTGCGCGCCCATCCCCATGCCTACGGGTTCCCGCCCGGGCACCCGCCGATGCGGAGCTTCGTCGGGGTGCCGATCCGGGTCGGCGAGGAGACCTACGGCAACCTCTACCTCACCGAGAAGCAGGGCGCCGAGGCCTTCAGTGCGGAGGACGAGGAACTGCTCGTCGGTCTGGCCGCGGTCGCCGGTGCAGCCATCGCCAACGCGCGGCTGTACGAGGAGGCCCGGCGCCGCGAGCGGTGGCGTGAAGCCATCGGTGAGGTCGCCACAGCGGTCCTGGACGGCGAGTCGCCGCAGCTGGTGCGCCAGCGGGTCGCCACCGGCGCGGCCGAGCTCCTCGACGCCCAGGGTGCGTGCCTGCTCGAGCAGCACGACGAGGGGCTGTGGGTGCTGGCGACCACGGGCCAGGCGCCCAGCGAGGGGTTCCTGGACCTGCCGGACGCTCCCATGGCCAGCACCCTGGAGCGTGGTGAGCCACTCCGGTTGGAGCACGGTCCCGTGTTCGGCCGGGCGGCGGTGTGGGCACCGGTCACCGTGGCGGGCGAGGTCGAGGTCGCCATCGGCGTCGGCCGGGACGCACCGTTCAGCGCGAAGGAGCAGGAAGCACTGGTCACCTTCGCCTCGCAGGTCAACGTGGCGTGGAGCTTCGAGCGCGCGCAGGCGCAGGTCCAGCACCTGTCACTGATCGCCGACCGGGAGCGCATCGGCCGGGACCTCCACGACACGGTGATCCAGCGGCTGTTCGCCACCGGGCTGTCGCTCCAGGCGGCGCAACGACGGTTGACCGACCAGCCGGACATCAGCGAACGGCTCGAGCGGGCGGTCGACGACATCGACAGCACCGTGCGCGAGATCCGGGCGACGATCTTCGCGCTGCAGTCGTCCAGCTCGACCGAGCGTGGCGTTCGGGCACAGGTACTCGAGATCGTCGAGGAGCTGGCCGACCTGCTCCCCAGGGCCCCGAGGGTCCGCTTCGACGGTCCCATCGACACCGTCGTCGGGCCGAGGGTCTCCGATCAGCTGCTGCCCGTGGTCCGTGAGGCGCTCACCAACGTCGCCAAGCACGCCGAGGCCACCGACATCGAGTTGGAACTCGCAACCGATCACGCGGGCGTGCGGCTCCGGGTCGCTGACGATGGCCGGGGCATGGGGCGCGATCCCGGCCGTGGCTTCGGGCTCGCGAACCTGCGTGAGCGTGCCGAGGCGCTGGGCGGCTCGTTCGCGATCACCTCACCGGGACCCGACCGGGGCACGGTGGTGATCTGGGCCGTTCCGGGGAGCTGAGGCGCCCGGTTCCGGGGGCGTGGGGCCGTCGTCGAGCAGCAGGGCTTCGCCCGCGAGACGCGCCGTGATCTCCTCGAGGAACCGTTCCACCGTGGTCAGGGCGAGTCGGTGCAACCCGACGGCGTCGACCGCACCCCCGAGCGCGCCCCCCGGTGGCCGGTACCTGGCATCCAGCAGCAGGGTGGTCCGACCCCCCGACTGAGCGTGCAGCCCCAGTTCCCCGTCGAGGCTGGGGAGCAGCCGGTCCATCGTCGCTGCGTCACCGTCCTCGGAGATGGGGTCCCAGCTGAGCGTGCGCCACCGCGTCTGACCGGCTCGCCACGGGGCGCCCACCGTCGCGCGGACGGTGCGGGTCAGCGACCCTGCCCGCAGCGCCAGGACGAAGCAGTCAGCCCCGTCACGGCGAGCGCCGGGCAACCATCGGGCCGGGTCACCGTCGAACGCGGTCGCCAGCGCGACCGCATCTCCGACCACCGGCAGGAACGTCCGCACGGATCTGGGCACGGTGTCGACCTCCTAGACAGCCGCACGTTACGACTCGCCGACCACGCCGCTCCAGAGCAAGAGGTCCCGGCCACCTCGGGCACCGTGACCACCCTCGCACGTGCTGGTCTGCCCTCCGCGAGCGGTGGTGGGGCCGATCAGCCCGTGGTGCGCCGCCCGGCTGCGGTCGGCACGGGTAGCGTCCGTCAGGTGCTCACCCTCCACCACGACATCACCTCCCCGGCGGCTGCGGTCGCCGTCCTGCGTCTGCAGGCGCTGGTCGATGCCGGCGCCGCGGTGCGCTTCTCACCGTTGGACGTGCTCGGTCTGGAGATCGACGTCCCACCGACGAGGGTCCTGCTCGAGGAGCTGTCCCGTCACGCCGAGCGCGCCGCCGAGCTCGGCCTGGTGATGCGGCGGCCGAGCCGCCAGCCGCCCACGCTGCGCGCTCACGTCGTCGGCGAGGTGGCCGAAGCCGCGGGCCTCGGGGCCTCGTGGCGCTGGACCTGCCTGCGCGCGTACTGGGGTAACGACCGCGACCTGCTCGACGACGACATCCTCGTGGAGCTGGCCGTTGCGGCCGGGCTCGAGGAGGCACCGGTACGCCAGGCCCTCGGGGACCGCCTCCGGGTGCACGCCCTGCGGGATCGGATGCTCCAACAGCGTCGTCGTGGGGTCGGCGGGGTCCCGGTGCTCGAGTTCGACGGCACGTTCGTCCCGGCGGAGCTGGCAGATGACGATCTGCGCCGGCTCGTGGGCCTGTGAGCGCGCCGACGCGTCCGCCGACGACCACCGCGGCGCAGGCCCGGGTGATCGACGAGGTGCTGGCCTGGGGCCGTCCGCGGCCGCTGGCGCCGGTCGGGCTGGTCGCTGCGCTCGAGGAGCGGCTCGGCGCCGCCATCACCTCCGGCGGCGACCGGGCAGGTGCGTCGCCTGTGGGCCGGCGGGTACTCGGGGTGCGTGCGCTCGTCGCCGCGGGGACACCGGGTGGTCAGGGTCCGCTGGTGCAGGACCGGGCCACCGTGCGCGGCATCCTGCTCGGCCGGAGCTTCGCCCGTGACGTCGAACGCCGGCACGTCGGGACGCCGGAGCGGGTCGTGGCGGCCGTCGCCGACGAGCTCGCGGCCGAGCGTCCCGCCGATCCCGCCTCGGCCTCGGCATGGTGGAACGCCGCTCCGCCCGAGGTCCGCGCCGGACTGCTCGCCGAGATCGGCGACGTGCTGGCAGATGTCCGGATGCTGTGGCCGCCGTTGCCGGGCGACCACCTCGATGTCTCGGTCCGCCCCCAGGTGCGGGCGTCGGTGGCCGGCGGGAGGGTCCTGCTGGCGGCGCGACCCGACCTGGTGCTCGACAGCCCGCGGCGTGATGATCGGGCCCGAGCCCTGGTCATCGTGACGCGGACGGGGATGCCGCGACCTGTTGAGGACCGCGCGCTGGCCCGGGCCAGCGCGCTGGTCCACACCCTCGCGACCGGCCGGCCACCCTTCCGTTGGGTCGTCCTGCACCTGACCGACGGCCGTCTCGAGGTGGAGGAACTCGACCCACAGGTGCTGGCGGACACGGCGGAGCGCATGGGGACGCAGGTGGCGCGCTCGCTGGCGGGCCCGGGGCAGCACGCGGGCGGCCGTGACGGCGACGATGACGGCGATGACCGCGGCGACGAGCACGGTGGAGCGCAGGAGTGACCTCAGACGACCACGAGGAACGGCACGACACGCCACCTGAGGAGCCGCCGCGCCCGCCGGCCCGCGTGTTCCGCACCCCCCTGCGCGGTCACGCCTTCGCGGGGCCGACGCCGCTGGAGGCACTGGCTCCCGGACGCGCCGCCCGGCTGGTCCGCGAGCCGGACAACCCGGCCGACCCTCTGGCCGTCGCGGTCTGGGTCGAGGACGACGACGAGCGGCCCTGGCGGGTCGGCTACCTGGATCGCACCGTGGCCGCCCGCCTCGCCCCGCGCCTCGACGCCGGCACCGAGGTCGCCGCCACGATCGAGGGATGGCTCCAGGAACCCGGTGGCCGCTGGGAGCGTCCCCTGCTGTTGCTGGAGGTCGCGGCTGGTCCCCATCCCGGCGAGACGACGCAGACCCTCCATGCCGAGGTGTGGGGTCGGCCACCGGGGATGCGGCGGCGGCGGCTGGGGGGACCGCGGTGAGCGTCGCCGGTCAGTCCCCGTCGGTGTCGTCGCTGTCACCGGCCTCGCCCGCTGGGTCGCCGTCGGCATCCTCGCCGTCGGCCTCGGCGCCGTCGCCCCCCGCCGCCGCGTCGTCCCCCGCATCGTCCTCGTCCGCCACCGAGGTGGCGGGGCGCGGACGCGTCCCCCGCTCCACGATCCGGGTCTGCGGGACGTAGACGGTGGTGATGGTGCGCTGCTCGGTGCCGCCACCGACCAGCTCGACGGTGCGGGTGACCGTGACCGTGAACCCGGTGCTCCCGCTCTGGAGGACCCGCTGCTGGCCCTGGAACAGCTCCGAGGTGTTGCGGACCTCGGTCTCGAAGTCGCGTGGCTGGCTCCGGTCGCTGTGCCGCGCGGACACCGCGGTCGCCCGCGGCTGCCCGTAGAGGCTCACCGTGACCGACGTCGAGGTGTGCGAGGTCTTGACCAGGATCGCGCCCTCGGTGTTGTTCGTGAACTTCACGTCGAGCTGGGGGTAGCTGAGCGTGGCCTCACGACCGATCGGGTAGCGGCTGATGTACCAGGAGTGGGCGCGCCACTGGTCGAGCTGCACCCCGGCGAAGAACGCCGCGTTGAAGGTGGTCGTGCCGAACTGCGAGGTCCCGCCGCCACAGGTGTCGACGAGTTCGCCCTGCACGATCGTGCCGGCGGGCTGGTAGCCCTTCTCGCAGCTGCGCTCGCCCGAGATCTCGTTGATGGAGAACTGCTCGCCCGGGAGCACCAGTGCCCCGTCGATCACGTCGGCGAGCAGCTGGATGTTCTGGACGCGGACCTGACCGGCCGTGTAGTAGGTGGTGAACGTGCCGATGAGATGGCTCGGACGCAGCTCCTCGGCACGCTCGGTGGGGAACTCGGCCTTCACCTCCGCGAGCCGGAGCTGCGCTTCGCGGTTGCCGGCCTGCACCAGCTCGGTCAGCTGCGTGGCGGCGAGCTCGGCATCGAACTCGCGGCCGACTCGGCCGGGCTCCACCTCGACCGGGGCGTTGATGGGACGGAAGGTCGCGTTCAGCTGGGCGTCGAAGGTGGCAGGTGGCGTGCGGCGCGCCGAGTACGACGCCGAGGTGGGGGTGATGTCGAACCGGGCAGCGCCGAGCTCGCCGATGACCTCCTCGACACGATCGGGGGAGACCAGTAGCTGGAGGTCGATCGCGCCCGGGACGTCGCCGAGCTCGTCGATCTCGAGCAACGCCGCCAGATCTGCAGGTGCGAGCTCGAGGCTCGCATCCTCGGCGCGCAGCACCAGCGGCGCCGCCAACGCGCGCTCGACGTCCTCGGCGGCGCACGATGTCGCAGGGCGAGGTGGTGGTCGACCGGACCACCACCGTGCAGCTGGCCGCGAGTGCGGTCCGCGCCCCCGGGACGCAGACCTTCGAGCTGCCCGCCGAGACCACCGAGCAGCCGATCGCCGACGAGGAGATCATCGCCACCGCCGAGGACGCCGAGCGCGCGTTGGCGGCCCCGCTGGTGCTGCGCGCCGAGGATGCGAGCCTCGAGCTCGCACCTGCAGATCTGGCGGCGTTGCTCGAGATCGACGAGCTCGGCGACGTCCCGGGCGCGATCGACCTCCAGCTACTGGTCTCCCCCGATCGTGTCGAGGAGGTCATC
>JAWOCZ010000135.1:0-16476 GCA_046483565.1 Nitriliruptoraceae bacterium
GTGTTCGCCAACCGGTCGGACATCGGTGGTCGGTACTCGGCGTTGTCGCACTTCGGGCTGGTGCCCGCGGCCCTGGCCGGCGCGGACGTCGCCGAGCTGCTGCGCCGCGCCGGGTGGATGCTGTCCGCCTGTGCCGACTGCGTCCCCGACGACGACCACCCGGGTCTCGAGCTCGCCGGCATCCTGGCCGGCGCGGTCGAGGCCGGCCGGGACAAGCTGACCCTGCTCGTCGATCCCGCACTGGACGGGTTCGGCATGTGGCTGGAGCAGCTGGTCGCCGAGTCGACGGGCAAGCACGGTACGGGGCTGCTCCCGGTGGTCGGTGAGCCGCTCGGTGCCCCCGAGGTCTACGGCCAGGATCGTCTCTTCATCCAGATCGGTGGCGACCCCCGGCGCCTGGACGCGCTCACCGCGGCCGGCCACCCGGCCTACCACCTCCCGGTCGAGGGCCCGCTGGCGATCGGTGCCGAGGTACTGCGGTGGGAGATCGCGATCGCGTTGACCGGCGCCGCCCTGGGCGTCAACCCCTTCGACCAGCCCGATGTCGAAGCTGCCAAGCAGGCGGCCCGCCGGGCGCTGGACGAAGGGGTGAGCGAGCCGGAGGTGGAGGCGATCGAACCCCTGCTCGCCGGACTCGAGCGCGGCGACCACCTGGTGTTGCTGGCCTACCTCGATCCAGCGGATCCGCTCGTGGCCGAACTGGAGGAGGTGCGGGTACGGCTGCGCGACCGGTACCGGGTCGCGACCACCCTCGGGGTCGGCCCCCGCTACCTGCACTCGACGGGACAACTCCACAAGGGTGGGCCGAACACCGGGGTCTTCCTGCAGGTGGTCGGCGATGACCCTGACGATCTGGACATCCCCGGCGAGCGGTTCACCTTCGGTGCGCTGAAGCGGGCACAGGCAGCCGGCGACCTCGCCGCGCTCCAGGAGCGCGGCCGTCGTGCCGCTCGCGTCTCGCTGACCGAGCTCCGGGGGCTCGCCACCTGACCCGCCACTCCGGCCCGAGCGGGGGGCGGAACCCGACCGGGAGGCACCCGACGGCGCTCCGCGACGGCCCGCCCGCCGTCGCACCACGACAGCTCACGACGTGAAGGACCAGGACATGAAGCTCGGCATGATCGGACTCGGCAAGATGGGTGGCAACATGGCCACCCGGCTGCGCCGGCACGGCCACGAGGTGGTCGGCTTCGACCGCGACCCGGCCGCCCGCGACGTCTCCTCGATCGAGGAACTGGTCGCCGCGTTGGATGGCGAGGCCCGCCGTGTCGTCTGGGTGATGGTCCCCTCCGGCGGGCCGACCACCGACACGATCGAGGCCTTGGCCGGGCTCCTTGAGCCTGGCGACCTCGTGATCGACGGCGGCAACTCCAACTTCCGCCACTCCCAGGCCCACGGCACCGCACTGGCCGAGCAGGACATCGGCTTCGTCGATGCCGGGGTCAGCGGCGGCGTCTGGGGCCTGGACGAGGGCTACTGCATCATGGCCGGCGGCCGGGACGAGGACATCACCCACCTGAGCGCCATCTTCGACGCGCTCGTGACCGACGACGGGTTCGCCCACGTCGGCCCGATCGGTGCGGGCCACTACACCAAGATGGTCCACAACGGTGTCGAGTACGGGATGATGCAGAGCTTCGCCGAGGGCTACGAGCTGCTGACGGCCAGCGACCTCGACATCGACCTACCGGCCGCGTTGGAGGTGTGGCGGCACGGCTCGGTGGTGCGCTCCTGGCTGCTCGACCTGTTCGCCGCGGCGGTCAACGCGGACCCGGAGCTGGACAGCGTGCGCGGCTGGGCCGAGGATTCCGGTGAGGGTCGCTGGACCGTCGAACAGGCGGTCGAGCTCGCGGTGCCGGCCCCGGCGATCACCGCAGCACTGTTCGCGCGGTTCGCCTCGCGACAGGACGACGCCCCGGCGATGAAGGCCATCGCCATCATGCGCAACGCCTTCGGTGGCCACGAGGTGCGGTCGTGACCGAGCGCTCCGATGCCCTGGTGCTGTTCGGTGGCACGGGCGACCTGGCGCAGCGCAAGCTCTACCCGGCGTTGTACGAGCTGGCGCGGGCCGGACGTCTCCCGGCGCAGGTGGTGGCCGTCGCCGCATCCGAGTGGACGCTGGATGACCTGCAGGAGCGGGTCGCCGCCTCGGTCGAGCGCTTCGGGGGTGGGTCGCCGGACGGGTCCGCGCTCGCCCGGCTGCTCGACGCGCTGGACTACGTCGCCGGGGACTACCGGGACCCGGCCACCTTCGAACAGCTGGCCACCACCCTGGCAGGCAGCCAGCTGCCTCTCGTCTACCTCGCCATCCCGCCGAGCCTGTTCGAGACGGTCGTGGCCGGCCTGTCGCGCTCGGGTCTCGCCGAGCGTGGCCGGGTGGTGCTCGAGAAGCCCTTCGGTCGGGACCTGGCGTCGGCGCGCGAGCTCAACCGGTGCGTGCTGGACGCCTACGACGAGAGCTCGGTGTTCCGCATCGACCACTTCCTCGGCAAGGACCAGGTCCTCGACGTGCTGGTGTTCCGGCTCGCGAACTCGTTGCTGGAACCGGCCTGGAACCGTCACCACATCGCCAGCGTGCAGATCACGATGGCCGAGTCGCTCGATGTGGAGGGCCGCGGCGCCTTCTACGACGAGGTGGGCACGCTGCGCGACGTGGTCCAGAACCATCTGCTGCAGGTGCTCACGCTGGTCGCGATGGAGCCGCCCGTCGACACCAGCGCCGACGCGCTGCGCGATGAGAAGGTCAAGGTGCTCCGCGCGATCCCGGCGCTCGATCCCGCACGGATCGTGCGGGGCCAGTACGCCGGGTACCGCGACGAGGACGGCGTGGCCACCGACTCCGAGGTGGAGACCTACGTGGCGCTGACCACCACGATCGAGTCGTGGCGCTGGGCCGGTGTGCCGTTCTCGATCCGTGCCGGCAAGGCCCTGCCGATCGACGCCACCGAGGTCGTGGTCGAGTTCGAGCGTCCGCCGCTGCAGTTCTTCGCCCGGTGCGACGCCCCGCCGCCGGCACCCAACCGGCTCCGCTTCCAGATCAAGCCCGGTGGCGAGGTGGGCCTGCAGGTGCAGATCAAGGCCCCCGGTGGTGAGATGCTCAGCCATCCGGTCGAGCTGGCCTACCGGTACGACGAACGGGTCGAGGGCACGCGTGAGGAGGCCTACGCGCGACTCCTCGACGACGCCCTGGACGGGGACCAGCGCCTGTTCGCCCGCGCCGACGGGGTCGAGGAGGCCTGGCGCGTCGTCGGCCCGGTCCTCGACGACGTCGGTCCGGTCCACCCGTACGAGCGCGGCAGCTGGGGTCCCGAGCAGGCCGAGCAGCTACTGGCCGACGGCGACGGCTGGCAGACCCCTCAGGTGCCGACGGATGGCTGACCACGTGCTGGCCGTCGACCTGGGTGGCACGAACATGCGCGCGGCGTTGGTCGCTGCCGACGGTGGTGTCCTGCTGCGCAGCTCCCAGCCGACACCGCGTCAGGACACCTGTCCCGACGCCCTGCTGGGACTGGTCGGTGGGATCCTGGAGGACCACCCGGTGGCGTCGGCCGTGATCGGCGTGCCCGGGCGGATCGAGCACTCCGCGGGGGCGCTGGAGTACGCCCCGAACCTGCCCCCGCACTGGCCCGAGGCGCTCCGCGAGGAGCTGCTGGCCAGCCATCTCGGGGTGGATGTCGCGCTGGCCAACGACGCGGACCTCGCCACCGTCGGCGAGGCCTTCTTCGGTGCTGGACGGGGCGCAGAGGACGTGGTCTACGTCACGGTGTCGACCGGGGTCGGCGCCGGTGTGGTGCTCGCCGGACGACTCGTCCGTGGCCGACGCTCCCTGGCCGAGCTCGGCCACACCATCATCGACCTGCACGCCCTGACCGACGGCCGTCCCGCGACCGTGGAGGATCTCGGGTCCGGCACCGCCCTGGGACGCCTCGGCGCCGCCAGGGGCCTCCCGAGCTCCGGCGCCGAGCTGTCCGTCCTGGCCCGCGAGGGTGACGTGACCGCCAGCGAGGTGTGGGAGCAGGTCACCCGCGTCGTCGGTGTGGCGGTCGCCAACCTCGCCCACCTGTTCGCTCCCGAGGTCGTGGTGCTCGGCGGTGGGCTGGGGCGCGACCCGGGCCTGCTGTCGCCCGTGCGTGCCGGCCTCGCCGACCACGGCCCCCGGGCACTGCAGCCTCCCATCGAAGTGCGCACGGCCGAGCTGGGCGATGACGCCGGGCTGGTCGGCGCTGCCGCTTGGGCACGCGCGACCGAGGGACCCGCTGGACCGGCGGCGGTCGCTGGTACCCGGGCGGTCGGCTGGTGATCGTCGAGACCCCGTTGCAGCGGATCGTGCTGGTGCGGCACGCAGAGACCCCGTGGAGCTTGACCGGCCAGCACACCGGCACCACCGACCTCCCCCTGACCGACGCCGGTCGTCACGAGGTCGGCCTCGCGGGAGCCCGGCTGACCGGGCGCGCCTTCACGCGGGTGCTGACCAGCCCGCTCCAGCGTGCGGTCGAGACCTCCCATCTGACCGGCTTCGGCGACCGGGCCGAGGTCCACGAGGCACTGCGCGAGTGGGACTACGGCCGCTACGAGGGGTGGACGACCGCCGCGATCCGAGCCCGTGCACCAGAGTGGGAGCTGTACCGCGACGGCGCGCCCGGGGGCGAGTCGCCGGACCAGGTCCGAGCGCGCGTCGACGCGTTGATCGACGAGCTGTCGCAGCTGTGCCGCGACGGCGGTCACGCGCTCCTGTTCAGCCACGGGCACCTGCTGCGGGCGCTGGCCGTGCGCTGGATCGGGATGCCGCTCGAGGTCGGCCGCCTGCTCGAGCTCGGGACCGGCAGCGTCTCCACCCTCGGGTGGAAGCGCGAGCTCAAGGTCATCGAGTCCTGGAACGACCGCGCGCACCTGGTGTCCGTATGACCAGCGAGCGGGCAAGCGAGCTGGCCATCGAGGTCCTCGAGACCCCGGCTGCGCTCGCCGAGCGTGGGGCGCAGGTGCTGGCGAGTGCGCTGCAGGAGGCGGTCGAGCAGCGGGGCCGGGCCACCCTGGCCGTCTCTGGTGGCAGCACGCCGGGCGCCATGCTGGCGGCACTGGCGCGGCACCCGATGCCCTGGGAGCAGGTCCACATCGTGCAGGTGGACGAGCGGATCGCGCCCGACGGGCACCCGGACCGCAACCTCGTCCTACTGCACGAACGCTTCCTCGCTGCGGTGCCCGGCACCGCACCCTCGGTCCACGCCATGCCGGTCACGGCCGCTGATCCGGACAACGCCGCTCGGCGGTACGCGGCCCTGCTCGTCGAGCTGGCGGGCGATCCACCGGTCCTCGACGTCGTACAGCTCGGGATGGGGCCCGACGGGCACACCGCTTCCCTGGTGCCCGCCGACCCCGTCCTCGCCGTCGGCGACCGCGACGTCGCCGTGACCGGTCCCTACCAGGGCCGACGCCGCCTGACCTGCACCTTCCCGCTGCTGTCCCGCGCCCGCCAACGGGTGTGGCTGCTCAGCGGTGCCGCCAAGGCCGATGCCCTGGCGAGGGTGCTGGCCGGCGACCGAACGCTGCCCGCCGCACGGATCCCACGGCGGGCCTCTCGGTGGCTGGTCGATCGCGCCGCTGCCGCCGAGCTCGACCGAGCCGACGATCCGACCTTCGAGGAGGAACGACCATGAGCCTGTCCGCTGATCCGTCCCTGCGCGACGACGTCGTCGCCATCTCCCACGGCACCCCACAACCGTTGCCACCGGGAACGCAGTGTGATGCCATCGATGCCATCCGTTTCCTGGCGGCCGACGCCGTCGAACGCGCCGGGTCCGGGCACCCGGGGACCGCGATGGCGCTGGCACCGGTCGCTTACGAGCTCTACGCGCGGCAGCTGCGCCACGATCCCCAGGCCCCGCACTGGGCCGACCGGGACCGGTTCGTGCTCAGCGTCGGTCACGCCTCCCTGCTGCAGTACGCCGCGCTGCACCTGTCCGGCTACGACCTCGACCTCGAGGACCTGCAGGCGTTCCGCACCCTCGGGTCGCGGACGCCGGGACACCCTGAGCGCGGGCACACCGAGGGCGTGGAGGTGGGCACCGGACCGCTGGGCCAGGGCATCAGCATGGGGGTGGGCCTGGCACTCGCGGAGCGCATGCTCGCCGCGCGCTTCAACCAGCCCGGCCACACCATCGTCGATCACCGCACCTGGGTGATCGCCGGGGACGGCGACATGATGGAGGGGGTGACCAGCGAGGCCACCTCGCTGGCCGGCACCCTGGGACTCGACCGTCTCACCGTCCTCTACGACGACAACCACATCTCGATCGAGGGTGGCACCGAGATGGCCTTCTGTGAGGACGTCGCCAGGCGCTTCGACGCGCACGGCTGGCAGGTGCTGCGGGTCGATGACGCCAACGACCTCGCGGAGCTCACGGCGGCGCTGGATGCCGCCCGTGCCGACACCGATCGTCCCACGATCGTGATCGTCCGGACCCACATCGGCTACGGCTCTCCGAAGCAGGACGATGCGGCCGCGCACGGCGCTCCACTGGGCGCCGAGGCGATCGCCGCCACCCGTGAGAAGCTCGGGTGGGAGCACGCGCCCTTCGAGATCCCCGGTCACGTCTACGACCACTGGCACGAGCAGGTTGCCGAGCGGGCCGGTGCTCACGCCGCCTGGCAGGACGACCTGGCGCGGTACCGCGCGGACCACCCCGAGCTCGCCGCGGAGTTCGAGCGACGGATGGCGGGGCAGCTCCCCGATGACTGGGCCGACGGGCTGCTGGACGCCGTGGCCGGCGAGGGGCCCGTCGCCACGCGTGCCTCGCTCGGGGCGGTCCTCAACGCCGCAGCTGCCCGCCTGCCCGAGCTCGTCGGCGGCAGCGCCGATCTCGCGCCGTCCACCGTCACGACCCTCGACGGCGAGGGCGACGTGACCCGCGCCGACAAGGCCGGGCGCAACCTGCACTTCGGTGTCCGCGAGCACGCGATGGGGGCCATCGTCAACGGTCTGGCCGCGCACGGCGGCCTGCGCCCCTTCGGTGCCACCTTCCTGGTGTTCAGCGACTACGTGAAGCCGGCGATCCGCCTGTCGGCGTTGATGCAGCTCCCGGTGCTCTTCGTCTTCACCCACGACTCGATCGGTCTCGGTGAGGACGGACCGACCCACCAGCCGATCGAGCAGCTGGCGAGCCTGCGGGCCACCCCTGGGCTCACCGTGCTCCGGCCAGCCGACGCCAACGAGACGGCGTCGGCGGTGCGGACCGCGCTGGAGCTCGACGGTCCAGTGGCGCTGATCCTGTCCCGCCAGAAGCTTCCCGTGCTTCCACCCGACCGGATGGACATGGCCGGCCGTGTCGTTGCCGACGGCACCGAGGCGGTCATCGTCGCCACCGGGTCCGAGGTCAGCGTCGCCCTCGGGGCGCGCGAGGCTCTGGCGTCCACCGGGCGTTCCGTGCGGGTGGTGTCCCTGCCGTCCTGGGAGCTGTTCCGGGCCCGGCCGGCGACCGAGCAGGACGAGCTGCTCCCGCCGGACCTGCCCACGGTCGCGGTCGAGGCCGCCTCACCGCAGGGCTGGCGCGAGTTCGCCGACGAGGTGGTCGGGCTCGACCGCTTCGGTGCCTCCGGTGCCGCGGAGGCGCTCTACGAGCACTTCCGGCTCACCCCTGAGGCGGTGGCGGCCCGGGTCGGCGGGCTGCTGGACGCCGGCTGAGCGCCACAGCGCGAACCGGGCCCACGACCAGGGCGGCCGGGTCACCGCGGTCACGACCGTGGATCGGGAGGAGGGCGGCCGCTGGCGCGCCGTGCCCGCCTACCCGGTGTGTGAGGTGACGGTGGGGATGAGCTGGCGGCGCGCGGCGTGCAGCACCGCCATAGCCTCCTGGGTGGTCATGCCGAGGACCCGGGCGAGCTGGGCGTAGGACAGGCCCTCCACGTCGACGAGGTGGACCGCGGCCCGTGCGGCCGGGGGCAGCGCCGTGATCGCCGCGGGAAGCGTGCCCGGGTCGTCGTGTGGCGGCTGATGGCCCGATGCCGGTCCGGTGTGGTCCGGCTCGTCGCCGAGGTCAAGGAAGCGGGCCCACAGGTGGGTGTGGAGCCACGTGAGCGGCTGGTCCTCGTCGGGCGCCTCCCGAGCTGCGGTGCGCAGGGTCTCCTCGACCAGCCGCTCCGCGCGACGGTGGCGACCGCAGTAGGCCAGCGCGGCGCCGAGCAGGCTGGGAAGGTGCGCGATGACGAGCTCACGTTGCTGCACGCTCCATCCGAGCGGGCCTGCCTGCTGGTGCCCGTCCGAGCGCTCCATGGGTGTCCCCTCCGGTCGCGGACACAGGCGGTCCGGTTCACCGCGATGCTGCGCACGCTAGGAGCTCGCCTTTGGTCGACCTTTTGCCCCCCGCTGTCAGGTCGCCCCCTTGTACGGTCACCCGCGACCGGTACGAACGCTCCCCGGGATCGCCATGTCACAGCGTGAGCTCCTCGACCGCGCCCAGCGTGCGGCGTTGGTGTCCTCGCCCTTCGCGGTGGTGGCCGCCGATGCCGAGGGGCGGGTCGTGCTCTGGAACCCGGAGGCCGAGCGGCTCTTCGGCTGGCCGGCCGAGGAGGTCCTCGGACGGCCGCTCCTGGAGCTCGGGGTCGTCCCGGCAGGCGAGGAGGCCGCGCAGTTCGAGGCGCAGCGGCGCCTGGCCCTGTCCGGAGCACGCAACAGCCGATCGCTGGACGCGACCCGGCTGCGACGCGACGGCACCGCCTTCACCGCCCGCATCTGGCCGTCACCGCTGCGTGACGCCGAGGGGGAACTGACCGGCTTCCTCGGCTTCGTCGCCGACGTCACCGAGGAGCAGCGGCGAGAGGCCGAACGACGGGTCGACGAGGAGCGCTTCCGGGCGATCTTCGCCCGCTCGCACGATGCCATCCTGATCTTCGAGCCGGACCGCGACCAGGTGCTGGATGCGAACCCGAGTGCCTGCGACATGCTCGGCTTCTCGCGCCAGGACCTGCTGCGCCAGCGACCCTCGACGATCCACGCCCACGAGCCCGTCGCCTTCCAGCGCTTCGTGGCACGTGTCCGTGAGGAGGGTGTGGCACGGACCGACCAGCTGAGCTGCGCGGACAACCGCGGCGCGCTTGTGCCCTGCGAGATCTCGGCCTCCTGGGTGCGCTCGGAGCAGGACAGCTGGGTGCTGGCGATCATCCGCGACGGCCGCGCCCGACGTCGGATGGAGACCCGACTACGCGCAGCGGAACAGCGTTACCGGGACCTGTACGAGCAGGCGCCCTTCGCCTACTTCTCGGTCGATGTCGACGGACGCATCCGGCTCGCCAACCGGGCTGCGAACGCCATGCTCGCGCGCGAGGATCTGGTGGGCAGCCGGGTACTGGACCTCTACGACCCCGACCGGCCGGAAGGCCGCGCCCGAGCCGAGCAGGTGCTCGAACGCTTCCGTGCCGGTCGGCGGATCCACGGTGAGGAACTGGCCATGCGTGCCGCCGACGGGCGGACGGTGTGGACCTCGCTATCGGTGAGCCCGGTGCGTGGAGAGGACGGCGAGGTGGTCGCCAGCCGCTCGATCGTGGAGGATGTCACCGCGCGCAAGCGGGCCGAGGCGGAGCTCGCGGCCTCCGTGGCGGATCTCGAACGGCTCAACGCCGAGCTGCGGCAGCTGGCCTTCGGGGTCGCCCACGACCTCGCCGGACCGCTGCGCACGGTCACCGCCTACACCCGTCTGCTCGAGCAGCACTACCGCGATCACCTCGATCCGCAGGCGGTGCAGCTGTTCGGCTACCTCGACGACGGTGCCACGCGGCTGCGTCACCTCTCCGGGGGGCTACTCGGCTACGCCCAGGCCGGGCAGGAGCAGTACGAGCGCGCCGAGGTCGACATGGATGCGCTGGTGGACCGCACCCTGCGGGCACTCGCAGCCCAGCTGACCGACACCGGCGCGCAGGTCACGGTGGCGGAGCTCCCGACGGTGTGGGGCGAGGAGGCAGGCCTCGGCACGGTCGTCCAGAACCTGCTCGCCAACGCCCTGCGGTTCCCCGTCGCCGGCGAACCCCCGGTCATCAGGGTCGAGGCACGCCGGGAGGCTGGCGGGTGGCGGTTCGAGTTCACCGACCAGGGCGTGGGGATCGATCCCGCCTCCCACGAGCGGATCTTCGAGATGTTCCGGCGCGCACGGGACCAGCAGCACCGTCACGGTGCGGGCATCGGGCTGGCCATCTGCCGCAAGATCATCGAGCGCCACGGTGGGCGCATCTGGGTGCGATCGGCGCGCGGAGCGGGCAGCACCTTCTGTTTCACCGTCCCGGATCACCACCCGCCGAGGTGAGCGGCCAGAAGGCCTCGATCGCGTGGACGACCTCGGCGAGCTCGTCCGGATCCGTCGGCTTGGTGACGTAGCTGTTGGCATGCAGGTCGTAGCTGCGGGCCACGTCGTCCTGCGTGGTGGAGGAGGTCAGGACGACCACCGGGATCCGCCGCAGCCCGGTGTCCTGCTTGAGCTCGGTGAGCACCTCGTGGCCGCTGAGCCCGGGGAGCCCGAGGTCGAGCAGCACCAGATCCGGACGTGGTTGCTCGCCGCGTAGCGCCTCGAGCGCCGTCTCCCCGTCCAGGACGTGCTCGACCTGGACCGGGACGGCGTCGGCCTCGAGCGCCGCGACGATCAGGTGCGCCTCGGCGGGGGTGTCCTCGACGAGCAGCACCCGCATGGCGCGGCCCCGCCGGGCTGCGGCCGGCGGCGTCGCGCGGGGTCGTGACGTCGGGCCGGACAGGTCAGCGACGAGCTCGCTGGCTGCCTTCTGGCGCAGGATGGCGCGGTGCAGATCCTCGGTCTCCTGGCTCGGATCGGTCCCGAGCTCCTCGGCCAGGACCCGTCGGCAGCGTTCGTAGACCTCCAGGGCGGTGGAGCGCACCCCGGCGAGCTCGTGGGCGACCATCACGAGACGGTGGGCCCGCTCGTCGAGCGGGTCATCGTCCAGCACCCGTCCGCCGTGGGTGACGGCCCCGGCGGCGTCACCGACGGCCAGCGCTGCGGTGCCGGCCGCCAGGCGCGCGCCGGTGACGCGACGTCGGTAGTAGCCGCGCGTCTCCTGGAGCCATGCCGCGTACGGCTCGTCCTCGAGGACCTCACCACCCGCGAGGGTCAGGGCGTCCTCGAGGAGCTCGCGCTGTTCGGCCCCACGCGGCTGGTCCGCCGCTCGAGCGACCAACCCGTCGAAGCGATCGAGGTCCAGCAGCAACCCGGAGCGCACCAGCCGGTAGGCGGCGTGCTCGGTCACCAGCAGCTCCCGGTGGCGGCCGAGCTTGCGACGGAGGACGGAGACGTAGGTGTCGATCGTGCCGGGCACGTTGCGCGGAGGGTCGTCCTCCTCCCACAGCAGCTCCGCGAGCCGCTCGCGCGGGACCGGGCGGCCGTCGGCGACGAGCAGGATCTCCAGCAGCAGCTTCGGCTTGCGGCCACCGACATCGCGGGGGCCGAGCGCGCGACCATCCAGTTCGAGCCGCAGCGGCCCGAAGGCGCGGACCACCGGCTGGGGCATGTGGTCGTCCTCGTCCGCGACGTGGGACCCTCGCCGACACCGTAGTCGCCAGTCGGCATGAGCGGCCGTGCCGAGGCAAGGTCACCCCGGGGGCTCGGGTAGGGCTCGGGCGGTCAGGGCAGGCTGTGGCCGCCCGTCCCGGCGCCGACGCCGGTGGCCACGAGCACGGCGATGAGGCCGATCGCCACCACGGCACCCCCGACCCACATCAGGCGCATGAGGAGCTGTTCACGGCGGACGCGGGCACGGGCAGCTGCGTTGCGCTGCTTGCGTCCCGGTGTCGGGCGGCCCTTGGGGGTACCCGGTTCGCGCCGTCGGGAGGTCCGGTCGGTGTCCGCCATGCGGGGGTCCTTCGTCGCCTGGTCCAGCGGGTCACCCACGGCAACCGCCGGCACTGGGGACCTCTTCCACCGGTGTTGCGGTGCCCGCTGCCGACCGCAGCCGCGCTCGTTCCGATGCCCGTGCGGTGGCAGCCGACCTCAGGCGAAGGTGACCTGGTCCTCGAGGTGGACACCCTTGGCGAGGGTCTTGTGGACCGGACAACTGGCGGCGACCTGCGTCAGCCGCGCGCGCTGCGCCTCGTCGAGGTCACCGCGGATCGTGACCTGGCTGACGATGCGGTCGATGTAGCCGCGGTGGTGCGCTTCGCAGTCCGTGCAGTCGTCGACGTGGATCCGGTCATGCTCGTAGCTGACCTCGACGCCGTCGACCGACCAGCCCTTGCGCTGGGCGTACATCGACAGCGTGATGATGGTGCAGGCGGCCAGCGAGCCGAGCAGGAGCTCGTAGGGCGTCGGGCCGGTGTCCGTGCCGCCAGCGGCGACCGGTTCGTCACTGGCCCAACGGTGGCCGGAGGAGGTGTGCAGGCTGACGGCGTAGCCCTCGGTCAGCTCGGCGGTGATCGTGCTCATTCGGGGTGCTCCCTGGTAGGTGGTGGACGGCCACGGGTGCTGGCTCGGCTCGCAGCATGCCGGACGTCGTCGTCGGTCGGGGACCGGTGCGTGGTCCGGTCCGGTGTCGCTCCCGTGGGTTCGGGGGTGGCCGGTCCGGGAGACCGTCCACCCCCGAGGCGGTCAGGCAGGTGGCTGCCCCGCCGCCCTTCAGTTGGAGCTGTGGCGCGGCGTGGCAGCCAGCTCACCGATCCGCACGGCCTGGAACCGCAGCACCTCGATGATGGTGGCCAGCCCGAAGGCGATGGCGACGAGGTGGAGCGAGACACCGATCCGGCGGACCGCTTCGATGATCACGAAGGCCTGCTCGGCGGCGACGAGATCCGCGGCCGTGGTGGTCTGCGCAGCGACCACGAAGTGGGCGATCACCCCACCGATGATGGCCATCATGCCCATCATCATCAGCGCGATCATCAGCTTGGCGCTGGTGGGCATCCGCAGCGTCTGGACGTGCCCGATGGTGGTGTGCTGGAGCTGACCGCCGCCGACGCGGAAGGTGCCCAGGATCCGGGCGATGGCGAAGGCGATGCCCGACAGCACGGCGGTGAAGCCGATGAACATCACACCGGCTGTGACGTGCTGGAGCTGTGCGAGGCGCACCGCGTCATCGGGGGTGGTGGCGACGACGTCGGCGCGCAGGACACCGAGGATCATCGCCGCGGCGAAGGCCATCAGGGCCATCACCAGCATCGGTGCCCACAGCAACTCGCCCATGCGTTGGGGGAGGTTGGTCCCGAGGTTGCGGTCGGAGCCGTCGACGGTGAACCCGTCACGGCGCGGTTCCGGCGTGCGTGGGACCCGGGTGGCCCTGGGGGCCTTGGTGGTCCTGGTCGGGGTGTGTGTGCTCATGATCAGACCTCTCGGTTGCCGTCAGACGGCGAGTTGGCGGAGACGGTGGAACTGGAAGCCCAGCGCCTTGGCGATGCTGGCCAGCGCGAGCACGATCCCGGCGAGCAGGACGCCGAGGGCGACCTCACGGAAGGGACCGAGCCAGCTGACCCACACGGCGTAGGCGGCAGGATCACCGGCGACCGAGGCGGCCACGCCGTAGAGCACGAACTGCACGATGGCGGCCATCATCCCGATGGCCATCAGCGCGATGAAGGCCTTGGCGGTCGCTGGCATCTTGAGGGTCTGGACGCCCTCCCCGAGCGACTCCTGGACCTCGGCACCGCCCCGCCGCAGCGAGGAGAGGATCGTGCCCAGCAGGAACGAGATCCCGCTCAGCAGTAGCCCCTCACCGAGGAAGAGCGTGCCCTGGGTCCAGGCGGACGTGGCCCGGAACGCTTCGGTGCCGGCGGCCTCGGAGGCCGTCACCAGTCCGAGGATCAGGCCCGCGGCGAGCGCCATGGCCCCCATCGCCAGCACGGGCAGCCACAGCACCTCGGCCATCCGGTGGATGGTCAGCGGGTTGGGTGCCCGTGCCGAGGCGCTGGCCGGGCCGTAGGGAGTAGCCAGGTTCCCGGTCCGTGGACGGGTGTCACCGTTCGCCGTTCCCGTCCGCAGCTGCGGGAGTGCCACGCTGACCGCGTTCACCCGGCGCCACAGGGCCAGGACGATGCCGATCAGGATGACGGCGATGCCGGTCTTGGTGACGCCGAGGCCGAAGGTCGAGGCCGCGAAGGTGCCGGCCAGGATGCCGGCCGCATCAGCGCTCTCGCCCACGGAAGAGGCGGTGGTCCAGTTGGTGACGGCGGCGCCGCCGATGATCGCGAAGCCGAGCCCTGCGAGTCCGAGCCCCGCGCTGCGGTGCCAGGTCTGGGCGTCAGGTCGCTCGGTGAGGGCGGGACGTGCCAGCCATGCGGTGTTGCTCATCGTTCTCTCCTCCCGGGACCGGCCGGTGCCGATCCGCTGGAGGAGGAACCGGGGGAGGGGTCCGGTCGTGTCCACGACTGTCATCCCGGACACACTTGCGGTCCACGCGCGGCGCAGCGAAGTGCCCGGTCATGCTCAGCGCAGCGCCCGCTGCAGACCCTCCGGGTCGAGCACCTCGATCCGGCGGTAGCTCAAGCGCAGGTGGCCCGCGGTCTCCAGCGCCTTCAGGACCCGGTTGACGCTCGGGCGGGTAGCGCCCAGCAGCTCGGCCATCGTGGTCTGCGAGAACGGCACGACCCCACCCTCGGTACCGGCTTCGTCGATGAGGAGAGCGCTGACCTGGTGGGTGAGGTCACCGGCGGTCACGGTCAACAGGCGACGCTGCATCCGCTCGAGGCGGGAGGCGACGGAGAACAGCACGCGTCGGCAGACGTGAGGGCGCTGCTCGAGCAGCGCCCAGAACCGTGGCGCATCCAGCTCGATGACGTGCACGTCGCTGGCGGCGCGGGCGCCGAAGGGGGTCGGCAGGCCACACAACAGCGGGATGTCACCGTAGACGTCGCCGGGATGCAGCACCTGCAGCACCGCACGGCGACCCTTGCGACGGTGCGTGAGCTCCACCTCGCCGTCGGTGATGATGCCGATGTGGTCGGCGTCCGAGCCCTCATCGAGCAACGGACTGCCGGCCTCGGCGCGGCGAACGCCGATCACCCGCTCGAGCTCGGCGATATCGGTGTCGGAGAACGGGGCGAGCTCGCCGCGCCCGACGCACCGGGCCATCCAGCTCGCGTGCTGGGTGTCCATCTGCATCGTGCTGTCCTCTCGACCCTCCGCGGCCGGTGTCGTGCGGCGACGGGTCCGGGTGGCGTCAGCTGCCCAGGTTCAGGGCCGGTCGGGATCCGTGAGCCGTTCGGTGGCCTCGACCAGCCGGGTGTAGGCAGCCAGATCCATGTCCGGTCGCAGACGCTGCAACGAGTCGATGACCCGGGCGAGGATCTCCGCCTCGACCTGGCATCGCGAGCAGCTCTCCAGGTGCGCGGCCACGAGCTCGGCGCGCAGCGGCTCCGCCTCGTCATCGAGGAAGGCCTGCAGGGTGCGCCGGACCTGTCGGCAGCCGAGCCGGCCGCGTCGGTCGTCGCGCGGGGTCGTGCTCACGTTCCACCTCCTGCCGACCCGCCGGGCCGGGGAGCCGACGCCACAGGACGGACGTCACGGCAACCGGTGGAACGGCGTGCAGCTTCCAACCGGACCGGAGCCGGATGGCAGCGGGGTGGAAGCCTCACGGCACCTGGCGGGTTGCCCGGCTGTGGCTACCGATGATCGCTCGACCTCGACGGACCCACCCGGCGCGTCCAAGGACGGCTGGGAGGCCCGCTTCCGGGAGCAGGTGCTCCCGGAGCTGCCCGTGTTGCTCCGGGTGGCGCGTCGGCTGACCGGTGGCCAGGAGGGGGCCGAGGATCTCGTGCAGGACACCTTGGTCCGTGCCTACCGCGCCTACGAGCGTTTCGACGGTCGCTACCCGCGGGCCTGGCTGCTCACGATCCTGCGGAACACCCACATCAACATGGTGCGCAAGCGTCGGCCCGACCTGCTCGACGATGAGGTGGCCGGTCGGATCCCGGCCCGTGGCGCCGACGGTCGGCAGGACGGCACGGGCGAGCGGGCCATGCACGACGAGCTCGATCCCATCGTGCGTGACGCGCTGGCGTCGCTGTCGGCCAACCACCGGGCTGTCATCGCCCTGGTCGACCTGGACGGGCTGACCTACCAGGAGGCCGCCGATCTCCTCGAGATACCGGTCGGGACGGTCATGAGCCGCTTGCACCGTGCCCGCGGCAAGGTCCGGGCGAGGCTCGAGCGACAGGGGATCACCTCGTCGCGCGGCTGAGCCGCCGGGACGGGTGAGCCGCCGGGACGGCTGGTGCCGACCGACGGTCCGGGGTCCTGACCGCGCGAGGGGCCGTCCGGCCAGGACCCCGGAGGGTCAGCTGCCCACCACCTCGGTGTCGGGCTTGAACGCGACCCACACGAACCAGAACGTGTCGTCGTGGGGGAACGCCTCCAGCTGTCCGCCCTCGAGGGGGCCGTCGATGGCCCGGCCGCGCAGGTCGAAGGTCGAGCCGCTGCGCTCATCGATGAAGCGGTCGTCGGCGTCGCCGGGGACCAGCTCCACCGGTTCACCGTCGAGCTCGGCCACGAACGCGGCGGTCTG
>JAWOCZ010000054.1:0-10101 GCA_046483565.1 Nitriliruptoraceae bacterium
GGCCCGGCCGCGCAGGTCGAAGGTCGAGCCGCTGCGCTCATCGACGAAGCGGTCGTCGGCGTCGCCGGGCGTCAGCTCCACCGGCTCACCGTCGAGCTCGGCCACGAACGCGGCGGTCTGACCGACGTCGCGACCCTCGTCGATCGTCGCGGTGTCCAGCGCCGAGGCCTGGCCTGGTGCCCACAGGGCCACGAGATCCCGATCGCCGACGGTCACCTCGACGGTGCGCTCCTCGGCAAGCTGGTCGAGCAGGACCGCGACGGCGTCGTCGCCCTCGGCCAGCCCGACGATCCGGGCCATCGCGCTGTTGCGTTGGTCGAGCTCGCCGTCGAACAGGAAGGGAGCGCGCCCCTCCTGGTCGTAGCCGGTGTAGGGGTTGCGCCCGTAGTCGCGGTTGTGACCGGTATCGCGGGAGAGGACCTCGGCGTCGGGGTGGAGCTCCCGGAACTCGCCGAAGCCGAACAGCCACGCCGGGACGCGGGTCAGCTCGGTGCCGAGGAAGCGCTCGCCGATGACGCCCTCGCCCTGGAACTGGGTCCACAGGTTGCGGTGCTGACGGTCGTACATCACGAGGTTGGACAGGTAGAGACGGCCGGAGGTGCCGAAGTCCAGCAGCTCCTCGCCGTCGGGGCCGTCGACGGTGCGTTCGAAGACCAGGGCGGAGTTGCACAGCGGGCAGTAGGTGACGACCAGCGGCACGTCGCCGACGGTGTCGTTGACGATCTCGTGCCAGGTGAGGATCGCGAGCGGGTAGCCGCGGACATCGCCGTCCACGTCGACGACCATGACCGGGCTGTCCTCCTCGAGCCACTCGGCGGCGGCGTCGATCGACTCGAAGGCGGGGTCGTCGATCGGGGGGATGCCGTCCGGGGGTGGACCGCCCGAGATCAGTCGGTCGAGGTCGATCGAGGTGGCGGGCTCACAGCCGTCCTGGGTCCAGAAGAACTCGCCCTCCTCGCAGCCGACGGACTCGGTGCGCACGGTCACCTCCGGTGAGGGATCGGTCGCCGCCTCGGATCCGGACTCCTCGGAGGACTCGGACGTCTCGGGCGTGTCGGACGTCTCGGACGTCTCGGACGTCTCGGACGGCGCCGCGCACGCTGCGGCGATCAGCGAGACGGCGGTGAGGGCGAGCAGGATGCGGCGCATGTGAGGACCTCCAGGGGTCTCGGTCATGGCTGTGTGTCAAGGGAGGTGTGCTGGTCGGGTGCGTGGTGGTCCAAGGGGGCGTGGTCGTCGCCCGAGGGGGTGTGGTGGTCGCCCGGCGTCTCCGCTGCGGCCCGGGCACGCTGACGTCTCGCGGCGAGCCAGGTCGTCAGCCCGGCGACAGCGAGCACGAGGACCGTGACGGCCGCGACCACCCCGGGGGCACCGGCGACGGCGTTGGTGGCGCGTGAGGACAGCTGTTCCACCCAGCGCACGGCGGCGGGCTGGGTGGTCCCGTCGCCGGCCAGCGAGGTGGCCCAGAAGAACACGATGTAGCCGCCGGCCAGCACCAGGATCACGCCGGCCACGCGGTTGACGTGCTGGGAGGCATGACGCAGTCGGGTGATCAGCGCCCGCTTGCCGAAGGCGAGCGAGAGGGTGACGAGCAGGAGCAGCGTCGACATCCCGAGCCCGTACACCAGGAACGTCGCCACGCCGGCGATGAAGCCGAGCTGCGGGATCGTCCCCGCGACCACCACCAGGAACACCGGCAGGGTGCAGGACAGCGACGCGACGGCGTAGGACACCCCGAACCAGAACACCCCGCCCATGCCGCGGCCCCCGGGGGCGCTCTTCGCCTTCGGCAGCCGCACCCGCAGTTCCCGACCGGTGAGCATGGCCGCACCGAGGCCGATGACCCCGATGCCGACGAGCATCGCGATCCACGGCAGCGCGTCCACCACGGCACGCACCCCGAGGGTGATCAGGATCCCGGCGAGCCCGAACACCAGCAGGAAGCCGGCGGAGACCACGGCCCCGACCTGGACCGCGCGGACGGCGTTCGAGCCGGATGCCGACTCGCCGTCGTCGAGCCCCATGAAGTAGGACAGGTAGGCCGGCAGCATGGCGAACCCGCAGGGGTTCAGCGTGGCCACGAGCCCGGCCGTGAACGCGAAGGCGAAGGGGATCTCCATCAGCTGCCCACCAGGTGCTCGTCGATCAGGTCGCGCAGCTGCTGCTCGGTGAGGAGCCCGGCGTGCCGGTGGACGATCGCGCCGGCGTCGTCGACGAAGAAGGTGGTCGGCATCGCGACCACCTCGAAGTCGCTGAACAGCGCTCCTTCGGGGTCGAGGCCGAGGTCGTAGGTCACGCCGGTCTGGGTGACGAGCGTCTCGGCCTGCTGGAGGCTGTCCTGGGTGTTGATCCCGATGAAGCGGACCTCGTCGCCAAGGTCCACGTGGACCCGTTCGAGGTCGGGCATCTCGGCGACGCACGGCGGGCACCACGAGGCCCAGAAGTTCACGACCAGCGGTGTGCCGGTGAACTCGGTCAGGGAGCGCTCCTGGCCGTCGAAGGTCTCGAAGGTGCGGTCGGGGACCGGTGGGCCCGCGGCTACGCCCTCATCCTGCGACGAGGTCTCGGCGGTGCCTGCGGCCGCGGCCTCATCCTGCGCCGAGGTGTCGGCGTCCTGCGCCGAGGTGTCGGTGCCTGCGGCACAGGCGGTGAGGAACAACGCCACGACGAGGCCCAGCAGGGCGTGCTGGCGGGTACGCACGGGGACCTCCGGCTCGGCAGTGGCTACGGGAACCCACAGCTCGGTGCGGGGCTTCCATCGGCTCGACCTTCGGTCGGTGCGCTGCGCGGGCGCCGTCGCTCAGTGCGCGGCGCGGGGCGGGGCGCCGTCGCTCAGTGCGCGGCGCGGACCCCCATCGCGCCGAGCAGTACCAGCCCGAGGCCGAGCGCGACCAGCCGCCACTCGGGCCGGTGGCGCAGCCACCAGCTGGCGAGGAGCACCAGCGTCACCACCAGCACGAACTGCGCGAGGACTCCGAGGTCCGTGGCGGGCTGGAGCACCCGGCTGGCGGCCGAGCCGCCCGAGAGGTCGGCACTACGCACCTGCTCGTCCTTCCTCCGTCGAGCGTGTGGGCCCTCCGCCGAACACCGGTGCGAGGAGCCGTGGTGGCTCAAGTTCCGAGTTGGACGGCCGACAACGGCACCATGCATCCACGCGCCTGGAAGGTAGGCGCGGTCCTCGGTCTCGTCGCCGGGATCGCGTTCCTGCTGTCGGACACCGAGCTGGTCCGCGAGACCATCTGGCGCTTGACGCTGCTCGGAGCCTGCACCGGGGTCGTGGTGGGGATCCGCGGCAACCGGCCATCGCGGGAGCACCCCTGGTGGTTGCTGTTCGGGGCCCTGGCGATCCTGGGTGTGGCCAACCTGCTGGACTACCCCCTGTGGGCCAGCCCGGGGTCGATCGCGTGGTCCGACCCGCTCGCGATCCTGGCCTTCCCGCTGATCGGGGTGGGTGCCCTGGCGTTGACCCGGTCGCTGGCCCCCGGGGGGGATCGGGAGAGCGCGATCGATGGCACGATCGTCATGATCGCCATGGCTGCCGTGCTCGCCGGCACGGCCTACCACCCCGAGCACCTCGCCAGGGATGCCGCCTTCGCCAGCCGCCTGCTCCACACCGTGGTGGCACCGCTGATGATGGCGGCAGTGACCGCTGCGACGTTCCGGCTGCTGTTCGTCGGGAGCCTGCGCAACGTCTCGGCGTGGTTCGTGGTCGCCGCCGCGGGGGGTGCGCTGGTCGGCAACGCGGTCAGGGCGGCGCTGGTGTCCGCCGGCACCTACGAGCGTGGGGTGTGGACCGACGTATCCATCCTGCTGGCCTACGTGCTGATCGCGCTGGCGAGCCTGCATCCCTCCTCTCCGTCGTTGACCGATCCCGTGGACCGGCGCTTCCGACGCTTCACCCACGCCCGGCTCATCGTGCTCGGGATCTCGCTGATCGCGGCGCCTGCCACCCTCCTGGCCCGAGGTGTCGGCGGTGATCAGCTGGTCATGATGGCCGCGACGGTGCTGGTCAGCCTGCTCGTGCTGCTGCGGCTCAGCCGCCTGGCGGTCGACCGGGAGGACAGCCGCCGGCAGCTGCACGTTCGGGCGGATCGGCAGGAGCAGCTGGCCGAGCTGGGACGCTGTGCACTGCACACCACCTCGGTGCACGAACTGGTGGCCGCGACGACCCAGGTGTGTCACGACCACCTCGATGTCCTGCGCTGCGAACTCGTCGAGGACACCGGTGGGATCCGGGATGCCACCACGGTGGCCCTGCCTGTCGATGGGGACGGCAGAGCGCTGGTCGTCGAGCGCGATCGTCCCTTCAGCGACGAGGAGCTCGCCTTCCTCCGATCGGCGGCCCACCTCGTCACGCTCGCGATCGAACGGCACACCGCGCAGGAGGTGATGCGCCGGGCGGCGGTCCAGGACCCGTTGACGGGCCTGCCGAACCGGCGGCTGCTCTGGGACCGGCTGGCGCACGCGCTGACCCGGCGCCGTCACGACGAGAACCGCGTCTGCGTGATGTTCGTCGATCTCGATGACTTCAAGCGGGTCAACGACGATCACGGCCATCAGCTCGGTGATGAGGTGCTGGTGGCGGTCGCCCGTCGCCTCGAGGAGGTGGTGCGGGCCGCCGACACCGTGGGTCGGCTGGCGGGTGACGAGTTCGTCGTCGTCTGCGAGGACATCGACTCACCGGCCGCGAAGGCACTCGCCCACCGGGTGACCTCCGCGCTCTCCCGCCCCTTCGAGGTCGGGGGCAGGGCCGTGCAGCTGGCCGTGAGCGTCGGGCTGACGACGCCGGCGCAGGGGATCGACGACCCCGAGGAGGTCCTGGTCCAGGCTGATACCGCGATGTACGTGGCGAAGTCGCAGGTGGGCCCGGCGGTCGTCACCTACAACGGTGCGCTCGGTGCGAACCGGGCCCAGCGTCGCGAGCTGGAACGGGAGCTCGAGCAGGTGCTGGCCGACGAGGCGTTCGCGCTGGTCTACCAGCCGCTGTGGCGCCTGGGGGACGACATCCCGATCGGTGCGGAGGTCCTGCTGCGCTGGGACCATCCCGACCGCGGCCTGTTGTCACCGGAGGCGTTCCTGTCCGTGGCGGAGGAGAGCGACCTCATCCTCGGGATCGGCGCGTGGGTCCTCGCCCGGGCGACCGAGCAGCTCGCCCACTGGCAGGCCGAGCTCCCCGCGGAGCAACCGTGGACGCTGTACGTCAACCTGTCCGGTCGGCAGCTGCTCGCACCGGACCTGGTCGGTCAGGTCGCCGGGCTCCTCGACCAGCACGGACTGCGCGCCGATCGGCTCGGGTTCGAGGTGTCGGAACGGGCCGTGGTCGACGAGCGTGTCGTCGCCACCGCGAACGCGCTCACCGACCTGGGAACCCGTCTGGCGTGGGACGACTTCGGTACCGGTTTCTCGTCGATCTCGCACCTGCGCGGCTGGCCGCTGGACATCATCAAGCTCGATGGCTCGTTGATCGAGAGCGCGGTCTCCAGCCCCGAGGATGCGAGCATCGTGCGGGCCGTCTGCTCGGTCGCGCATGAGCTCGGTATGGAGGTACTGGCCGAGCACGTCTCCTCGGCGGAGGAGCTGGCCGCCGTCGAGCGCCTGGGCTGTGACCTCGGCCAGGGGTACCACCTCGGGCCACCGGTCGACGCCGACGGTCTGTGGCTCCCGGGCCGACCTCGACAGGCGCCATCGCCGTCGGTGCCGCTCTCGTCGGCGGTGCGGGAGTCGGCTACCTCGCGCGGGGCGGCGCGGGAAGCGGCGAAGGAGGCGGTTACCTCGCGCGGGGCGGCGCGGGAAGCGGCGCGGGAGTCGGCTACCTCGCGTGGGGCGGCGCGGGAAGCGGCGAAGGAGGCGGCCCACCGCCCGGCCGCCTCGACCACGAGCGGCGGACGTCTCCCGGTGCCGATAGCGGCGAACCCGCCGAGCACCCCGTAGGTGGTGCGGTCGCGGATGGCGCGGTGACTCGCTCTGCGGTAGCTGATTCCGTGCTCGCCGGCTTCGTGGTCGCCGCGACTCGAAGGGCGTGCTACCAGCGGTGGTGGACGTGCTCGCGTATGCGGCGGTCGTAGATCTCGCGGAGCTGCTCGTGGGTCTCGGCGTCGAGGGGTGGCAGCTCGCTGGCGGCGACGTTGCCCTCGACCTGCTCGACCGAGCGTGCGCCCGGGATGACGGTGCTGACCGCGTCATGGTCCAGGATCCACCGCAGCGCGAGTTGCGCCGGAGTGTGGTCGGGCCCCGCCAGTTCGCTGACCTCCTGGGCGGCCCGGACGCCGACCTCGAAGGGCACGCCGGCGAAGGTCTCCCCGACGTCGAAGGCGTCACCCTGGCGGTTGAAGTTCCGATGGTCGTCCGCAGGGAAGCTGGTGTCGAGGTCGTAGCGTCCCGTCAGCAGCCCGCTGGCCAGCGGCACCCGGGCGATGATGCCGATCCCGGCCTCCTGTGCGGCAGGAAGGACCTCTTCCAACGGTTTGCGCCGGAAGGCGTTCAGGATGATCTGGATGCTGGCGACACCCGGGCGGGCGATGGCGTTGAGCGCCTCGTCGCAGGTCTCCACGCTGACGCCGTACGCGGCGATGCGTCCCTCCTCGGCCAAACCGTCCAGGGCGGCGAACACCTCGTCGTCGGCGTAGACCTCGGGCGGGGGGCAGTGCAACTGCAGCAGGTCGATCCGCTCGACCGCGAGGTTCTCGAGGCTCCGCCCCACCCACTCACGCAGCGCGGCCGGTGTGTAGGCCGAGGCGACGTGGGGATCGGCGCGTCGCCCGACCTTCGTCGCGATCGTGACCCGTTCGGTGTCCCCCCGCTCGGCCACGACCGCGCCGACCAGACGCTCCGAGCGGCCGTCGCCGTACACGTCCGCGGTGTCCAGGAAGGTCACGCCCGCATCCAGCGCCGTGTGCAGCACGGTGCGTGCCTGCTCGTCGGTGACCTGTCCCCAGTCGCCGCCGTACTGCCAGGTCCCGAGCCCGACCTCGGAGACCTCGAGATCGGCCCGGGGGATCGCTCGCATGCGCATGTTCGTTCCCTCCTGCGATCGGATGTCGGCGCGTCAGCCGCTGGATCGGTGCCGTCTCGGCGTGCCGTGTCGGCGTGCTGTGTCGGCGTGCCGTGTCGGCGTGCTGGTTGGCCGTTGGTTCGGCGCTTCACCCGGCGGTTCGACCGGCGGTTCGACGCTCCTGTGCCAACCTACACGCGGTCCCCGGTGGCCCCGGCGGCCCCCGGCGGCCCATCGGACCAGGCCATCGACCGCCGATCGCGACCGCTGGGCCGAGCCGGTTGTGGGGTGCGTGGCCGGTCAGGGGTGGCCGGCTGGTGTCCCCGCGGCTGCCACCTCGCCGTCGCGGCGAACGGTGGAGGCGGTGCGACCGGTGCTGTCAGATCGGTGGACGAGGTGGCATAGTGGCCTCCACGTTCTGGACGCCGTGCGGCGCGCACGGCGATCGCCTCTTGGGGGAGCTGGACCATGGCCATCACCCACCTGCTGGCCGCTGCGGCCGGTGCCGGCGTCGGCCTCGCGGCGGATCGCCTCTCCGACCGACTGCGGGGGACGCGGCCAACTGCTACGGCGCGGCTGGTCGGGACCACCGTGGCGGCACCGACCGCCGCGCTGTGGATCACCGACTTCCTCAACGCTGCCTACTACGCCCGGGAAGACGACGAGCGTGACCTCGCCGACCTCAGGCTCGCGTTCGCGATCGTGACCACCTTCTGGCACGAGCAGGGCCATCGACAGATCGGCGCCCGGGACGTGCTGCGCTTCCACCGGGCGTTCGGGACCGCTCGCCTGCAGCGGGCTGGCGGGGGGGCGGGGACGCTCGATGCCGACGCACTGCTCGCCGGCGGGGATGAGCTCTTCGGTGACTGGTTCAGCGAGGCTGCCCGTGATCCCGCCCGGCGGGGGTGGGGCATCGTGTTCCGGACCCTCGAGGAGAAGGAGGCCCACGACCCGCAGATGCGTCTCGAGCTGGCGCAGCCGGGTCCTCTCGCGCCGCCGCGCGCCGCCACGGCCGACCAGATCTGGTCGAGCTACCCCCCGGTCGAGGTGACCGATGCCGAGGCGGCACTGGCGGCACTGCACGCCGTCGACCAGTGGCCGGAGTACGGCAGTGAGCTCGGACGTTTCACACCTCTTCGTCGCGGCGGGCTGCTCGGCCAGACCTTCGAGATCGAGGTCATCGGGTTCCCGAGCGCGCGGACCCCGGTGCTGCTGCGCGCCTACGTGACGGTGGAGCGGCTCGTGACCGACCACGACGAGGAAGCGCGGGATGCCTGGCTCACGCAGCTGCGGCTGGGGTTCGCCGCACGCGCCGAGCAGCCCTCGCCGATCCCCGAGGGAGCGGAGGTCCACGCGATCCTGGCGCTGGTCTCCCACGAGGGCCACTTCATGGGCAACGCGACGAGCCAGCTGGTGGTCTACACCCACGAGGGGCACAGCTACGTGCGTGCCATCGGGGTATGGGATCCGATGCCGTGGCACCTGGCGGAGCTGTACGACCAGGTTGGACAGGGTGCCCAGCATGCCTTCTGGGGGATGGGCGCCCCGGAGGAGTCCATGCTGCACCAGCTCGCGGCTGCGGTCGAGCGCGGGCAGAGCGTTCGGGACTGACCGACGCCGTCGCCGATCCGGTGACGTGGGCTTCGGTCGTCGCCGCAGGCAGACGTCGGCAGCCGTCCGGATGGATGTCGTCGCTGGGCGCGTGCGCGCGTGTGGGGCGCGCCGGCGGACGCGGGTGGCCGGTTCCCTTCCCCGCTCCAGCCACGTGGATCGGGCGGGGTGGTTCGGCGGCCAACCTTGGCCGGCAGCTGACCCCGGCGACGGACCCCGGCAACGGAGCGGGGCGACGGACCGCGGCAACGGAGCGCGGCGACGGACCGCGGCGGCGGACCGCGGCGACGGACCGCGGCGACGGACCCCGGCGACGGACCGCGGCAACCAGGAGACCGCCTGACCGATCCCGAGGTGGCAGGACGTCGAAGGAACGAGGAGCACCGCGGCCGCGGCGGACCGGTCGCGGACCCCGGCAGCTGACCCCGGCAGCACCCGACGGCCCGCGCCCCCGACGTCGGCCTGCGAGCGCTCGCAGCTCCCCGTGCTCGCCCGCGGCCGACACATAGCCGCCCACTCCCCGTCGACCCGGCCCGGCCCGCGCCCCACCAACTCGGCGCTGCAGCTACTCACACCAGGAGCCCCAGATGCCCACCGCCATCGACATGATCCCCGATCTGACCGTCACCCTCGATGACGGCCGACGGGCCCGGCTCACCGAACTGGCCGATGGTGGCCACCTCGTCGTCTTCTTCTATCCGAAGGCGTTCACCGGCGGGTGCACGGCTCAGGCCTGCCACTTCCGCGACCTCGGCGCCGAGTTCGCTGAGGTCGGAGCGTCACGGGTCGGGGTCAGCCGCGACGACCTCGAGACCCAGGCGCGGTTCTCGAGCGAGCACGGTTTCGACTTCCCGTTGATCGCGGATCCGGATGGCGCGGTGGCCAAGGCGTTCGGGGCCAAGCGCCCCGGGCCGATGCCGAGCAAGCGGCAGACGATCGTGCTCGACCCACAACTGCGCGTGGTGCACCGGGTCAGCAGCGAGCTCAACATGGATCTCCACGCTGACGAGGCCCTCGCCTACCTGCGCTCGCAGCCGGCGGGCTGACCCGCCTCGGCGCTGCGAGCTGCTCTGCCGGGCGCCGGGGTTGCTCGGCTACGGTGTGCCCGGCAGCCGTGTGCCCGACAGCGGCGCTGCGCTGAGCGCGTCATGTTGCCGGTGCCGTCCACCTCGACAGCGGGGGAGCATGGGTCCGTCGGTCGGTCGGGTCGCCGCACGCGGGCTCGGGATCGGGGCCGTCGTCGGGGCGGCGGTGGCTGCCACGGTCGTCATCGCGGTCGGCGTAGCGCTCATGGTCATCGAGGCTTTGCGGGGGGTCGGTGGCAGTCCGGCTGCCCTGCTCCCGACGCTCTTGGTCGGTGTGCTCGTCGGCGCGATCGCCGGGGGTGGATCGGGGGTGCTCGCCGCGTTCGCAGCACGATCCGCCGCCGCGCGCTCGCTGGTTGCCGCCCGGCTCGCAGTGGTCGCCGTGGCCGGACCGGCGGCCGCTCTCATGGTGCT
>JAWOCZ010000144.1:0-26176 GCA_046483565.1 Nitriliruptoraceae bacterium
GCGGCCCGCGGGACGCTGGGGCAGCCAGCCGGCCAGACCTGACCGGCACACCTCCCCGCACCCGCCACCCGCGCGGCCCGCGAGACGCTGGGGCAGCCAGCCGGCCAGACCTGACCGGCACACCTCCCCGCACCCGCCACCCACGCGGCCCGCGAAACGCTGGGGCAGCCAGCCGGCCAGACCTGACCGGCACACCTGCCCGCACCACCGCCGAAGCGGCTCCCCGCACACCGGGGCAGCCGGCCGGGCTCAGGAAGCCGCGAGACCAGCGCCACGCAGCGCCACGCGGAAGTCGTGAGGGTTCGACGCGTTCGCCAGCGCATCCCGCAGTGACACCTCGCCGCTCTCGTACAGCGCCAGCAGGTGCTGGTCGAAGGTCTGCATGCCGTAGTAGCCGCCCTCGGCGATGGCGTCGTCGATCATCGGCAACTGCGCCGGATCGATGATGAACTCGAAGGTCCGGGTGGTCATCACCAGCACCTCGACGACGGCGAGACGCCCCTGGCCCGTCGCACGCGGCGCGAGCCGCTGGCACACGATCCCCTTGAGCGAGTTGGCCAGGCTGATCCGGGCCTGGCCCTGGCTCTCCTTGGGGTACATGTCCACGATGCGGTTGATGGTCTCGCGAGCGTCGGTCGTGTGCAGCGTGGAGATCACGAGGTGCCCGGTCTCAGCGGCCTGGAGGGCGGCCTCGACCGTCTCGAGGTCGCGCATCTCGCCGATGAAGATGACGTCGGGGTCCTGACGGGAGACGGCCTTGAGCCCGCTGGCGAAGCCCGCCGTGTCCACCCCGATCTCACGTTGGTCGATGATCGCGTTGTCATCGCGATGGAGCACCTCGATCGGGTCCTCCAGCGTGACGATGTGGCAGCGGCGCGTCGCGTTGACGTGGCTGATCATGGCCGCGGTGGTGGTCGTCTTCCCCGAGCCGGTCGGCCCGGTCACCAGCACCAGGCCGCGCTGTTCCTCGGCCAGCTTGCGCACGGCGGGCGGCAGACCCAGCGATTCGAACGACTGGCTGCCGGGGAGGACCCGCCGACAGACGATGCCCACCGACCCGCGCTGCCGGAAGGCGTTGACCCGGAACCGGCCGATGCCGTCGATCGAGTGGGCGAAATCCACCTCGTTGGCGTGCTCGAAGGCCTGGAGCAGACGGTCGTCCATCATCCCATGAGCGAGCTGCTCGGTGTCCACGTGGGAGATCGGCGGCAGCGTGGTGACCGGCTTGAGGTCACCATCGATCCGTACGTACGCAGGTCCCCCCGCCTTCAGGTGCAGGTCCGATCCACCTGACTCCACCAGGACCTGCAGGTACTCGTCGACCTTCAGCACGATCCTCGGACTCCTGTGTCGGGCGACGCCGTCCGCGCCGCCACCTCGTTCCGGGTCATCGACCGAGGCCTTGGACACCTTGAGGGCGGGCCCCTCAGACCTCGAGGAGGAGGGTGACCGGGCCGTCGTTGACCAGACTGACCTCCATGTGGGTGCGGAACCGACCCGTGGCGACCGGCGCACCGAGCGATCGGAGCCGGGCGACGAGGTGGTCGAGCAACGGTTCGGCGACCTCGGGGCCCGCCGCCGCCACGAAGGAGGGTCGGCGGCCCTTCTGCGTGTCGCCGTACAGCGTGAACTGGCTCACCACCAACACGCTCCCACCGGTCTGCTCACAGCTGAGCTGCAGCCCGCCGGAGGCGTCGGGGAAGACGCGCAACCGGTACAGCTTGCCAGCGAGCTTGTCGGCCTGGGCCGGCCCGTCGGTGTGGGTCACCCCGACCAGCGCGACGAGGCCGGGGCCGATGCGTCCCGTCTCCACGGGCTCGCTGTCCGGTGACTGACGGCTGTGGACGGCCGCCGAGCTGACACGCTGCACCAGAGCTCGCATACCCGCTCCTGTTCTCACCGCACTGCACGGGACCACCCGACGACCACGGGGCGCGGCGGTGCTCCGCTCCGCCGCGCCCCGCCCCACTCAGGCTAGGTCTCGCGCCGTGAGGGTCGCTCGCTACCCTCGGTGCATGGCTAGGTACCCGACCAGACGTGCCACCTCCGCTGGTGGTGTGGTCTGTGACGACCGGCCGGATGGGCGTCGATGGGTCCTGTTGATCGCCCGACGCAACGCTGCGGGCAAGCCCCAGTGGACGCTGCCGAAGGGTGGCATCGAGGAGGGCGAGACCGACGGCGAGGCCGCCGTCCGTGAGGTCCGCGAGGAGACGGGGTACGGCGCCGCCATCCAGGAACTGCTGGGCACGATCGAGTACTGGTTCGTGTGGCGACCGGACCAGGTCCGCTACCACAAGTTCGTCCACTACTACTTCATGTGGTGGGACGGGCAGGAGCCAGGTCCCCGCGACGACGAAGCGGAGCACGTGGAGTGGGTGCCCCTCGAGGTGGCGTTGGTGCGGCTGGCTCACCGCAACGAGCGCAAGCTCGTCGAGAAGGCGCGCCACACGGTGCCGACGCACCCACAGCCACCGCGGCACGCCGCGGCCGCGATCGACGGGTGAGGCCCCCGCGCGGCCACGGTCGCGCCCGGTCCGTGGGGTCCACGCTCATGGTGGCGGTGGCCGTCACGCTGATCGTGTTCGTCAGCACAGCGCCGGTCGCCGCCCAGAACACCGTCCCGGCGCCGAGCGTCGACCTGACCCTCACCGGCCTGACCGGGGTCCTCGGACCCGGCAGCGTCCAGTTGCCCGAGGACCCCAGTGACCTCCCCCCCTACCCGGAAGAGCTGGAGGCGCGGGTCCTGGTCGCCAACGACGGTGAGGCCGCGCTGACCGCAGCCCGACTCGTGGTCGAGGTCCATCCCCCGGTGCGCACCCGGGGAGTGCTCGCCACCGCGCTCAACGGCGATCTCCGCGGCCCGGCCCTGCACGTCCACAGCCAACCGCTGACCTCGGGTAGCCCCATGGAGCCCGGCGATGTCGTCGGATTGACCGATCGCTTCCTCCAGGAGGAGATCGACTGGGCAGATGGCATCGGTGGCGTCCACCCCGTCCGGATCGCCGTCACGCTGGGAACGGTGGTCCTCGACGAGGTGGTCACCGCCGTGGTGTGGCTGAACGAGGAGCCCTCGACCCCGCTGCTCACCACCCTCGTCTGGCCGCTCGACACGCCCCCCTGGAGAGGCCCCGACGGAAGCTATCCGATCGCCGTCGACCGCCAGACCCATCCGGGCGCGCGGCTGGACCGCCTGATCGGGGCCGTAGAGCGCGCTCCCAGCCAGGTCCCGGTGGTCCTGGCCCCGGCAGCGCACCTGCTGGAGGACCTCAGCGATCGTTCCGACGGGTACGTGAGCCAGGTCCGCACCGAGGCCGGCAACCGGGAACCCCGCAGGATCGGACCGACGGACCCCGGCGCCGTCGAAGCGACGTCCCTGCTGCGTCGTCTGCGTGAGACGGCCGCGGTGGCTCCCATCGCACCGGTCAGCTCGAGCTACGCCAACGCCGATCTGGCGGCGCTGCTCGCCGGCGACGACGTGCACGAGGAGCTCGCTGCCATCGCGGCCGCGGACGGCCGCCGTCGCCTGCAACTCCAACTGGGCGTGGCCGTGGACGGGGCGACGCACCTGGTGGGTGGGGCCATCGATGAGGACGTCCTCGACGTCCTGCCGGGCGAGACCCTGTTGCTGCCGGCGAGCACGGCAGAGCTCCCGGCGTTGGGGACGGATCCGGAGCTCGGCCCACCGGTCCGGACGATGCGTGCCCCCTCCGGACGACTGCTGACCGCGTTGATCGGTGACCCCTACCTCGCGGCCGCCCTCGAGCGTTCGACGGATGCGGCAGATGCCGTCGCAGCGGGTCAGCGGATCCTGGCCGAGACGGCGATGGCCCACCTGACCGCACCGGGCTCCGGTGCGCGGGGGCTGGTCCTGCTCCCCGAGCGGACCTGGGATCCGCCCGGCGCCGTGGCCGAGGAGGTGCTCCTCGCCCTGGAAGGCGCTCCCTGGCTGCGGTTCGTGTCCCCGACGATCCTGGCGACCGAGGCCCGTCGCGGGCCCACCGGTCTGGGGTTGACCCCGCCGGCCGCTACTGCGCTGAGCCCCGAGCTCGGGCCGCCGCTGAGCACGACATGGACGGGCCTGGAGGCAGCCGTCGACGCGTCGCCGGCGGGCACCACCCGGCTGGAGGATCGACCGATCGACCACCTGCGCACCGACCTCCTGCGGGCGACCTCGCGTTGGTTCCAGGGACCCGGCGAGGCGACCGCCACCGCGCTGGTGCAGGACGTCCGCCAGGTGGTCGACACGACCTTCGGCGACATCGAGATCACGGCACCGACCGTGACCCTGACCTCCGACACCGGCCAGGTCCCGGTGACGCTCGAGCGAGACCGGGGCGGACCGCTGCGGGTGACGGTCGCGCTGGAGTCGCAGGGACGGCTGCAGTGGCCGGAGGGTCGTACCTCCGAGGTGATCGAGTTGGCGGAGGAAGGGAGCCACACGGTGTCCTTCGCGACCCAGGCCCTGTCGACCGGCACCTTCCCGGTCACCGTGGTCGTGACGGATCCGACCGGGAGCAGGGAGCTGGTACGGACGTCGTTGTCGGTGCGTTCGACCGCGATCTCACGGCCGGCACTGACCGCGACGGCCGTGCTGGTGGGGGTTCTGCTCCTGGTCGGATCGTTGCGCCGGGGATCCAAGCGCCCACGTCTGGAGGTCGTGCGCGATACTGCGTCGACGACCTCGGCGGACGAGGGCCCGGCGGGAGGATCCTCATGAGCGCCCAGCATGATCAGGACGGTGGCATCGTCACCGGTTGGCTCCTGCGCCTGGTGGCCACGATGGCGGTGCTGGCCCTGGTGGTGTTCGAGATCGGTGCCCTCGTGGTGGCCTCCGTGGACGCGGACAGCGCCGCTGGCGAGATCGCACGTGCCGCCACGGTTGCCTACCGTTCGAGTGGCTCGCTGACGGAGGCGCAGTCATCGGGGCAGGTGGTCGCTGACGAGCGTGCCGTGGAGCTGATCAGCCTGGACGAGGACGGAGGGGGGTTGGTGGTCGTGGTCGAGCGGACCGCAGGGACGTTGCTGCTGCACCGCTTCGGGGTCACCGAGGAGCTGACCCGGCGCACCGCCACGCGGCGCGTCGAGATCGAGACGTAGCCGGTGGACGAGGCCGCAGACAACGCCGTGGGCGGCGACGACCCCACCTTGACGGGGGCATCGTCGTTCGACGCCGAGATCGCCCGTGGGACGCCCATGGGACCGAGAGCCTGGCCCGACCGCTCCCACCTCGCCGGCCGGTACGCCCTGGAGGCACCGATCGCCTCCGGTGGCGCCGCCATCGTCTGGCGGGCCTTCGACGAGAACCTCTCGCGCACGGTCGCGATCAAGCTGCTCCACCCCCATCACGCCAACGATCCCACCGTCGTCGAGCGGTTCGAACGCGAGTCCCGGTCGGCCGCCCAGCTCAACCATCCCAACGCGGTGCGCATCTACGACACCGGCCGGGAGGACGACCTGGTCTACCTCGTCATGGAGCACGTGGACGGTCCGAGCCTTCGGGAGGTCCTCAGGACCCAGGGGGAGCTCGACCCCGTGGTCGTTGCCGCGGTCGGGGAGCAGGTCGCCTCCGCGCTCGGTGAGGCCCACGAGCACGGTCTGGTCCACCGGGACGTCAAGCCCGCCAACATCCTGATCGCGTCCGACGGCACGGTGAAGGTCACCGACTTCGGGATCGCCAAGGCCCTGTCGTCGACCGACGCCACGCTGACCACGCCCGGCACGGTGGTGGGGACCGCGGCCTACGTCGCCCCGGAGCAGCTGGAGGACCGCGACGTCGACGCCCGGGCGGACATCTACGCCCTCGGTGTCGTCCTGCACGAGTGCGTGACCGGCCGCCCGGCCTTCAGCGGTGACACCCCCACCGCGACGGCAGCGATGCGACTCACCCACGAGCTGCTGCCACCTCGCCAGCTCCGCGCCGACGTGCCGCGAGCGCTCGACGACGTCATCGTGCGCTCGACACGGCGCGAACAGATCGACCGCTACCCCGACGGTGACGCCATGGCAGGGGCGCTGGCTCCGCTGGTGACCGCCAAGCCCAGCGAGCTCTCCGCCGCACTCGTGCAGATCGACGAACAGGACGGGTCCCAGTTGCCCACGTCGATGCGCGACGAACTGCCCTACTCGGCACCGATGCCGGCCACCCGTCGCGAGTACGCCCGCCGGCTGGCGGCCGCCGTGCTCGGCGGCATCGTCCTGACGCTGGTCGCGGTGTTCGCCTACGAGGCCCTGCAGTCCGACGAGGGAACCAACTCGCCGACCGACGCGGTGGTGCACCCGGTGGAGGAGGTCGAGGTGGTCGATCCGACGGCCCCGGGGCGGGGTGACAACCAGGAGCTCGCCGACAACACCATCGACGGGGATCCGCAGACCACCTGGGTCACCGAGGCCTACGAGGACCCGGAGTTCGCGGGCCGCAGGGAGGGGATCGGACTGCTGTTCGACCTCGGCGAGGAACGTGATGTCCGCGGGGTCACCCTCGAGCTGGCCCGCGGCGGGTTGACGGTCGAGCTGTACGCCAGCGACACGCGACCCACGGAGGCGGCCGGTCCCGAGGCCTGGGGTGCACCGCGCGCCTCCCAGAACGACACCTTGAGCCAGCAGCCGTTCTCCTTCAACACCACGTCACAGCGGTACTGGCTGTTGTGGATCACCGGGTTGTCCGCCGGGGCCACCGACGCCTACACCGCCGAGGTCGCCGAGGTGCGCTTCCTCGGCCCCTCCTGAACCGCATGACCACGATCGCGTTCGAGGCGCAGCGTGACGAGGACGTCCTCGGCCACTTCGTCGACGAGCAGCTCCCCGCCCGGACCCGGGAGGCCGCCTTCCACGTGCTCGTGGATCGCTACCACCGTCGGATCTTCGCGATCTGCTTCCGGGTCCTGGGTTCCCGCGCCGACGCCGAGGACGCGACCCAGGAGACCTTCGTCAAGCTGGCCAGGGGCGCCGCGGGCTTCAGGGGCGACGCCCAGCTGTCGACCTGGCTCTACCGGGTCGCCCGCAACGTGTGCACCGACCACGTCCGGCACGATGCCCGGCGCCCTGCCACACCGGTGGCCGATCCCGGTGACCTCGACGTCGCCCTCTCGGAGCCGGACACCACGGCCGGGACCGACGAACACCTCGCCGTCACGACGGCCCTCGACACCCTGGACCCGGTCTCCCGCCAGGCACTTCTGCTGGTCGCGATCGAGGGGCTGTCCTACGCCGAGGCCGCGGTCGTGCTCGACCTGCCCGTCGGCACGGTGAAGAGCCGGGTGTCCCGGGCACGGGTGCGGCTGGGCACGCTGCTCGAGCGGGCGGACAGCTCCGAAGGAACCGGTGCAACCCCACCCCCCGACCGCACGTCCCACCCCTGACCGAACACCTCCCACCGACCTCGGGCGGAGCCGGGGACCAGGAGCACCGTTGGACGAGACCGAGCGCCTGACCAGCTACCTCGATGGTGGCCTGGCAGCCGACGAGCGTCGTGCCCTCGAGGCCGACCTCGCCGGTGACAGCGCGCTGCGGGCCCGCCTACAGGCGCTCCGGGCCGCCGATGGCGCGCTGGAGCAGCTCGCCGCGACCGAGCTGCCCGACGCTGCCCGGGAACGGCTGGATGCGCGGCTGGCGGGGGTGTTCGAGGAGGTCCTTGCTCCCGACCGCCCAGCTGAGCTGCCGGTGTCCATGCAGGAGGTGGTCAGCGATGCGCCCACGACCGCCGAGGCGACGGGGGCCGTGCCCGACGAGCTGGCGGCCCGTCGCCGTCGGCGCGGCCTGCAGGCGCTGACCGGGGTCGCGGCCGGACTGGCCCTGCTGGCCGGTGGCGTCGTCGGGCTCGGTCAGGTGGGCCTGTTCTCGGGCGTTGACGACCAGTTGGCCTCCGACAGCGTCGAGGCGGACATGAGCACCGAGGCCGCTCGCGAACCGGCGCCGTGGGAGGAGCTCGACGCGGACGGGCTGGCGGATCATCCCGTGGTCATCGACGACGGCCGGACCACGTCCGCCGACGACCTCGACGAGCTGCTGGCCAGCCCCCAGCTGCAGACGTTGGCTCGACGGTCGCTGTCTGCGGAGGAGGGTGAGCTGCTGGCCACCCGGGTCCAGCAGCGGTTGCTCGGGGACGTCGCCGGTGCGCAGGGCGGCCCTCAGCCGGAGGATGACGCGGCCGCAGCCGCCGGGGAGCAGGCCGAGGACGGACGCGGGAACCAGCCGTCGGGCACGGCCGGGACCGCGCCGCTCGACGCGGTGATCGTCACGCGCGACGGTCGGGCGTTGCCGCCCGAGGACGCCGCCGCCGTGCTCCGCTGTCTGGTCGTCCTCCTGGAGGCGGGGACGCAGGCGATCCCCACGACGATCGAACTCCTCGAGGTCGATGACGTCCAAGCGATCGCCTACGGCCTGGTCACCCTGGATCCCGAGACCGAGGCCTTCACCCGCACCGAGCTCTGGACGGTGGAGCGGTCCAGCTGTCAGGTGGTGCGTTTCACGCAGTCGTGACCGCCGTGCCACGACCCCCGGCTCTCAGCGGCCACGGACCACGATCCAGCTGCCGTACACGGCTGCCGGGTAGGCGAGGAAGGTCAGCCCCGGTGGGGCGGTCGGGAAGCCGGCCACCGCCAGCGCGATGGCGACGGTGAACCCGGCCAGCGTCAGCGCGACGGCCCGGACGAGCGCTGAATCACGCTCCTGGCTGCCCCAGTAGACCGCCCGGGCGACGCCCCAGCCCACGGCACCGGAGGACAGCAGGAACAGGAAGCCACCCTGGAGCACCGGCGCCAGCACCAGGCCGCCGAGCACGGCGGCAGCAGCACCGACCGCGACGGCCCGTGCGGCCACCGACACCCCCAGGCGCTCACCGGATGCCGCGCCGCCATCGCCGGTCGAGCCACCCCTGGCGCGACGGTTCACGCTCCCGCTGAAGCGCTCCAACGCCCGCGAGCCCGACTGCGTCCGAGGCGTCGTCGTCGCGTCGTCCTGGCGCGCACAGGCGGGACACTTGTAGCCCACGGCGGCTTCACGAGCGCACTGCGGACAGATGGGTGCCTCGCAGGAGGAGCACCGTAAACGGGTCTGGACCGAGGGATGCTGTCGGCAGGCGGTGGGGGCGGGCATGCGGCCAGGGTACGCGAGGGAATACCGCACCCGGGTCCGTCGTTAGACTCGTGCGAACACCGCAACGCTCCCGGTGCGGTCACTCCTGCTCAACCATCGCCGAGGTTCACCGATGCCCGACACCCCGCACATCTCCCTCAGCCCCGCTGGTGCTCCCGCCCCGGCCAGCGAACCCACGGGCACCCCGGAGCTCGCCGACCAGGTCCACGAGACGATCATCATCGGCTCCGGCCCGGCCGGCCTGACCGCTGCGATCTACGCGGCCCGAGCGAACCTCGAACCGATCCTGGTGGAGGGCGTGCTCGATGGAGGACCGACCGGCGGCCAGCTGACCCTGACCACCGATGTCGAGAACTTCCCCGGGTTCGCCGACGGGGTCATGGGCCCGGAACTGATCCAACACATGCGGGACCAGGCCGCCCGCTTCGGGACCCGGTTCATCACCGAGGACGTCACCGCCGTCGACGTGACCGGCGCGGTGAAGGTCCTGGAGACGGCCTCGGGACTGCAACTGTCGACCCACTCCCTGATCGTGGCGACCGGGGCCAAGCCCCGCCGCCTCGACGTCCCGGGCGAGGAGGAGCTGTGGGGAGCCGGGGTGTCGGCGTGCGCGACCTGCGACGGGTTCTTCTTCCGCGACAAGCACGTCATCGTGGTGGGCGGTGGGGACTCCGCCATGGAGGAGGCCACCTTCCTGACCAAGTTCGCCTCGAAGGTCACCGTGGTGCACCGCCGTGACCAGCTCAGGGCTTCGGTGATCATGCAGGAGCGCGCCTTCAAGAACGACCGGATCGAGTTCCTCTTCAACGCCACCATCGCCGAGATCAAGGGTGAGGGCGGACTGATGAGCTCGGTGGTGCTGACCGACACGAGCACCGGTGAGCAGAGCGAGCTCGCTGCCGACGGGTTGTTCCTCGCGATCGGCCACATCCCCAACACCTGGTTGTTCGCCGACGTGCTGACCACCGACGACGAGGGCTACCTCATCGTCGACGAGCCCTCCACCGCGACGAACATGCCCGGCGTGTTCGCGTGCGGCGATGTCATGGATCACACCTACCGCCAGGCGGTGACCGCGGCGGGGACCGGCTGCCGCGCCGCGATCGATGCCGAGCGCTACCTCGCCGGTGGGGGCGGGGTCACGGCCGCCGAACCCGAGGCCGAACCGACCGTGGTCGCCGGCTGAGGCTGACCGCACCACCACTGGTGCCGTCTGCCACCACCGTTGTACCGTGCACCACCAGACGCCGAGCCGCAAGCTCGACGACCGCCACCCCGCACAGGAGACCCGAGTATGGGCGCCACCCCCGTCACGAGCAGCCAGTGGACCGCCGAGGTCCTCGAGTCCGACAAGCCCGTCCTGGTCGACTTCTGGGCCGAGTGGTGCGGACCCTGCAAGATGGTCTCCCCGATCGTCGACGAGATCGCTGAGGAACGCTCCGAGGAGCTCAAGGTCGTCAAGATCAACGTGGACGAGCACCCCGACACCGCCCGCGAGTACGGGATCATGTCGATCCCGACGTTGCTGGTGTTCAAGGGTGGACGACCCGACAAGCGCATCGTCGGTGCCAAGGGCAAGGCCGCGCTGCTCAAGGACCTCCGGGACTACGTGAGCTGAGCCACCTGCAGCACGAGCGACCCCTCCCCGCCCCGGCCGTGTGCCGGGGCGGTGTGCGTGGGCCGGTCGCCGGCGGGCGGTTGCGGGTACGGCGACGGCGGGACGGAGAGCGGCGATGAGCGTCGAGCCGACCGAGTTGGTGGGCTACCTCGCCTCGGTCCTGATCGTGTTGAGCCTGCTGATGTCCTCGGTCCACCGGCTGCGGGTCATCAACCTGGTCGGCGCGGCGGTGTTCACCATCTACGGTCTGCTGATCGGCTCGATCCCGGTCGTGCTCACCAACGGCGCCATCGTCGTGATCGACCTCTACCACCTGGCACGGATGGCTCGGGAGCGCGCGCACGGTGACTACTTCGAGGTGGTGGGGGTGCCGACCGATTCGCCCTTGCTGACACGGTTCCTGGCGTTCCACGCTGCGGATGTCCGCCGCTTCCAGCCGGAGTTCGACGGTCTGGGTGACGATCACCAGGCGTGGATGGTCCTGCGCAACGCCATGGCCGTCGGCGTCGTGCTGGCGCGGCTGGACGGCGAGGTGGCGACCATCGACCTCGACTACGTCGCGCCTGCCTACCGGGATCAACGCGCCGGGACCCGCTTCTACACCACCCCCGGCCTGTTCGAGCCCCACGACGTCAGACGGCTGCGTTCGGTGGCGACGGTGGAGGCCCAGCGCCGCTACCTCGAGGCCATGGGCTTCGCCGCGACGAACGGCGACACCTTCGAGCGTGCCGCGGTGTGAGACCGATGCCCGGGGCACCGGCGAGACGCGATCGGACGCGTACGCTGACGCCCGTGGAACTGATCCGGTTGGGAAGCATCGGGCCCGAGGTCGAGGACGTCCAGCGTCGCCTCGAGACCCTTGGTCTGTCCTGCGCCAGCGAACCGACGGTCTTCGATCGCCGGACCGAGGCAGCCGTGCGGGCCTTCCAGCAGCGGCGCGGGCTGATCGCCGACGGGATCGTCGGACCGGAGACGTGGCAGACCCTGGTCGGTGCCTCGTTCACCCTCGGTGACCGGCTGCTGTACGTGAGCCGTCCGATGATGCACGGCGACGACGTCCGGGAGCTGCAGCGCCGCCTGAACCGGTTGGGGTTCGACTGCGGCTACGACGACGGCCTCTTCGGCCCACAGACGGTCGCTGCGGTCCGGGAGTTCCAGCTCAACGCCGGGCTGCTGGTCGATGGCATCGCCGGGCTCGAGACGGTCGATCACCTGCTCCGACTCCACCGCGCCCACCAGGAGGCGCCGGTCGCCGCCGTCCGCGAGCGGGAGCTCCTGCGGCACCCACGTCCGCGCAGCATCGCCGGGACCCGGCTCATGATCGACCCCGGGCGCAGCGTCACCGATCCGGGGTTGCGTTCCCCCGACGGCGTCTTCGAGCACGAGGTGACCTGGCGGATCGCGGCTGCCCTCGAGGGGCGGCTGGCCGCACTCGGGGCGCACGTGGTGCTGAGCCGCGGGCCACGGACGGCACCGACGCCCTCACAACGGGCGGCGCAGGCCAACGCCGAGGACGTGGAGCTGATCCTGTCGATCCATCTCAACGGCGTGACCTCGGACCAGGGCCGTGGGGCGGCGGCGTACCACTTCGGGACCGAGGTGCAGATCTCCGACCGGGGCCGTCGGCTGGCGCAGCTCGCCCTCGACGCCGTCCTCGAGGCGACGGGCACACCGGACTGCCGCGTCCACCCGTCCACGATCGCGATCCTGCGTGAGTCGCGAGCCCCCGCCGCGGTGATCGAACCCGGCTTCCTGACCCACCCGGAGGAAGGACGGCTGCTGTGTGGGGCCAGGGCCCAGCAACGCATCGCCGGCGCCCTCACCCACGCGGTCAGCCACTACCTCCTGGGCGATCCGCCGTCCTCGACCAGCTCGGGGGTCTCCCGCGCCACGGCACTGAGCACCGCCTGACGGCCGTGCACGATGGACGCCCCGACGCCGACGCCGATCGCACCCACCCCGAACGCGAGCCTCGGCCCGGCCAGATCGATCGCGAACCCGGCCGTGCTGGTCCCGAGCGCGACCCCGAGCACCAAGGCCGACTGTAACCAGGCCTGGGCCTCGGTCTGTGTCCCGCGGATCGCCAGGTCGTCGAGCAGTTGGAAGGCGCAGATCGTCGTCGGCGCGAGGAAGACGCCGACGAGGAACAACCCGGCGCTGAACCACCACAGGTCGTCGACGGTCAGTGGCAGCACGAAGAGCGCGAGCGTCAGGCCCGTGGCGAAGCTGCGGAGCCGGCCGGGCAGGGTGCCCGGCCACGGGCGTCCGCCGTACACGATCCCGGCAGACATGCTCCCGATCGCCAGGGTCGCGAGCAGCCGTCCGGCGTCGCGGCGGTCACCCGCGAGCTCGGCCACCGCCGGCACCGCGATGTCCAGCCCACCGAAGGCCACCGCGGCGAACGCCAGCGCCAGCGCGATCACGCGGACCCCGGGCGCGCGCAGCGCACCACCGCGGGGTCGGCGGCCGGCGCGGAGCGGGGTCGCGCGTGCCGCGGCGGTGCTCGCGTAGCCGATGGATCCGACGGCCGCGAAGACGCCGGCCAGCACGACCGACCAGGCCGGGCTGCCGGTCTCGGCGATCCACACCGCGAGCAGTGGGCCGAGGATGAAACCCAGCTCCACCGCGACCGCGGAGAGGGCGAAGGCCGTCTCGCGCAGCTGCCCGGTGGGGAACAGCCGGGAGAGCAGGACGCGGGACGACGCCGTCACCGGGGGGTAGAAGGCTCCGGTGAGCAGGCCCGCACCGATCAGGACGGGGACACCGGTGCCCTGCGCGGCCGCCACCGCCAGACAGATCGTGCCACCGAGGTAGCCCAGGGCATCGGGCAACAGCACACGGGCCTGGCCGTACCGGTCCACCAGGCCGCCCTGCACCGGCGATGCGACAGCCACACCGAGCTGATGGGCGGCACTGACCAGCCCGGCCACGGCGTAGCTGTAGTCGTGACCGCGCAGCAGCAGCACCAGAGCGAGGATCATCATGCCCGGGGTGAGGCGGGCGATCATCGAGGTCAGGAGCGGCCAGCGTGCGTCGCGGTGGGAGAACAACTGGAGGTACGCGCGCACGCACAGCTCGCCGGGGTGAACGGGACCAGAGGGGTCCGGGGCCAACGCAACGGGGTGGAGCGTCCGCTCAACCCGCGTCGCCGGGCTGGTGTCTCGACGTCGAGACGACCGCCCCGTCGACCGTACCGTGCCGCCCGGGCGCCGGGGCACCGACCGGGAACCGGGCGAGCATCTCGTCCCAGGCGTGCTCGAGTGACTCCGCCCAACGGACCGTACGCCGGGTCTCCAGCCGGAACAGCGGGGTACGCGGGTGCTCACGGTGGACGACGAACCCCTCGTGTAGCAGCCAGCCGGCGGGCAGCAGACATGCCCGTTCGCGGAAACGCCGGTCGCCGTAGGCCTCCACCGCCGGGCGGTCCTGACGGATCGCCTCTCGCAGCGCCGCCTGGAGCAGCAGCCGGCCGATGCCCGCTTCACGGTGGACCTCCGCGACCCACACCGTGGCCAGGAGCAGTGCGTCGCGGCTGGTGCGGGGTGCGGCGCCGGTCCGTGGTGCGTACCGCTCGCTCGGCGCGAACAGGGCGAACCCGGCCACCGTGTGGTCCTTGCGGGTGTCGTCTGGTGCCGCGACGGTCGCTCCCGGAGGCAGGCCGTCGGCGACGCACGCCTGCACCCAGTCGCGCTTGCGATCCACCGGGTCGCGCCGTGTCTCGTGCGGCGTGACCTCGGGCGCCAACCCACCCAGCACGGTGGGAGAGCGGGGCTGGGGGCAGGGTCCACCGAACTCCCACAGCAGGCAACCGGCGCATGCCCCGGGGAGCCGTTCCACGTCCCCGGCCGTCAGCGGGACCGGATGTCGGCGCACGGATCAGCCCTGGGGCGCCGCACGGCGAGGGCCGTCGTCACGCGGCAGCACGAGCCCGATCGCCGCACCGACCACGGCACCGACGAGGAGGCCGAACACGATCCGCCGCCACCCGTGCGGACCGCTGACACGGTCCCCTTCCGGGAGGCGCGGAGCGACAACATCGTCCATCACCGTCTCCTGTCCTGCCATCGCGCTCCGCGGCGCACCCCTCTGCAGGGAAGCGGCGCGCGTCGGGGAGCAACGGTGAACCTGCTCACGGTCGCTACGCTCGATCCTAGCGGTGCGACCGGGCCCGTCTGGACCGGATCCCGTCGGCGACGCACCGTCTGGAGATGTGCGTGCGGCTCGACACCGACCCCTACCTGTCGCGCTACGCCGCGCGCGTGAACGGGATGAGCGCCTCCGAGATCCGCGCCCTGTTCGCTGTCGCCTCACGGCCGGAGGTCGTCTCCTTCGCCGGCGGGATGCCCGCCACCTCGGCGCTGGACATGGAGGCCGTCGAGTCGGTGGTCGCCGGGGTGATCGCCGATGCCGGCGCGCTGGCCCTGCAGTACGGCGGCGGCCAGGGACGTCCGGAGCTGCGCGAACTGTTGGTGGAGGTGATGCGCCACGAGGGCGTCCCGGGCCACGCCGACGACCTCGTGGTCACCGTCGGTGGCCAGCAGGCACTGGAGCTCGTGGCGAAGTGCTTCCTGGACGATGGCGACGTGGTGCTGGCCGAGGGTCCGACCTACGTCGGTGGGATCGGGGCCATGTCCAGTCACCGGGCTGAGATCCGCCACATCCCGATGGACGCCGACGGGATGGACGTCGACCTGCTCGAGGAGGCGCTGGCGCAGCTGCACGCGGAGGGTCGTCGCCCCAAGTACGTGTACACGATCCCCAACCACCAGAACCCCGCGGGTGTGTCACTGTCGCTCCCACGCCGCGAGCGGCTCGCCGAGCTCGCCGAGAGCTACGACCTGCTGGTCGTGGAGGACAACCCCTACGGCCTGCTCGACTTCCAGGATCGCCGCCTGCCGAGCCTTCGATCGATGATCCCGGATCGCGTCGTCTACATCGGCACGATGTCCAAGACCTTCGCGCCAGGCGTGCGCACCGGGTGGATCGCGGCGCCAGGACCCATCCGGGACAAGCTCGTGCTGCTGCGCGAGGCCGCCGACCTGTGCCCCTCCAACCTGACCCAGATGATCGTGGAGCGCTGGCTGTCCACCCAGCCCTGGCGGGAGCAGATCAAGCGCTTCACGGAGCTGTACCGCGAGAAGGCCGACACGATGCTGTCGTCGCTGGAGCGCGAGATGCCACCGGGCGTCAGCTGGACCGTGCCGGCCGGGGCCTTCTACATCTGGCTCACGGTCCCGGCGGGCATCGACACCTCCGACCTGCTGGCCAAGGCGGTCGGTCGACGCGTCGCGTACGTCCCCGGACGCGGCTTCTACGCCGACGGCGCGGGCGGGGACCAACTGCGTCTGTGCTTCAGCTACCCCGAGCTGGAGCGTATCCCGGAGGGCGTCACCCGCCTCGGGGAGCTGCTCCACGACGAGCTGGAACTGGTGCAGGCCGTCTTCGGGGATGCCGCACCCCCTCCCGACCGACGCCACGGCGGGCCGGCCACCGGGATGGGTGGCTGACACCGACGGCACCATCCCGACGACCAGGAGGACGACCTCATGCCCGACGGCCCCTCGATCGCCGTGCTCTCCGGCGGCATCTCGCTGGAGCGTGAGGTCAGCCTGCGCTCGGGGAGCCGGGTCGCGGACGCGCTGAGCGATCGCGGCCACCAGGTGACCCGCCTCGACGTGGACGGTGAACTGGTCCGCACCCTCGACAGCGGCGGTTTCGACGTCGCCTTCCTCGCGCTGCACGGCGCGGCCGGTGAGGACGGCACGATCCAGTCGCTGCTGGAGCTGATCGGACTGCCCTACACCGGTCCGGACGTCCTGGCCAGCGCCCTCGCATGGAACAAGCCGATCGCCCAGGGGCTGTTCGCCCGGGCCGGTCTGGCCGTGCCGGCACGGGTCACGCTCAGTCAGCAGGCCTTCCGGGAGATGGGGGCAACGGCCGCGGTCGACCGGATCGCGACCGAGCTCTCGCTCCCACTCGTGGTGAAGCCGGCCAGCGGTGGCTCGTCGCTCGGTCTGACCATCGTGGAGGACGCCAGCCGGTTGCCGCAGGCCATCGTCGGCGCCTTCTCCTACAGCGACGTCGTCCTCATCGAAGCGTTCATCGACGGGACCGAGGTGGCGGTGACCGTGCTGGACGGCCGGGCGCTGCCGGCGGTGGAGATCCAGCCCAAGGACGGGGCGTACGACTTCGCAGCGCGCTACACCGCCGGGGCCACCGATTTCCACGTCCCGGCCCGTCTCGACGATCTGGCCTCGGCGGCGTGTGCACGCACGGCGGTGACGGCAACGGAGTCCATCGGTAGCCGCCACATCTCCCGTGCGGACCTCATCGTCGATGCGAGCGGCGTCCCCTGGCTCCTGGAGTTGGACACCTGTCCCGGCCTCACGGAGACCTCGCTGGTCCCGCTGGCCGCAGAAGCCGCGGATCTGGGCTTCGGCGCGTTGTGCGAGCGGCTCGTCGAGCTGGCGCTACGTGACGCCGAGGGTGGGACATGAGCCCACCCACGGCGGACCCATCGGCGCCCGGGGTCCCCGACACGGCCCCTGCGACCGTGGTGTTCGACGTCGGCGAGGTGTTGATCGACGAGACCCGCGTCTGGTCGGTGTGGGCGGAGATCGTCGGGGTGTCCCCCCTGACCTTCGCCGCGGTGCTCGGTGCCGCGATCGTGCAGGGAGAGAGCGCAGCGGCCGTGTTCGCCCATCTCGCCCCGAACCTCGACTGGCGCGACTTCGAGCCGGAGCACGGGCGACGCTACGGGGGGTTCCGGGAGGAGGACCTGTATCCCGATGTCCGACCGTGCCTGGAGGACCTGACGGCCGCCGGTTTCGACGTGGTCATCGCCGGCAACCAACCAGCACAGCGCCAGGCCGAGCTGGAGCAGCTGCACCTGCCCCACCGCGCCATGGCGATGTCGGAGGCGCTGGGGGTCAGCAAGCCGGATCCGGTGTTCTTCGACACCATCCAGGATCTGGCGGGCAGCGAGGACCCGAGCGACCTGCTCTACGTCGGTGACCGCACCGACAACGATGTGCTGATCGCAGCCTCCCGCGGCTGGCGGACCTGCTGGCTGCGCCGTGGTCCCTGGGGCCAGCTCCAGGATCTTCCGGACGACGCCGAGGAGCCCGATCTGGTCCTGGAGGGCCTCGGAGAACTGGCCACCCTGCTGCAGACCTGGCGCGGAGGTACGACATGACGAGCAGCGTCCCCCTGAGCGCCGATGACCGCAAGCGTGCGGTCGCCACCGCTGCGCTCGAGCTCATCGATGACGGCATGCGGCTGGGGTTAGGGTCTGGATCCACCGTCGAGCACCTGCTGGGCGCGATCGCCGAGCGCGGTCTGGACGTCGCCGGTGTTCCCTCATCCGAGGCGACGGCGGCCTACTGCCGGGAGCTCGGCATCAGCCTCCTCTCCCCCGCCGAGGTGGACGGCCTCGACCTGGCCATCGACGGTGCCGACGAGCTCGACCGCACGCTGACGGCGACCAAGGGGGGTGGCGGGGCGCTGCTGCGCGAGAAGGTCGTGGCCACCATGGCGGAGCGCTTCGTCATCATCGCGACCACCGAGAAACTGGTCGAGCGACTCGCCGACACCTTCCCGCTGCCCGTCGAGGTGGTCCCCTTCGCGGTCGGACCGGTGACACGCAGTCTGCGGTCCCGGGGTTACGAGGTCACGCTCCGCACGGCCGGCGAGGGACCGGCGGTCGTGACCGACAACGGCAACCACCTCCTCGATGCCCGCGTGGCGGGAGGCCTGGAGGATCCGGCCGTGGAGGATCTGTGGATCACCACGCTGCCGGGTGTGGTCACCTCCGGCCTCTTCGTCGATCTCGCTCGGGTCGCCCTGCTCGCCGACGAGCAGGGAGCCGTCATGACCCTCGAGCCCGAGGTCAGCTGAGTCCGAGTTCGGGCCGTGCAGCGTCGTCCGCGCCCGGCCGACCCTGGGCGCCGAGACCGTCGGCGATGACCGCCACGATCCGTTCGAGGTCGTCCACCGAGCCGAACTCGACCGCCAGCTTCCCCTTTCGGGCGCCCATCGTGATGCGCACCCGTGCCTGGAGCGCGTCGGAGAGGTCGTCCTGCAGCTCCAGCAAGCCCGGCGCCGTCGGCTTGCGTTTCGGCCTGTCCCGTGGTGTCGGCTCATCGAGGACCTTCAGCCGCACGAGCTCCTCGGTGGCGCGGACCGAGAGCCCCTCGGCGACGATGCGCTCCGCCACCGAGGCCTGGACGGTGACGTCCGGTACCGCCAACAGCGCCTTGGCGTGCCCGGCGCTCAGGACCCCGGCGGCCACGCGTCGCTGTACCGCGGCTGGGAGCTGGAGCAGGCGGATCGTGTTGCTGATGGCGGGGCGGGACCGACCGAGGCGCGCCGCCAACTCCTCCTGGGTCACGCCGAACTCCTCGAGCAACTGCTGGTACGCAGCGGCCTCCTCCAGCGGGTTCAGTTGGACGCGGTGGATGTTCTCGACGAGCGCCTCCTTCAACAGGTCCGCGTCGTCGGTGTGCCGGATCAGCACCGGCACGGTGGCCAGGCCGGCCAGCTTGGCTGCACGGAGTCGACGTTCGCCCGCCACCAGCTCGTAGCGCCCACCACCGAGCGGGCGCACCACCAACGGCTGCAGCATGCCGATGTCCCCCAGAGAGACGGACAGGCCTTCCAGCTCGTCGGGGTCGAAGACCTCGCGCGGCTGCCGAGGGTTCGGGGTGATGGCCTCCGGATCGAGCTCCGCGTAGGTGGCGGGGCCGGCATCTGTCGGGATGCCCTCGTCGGGGCCTTCATCGGAGGGCGCGGGCCGCAGCGTCGTGTCACCACCCCCCATGTCGGGCGGCCTCGGCTCGGATGGCGTCGGCTCAGGTGGCGATGAGGCTGCTGGCAGGTCGTCGACCTGCTCTGCTCCGGTGGTCGCTTGGTACGACCGATCGGAGCCGGCGCCCGGCGGCGTCTGTCGGTGCTCCGCCGCTTCCTCGTCCGGCGGTTGTTCCGGTGTCGGCGGGATGAGCGCCGCCAGCCCACGTCCGAGGCCCGTCCGTCTCGTCATGCTCGTTCCTCCCCCGCAACGCTGCCGTCGGTCTCGGCGGCCGCCGGCACCGTGAAGCTCGAGCCCAGGAGCCGGGCCACGCTGGACTCCTCGGGGAGCTCAACCGCGAGCTCGAGCCGTTCAGCCACCTCCCGCGCCAGACGCTGGTAAGCCCGAGCACCTCGGCTGGACGGGTCGTACACGTTGATGGGTTGCCCGAAACTCGGCGCCTCGGAGAGCCGGACACTGCGAGGGATCACGGTGCTGTAGGTCAGGTGTCCGAAGTAGTCGCGTACCTCCTCCACGACCTGTTGCGACAGGTTCGTCCGTGCATCGAACATCGTCAGGGCCACGCCACCGACCCGCAGGCGCCGGTTGAGGTTCTCCGCCACCAACTCCACGGTGCGCAGCAGCTGACTCAGACCCTCCAGGGCGTAGTACTCGCACTGGATCGGGACGAGCACCTCATCGGCAGCCACCAGGGCGTTGATGGTCAACAGCCCGAGTGATGGCGGACAATCGACCAGGATGACGTCGAAACGCTCGCTGGCCCCGTCCAGCGCTCGTTCCAGACGGTGTTCGCGGGAGAAGGCCGGGACGAGCTCGACCTCGGCGCCCGCCAGATCCAGGGAGGACGGCAGCAACGACAGGCCCGGGATCTCTGTCTCGCGCACAGCGGCCAGCAAGGCATCGCCGTCGACGAGGACGCCGTACGTCGATGGCTCGCCCTCCTCGATCCTGATCCCAAGGCCGGTACTGGCGTTGCCCTGGGGGTCCAGGTCGATCACCAGCACGCGTGCACCGAAGCTGGCGAGTCCGGCCGCCAACGAGATGGCGGTCGTGGTCTTGCCGACACCACCCTTCTGGTTGGCGATGCAGACCGTGACCCCTGGTCGCGAGGGTGGCTCAGGTGTCATATCCATGTCGTTCCATGTCTTCTCATGTTCTTATATTCAGGCTGCGGGATCCCGCGTCACTATAACCGTCCTCGGAGCGTCTGGAACCGTCGGTACCGGATCGTCGGGCGTGAGCACGACGCGTCCGCGATGGCGCCGGAGCACCTCAGCCGCATCATCGAGCTCCTCACGCCACCGCTCACCCTTGATGGCGTAGAGCAGACCGCCTGGCGCCAGGAATGGCATCGTCCACGGCAAGAGCCGGGCCAGCGGAGCGACGGCACGTGCCGTGACGAGATCGTAACGTCCGTGATGCTGCTCCTGCCGCGCGAGATCCTCCGCACGCCCGTGCAGAACGTCCGTCGACAGATCGAGTTCCTGAGCCGTCTCCCGCAGGAACGCTGCCTTCTTCTGTCTGGAGTCGAGCAGGGTCACCACGAGGTCTGGCCGCATGATCGCGATGACGATCCCGGGGAAGCCACCCCCGCTACCGACGTCCAGGAGTTGTCTCTCACCGCCTGGCACCGGGAGGAGTTGTGAGAACGCGACGGATTCCAGCACATGTCGCTCCCAGAGCACCTCACGAGCTCCCGGTGAGACCAGATTATGCGGAGAAGCGCGCACGGCAGCCGCGAAGCGCTCGAGAAGCTCTCGTTGGTCAGGAGTGATCATCGGCTCAGCATAGTGTTGTTCCACGTGGAACCAGCCATCGCTGGGTCGCCACACGCCAAGCTGATCGACGCATCACGATATGGTCCGATCCCGGGAACGTTCCACGTGGAACGAGACCTACGATCCTCTGGATCCGCCACCCTCGGAGAGTGTGCGACGCCATCGTCGGCGCCGCTCAGCGCTGAGCCGTCCTACCTCGCCGCGCCGATCGACCTCGGAGGAGAGGGGCCCATCGCGACCGCCCTACGATGCGCCTGATCGGCCTCCAGCGCAGCCCGACGGAACGAACGCAGGAGCCCCGCTGTCACCCAGCACCCGGCCCACCAGCCACAGCAGCCTCGGCGACGAGAGCGGAAACGTCCGTCACACCCTTCACGCGCTCATCGGGATCCCTCGGCCGATGACCGCGGGGTCCACGGCGCCTCGACGCTCGGACGGGAGCCGCGCGACGGCCGATATCGCCTCGACCAGCGACACGCGAACGCTAGCTTTCCTATACTTCGCTCTCAGACGCGGCGTCCCTCTGGGCCGTGGACCTCAGGGCCGGGTCCCCGGCGAGGGGCGGGGAGAAGGAGGACCGGCAGACGCCCCCGCGCCGTTCAGTCCTGCTCGATGATGACCCGGCGGGCCGGTTCCCGTCCCTGGCTGCGGCTGGCAAGACCGTCGACGTCGGCGACCAGCTGGTGGACGGCCTTCCGCTCGAACACGTCCATCGGCTCCAGACGCTCCGACTCTCCGGTGTCGAGCACCGCGTCGATGGCCTCCTCGGCCTTCTCCAGCAACTTCTCCATCCGGCGCGCGCGGTAGCCCTCTGCATCGATCTTCACCCGAGCACGGCGCTGGAACTGTCGCTGCAACGAACAGCGCACCAGCTCCTGGATCGCATCCAGGGTCTGGCCCCGCCGACCGATCAGGGCCCCGCTTCCGATCTCGATCACCTCGAGCTCAGCGTGATCGGCGTGCAGCCTGATCTTGAGATCCCCAGGAAGGTCCATGGCGTCGAGCAGCCCCTCGAGGAAGTCCGCCGCCGCGTCGGCCTCCTCGTCGAGCTCGTCGGCCGAGATGCCGTCGACGCTCTCATCAGCGCCCGATGCGCTGTCCTCGTCGTCGTCCTCCACCACAGCAGCCGCAGGTCTCACGTCGGTCTCCACCTCGGCTTCCGGAGCTCCGACCGCCGGCACGATCTCCAGTTCGAAACGCACGACACCCGTCCAGTCGTCGCTCGGTACGCCCTCGATGCGGACGGCTGCCTGCTGCTCCTCGTCCGCCGGGAGCAGCTCGCTCACTGCGGCGCTCAGCGCGTCCTCGAGCGTCTGACCTCGACCGTGCACCGTTCGACTCATGCGTTCCTCCTGTCAGACCTGGTCAGTCCCTGCCACCACGACGGGGCAGATGATCCGTAGACGAGCGATTGCCGGTCTTGGGTGGGCGTTCTCCGCCCTTCTTCGGGCCTGTCGGGGGCTTCTTCCCCGGGCGATCACCGTTGGACCGCCTCCCGGGCGGTGACGGCTGCGTCCCTGCGTCTTGAGAGTCGTCGTTCGGGGAGCCGCCACCCTCGGAGCCATCGTCACGGTCAGCTCCCGGCGAGGCCGTGCTGCCGTCCGTGGGCGTCCCGGACCCACCATGGTCCTTCTGCTTGCCGGAGGTCGCCCCGCCCTTGCCAGAGGTCGCCCCGCCCTTACCAGAGGTCGCCCCGCCCTTGCCCGCCGACCCGGACGTCCCCTCGCCACCGGAGGTGGCTCCACCCTTGCCGGCAGGATCGCCGCCCGGCTTGTCGCGTAACTCCCCGGACGCTGCTTCGGCCTTGACCTCACGCAGGATGATCCACTGCTGAGCCACCTGCCAGACGTTCGTCGTCACCCAGTAGAGGAGCAACCCCAACATGAACTGGAAGGAGATCACGGCGAGGAACAGCGGCATCACGTAGAGCAGGATCTTCTGCTGTTGTGCCATCGGGTTGTCGCCGCCCGTAGCGGCCGTGCGCGCCATCATCTGCTTCTGCGTGATGAACATCGTCCCGGACATCACCACGATCAACAGCCATCCGGGCCAGCCCGCGCTGCTGACCAACGCGCCCAGCCCACTCAACCCGTCCTCGCCGATCTCGATGAACGAGGTGAAGAAGTAGAAGGGGGCGTTCTGGAGCTCGTCCATGCCCCGGATGGTCCAGAACAACGCGATGAACACCGGTGCCTGGGCCAGCAGCGGCAGACAGCTCGCGGCCGGATTGACGCCCTCCTCCTGGTAGAGGGCCATCATCTCTTCGTTCATCTTCTGACGCTTGGCCTTGTACTTCTCCGGGTCCTTCTTCATCAACTCCCGGTCGGCCTTGTACTTCTTCTGGATCTCCTTGATCTTCGGCTGGATCGCCTGCATGGCGCGCATCGAACGCGTCTGCTTGATCGCCAGTGGCAGCAGGAGGATCCGCACCACCAGGGTGAGCAGGATGATGGCCCAACCCCAGCTGTGGACGCCGAAGACGGGCTCGACGATGTCGTGCAGGAAGGTGAGCACGCTCTCCAGGAAACCGAGCACGCTGTCAGAGATGGACCGGAACACGACGTGTCCTCTCTCAGTTCGACGTTCGTTGGTGGGGGGACACGTGCCGGCGGCGCCAGGCGTGCCGATCCTCGGCGTTGGGGACCGGATCGATCCCGCCCAGGTTCCAGGGGTGGCAACGACCGACGCGCCGGACACTGAGGACCGCACCTCGCAGGGGACCGTGTGTACCGACGGCATCCAGCGCGTACGTCGAACAGGTGGGGTGGAACCGGCAGCGGGGCGTGCGTAGCGCGGCCGTGCTACGCCACAGGTGGACGGGTAGCAGGAGTATCTGACCGAGCAGGGTGCGCGTAGCGCGCAACCATCGGGACGGCCCGGTGTCGCCGTCCGGCGATGCCCGGCCCTCAGGCGCGGCGCCCGGGTCCTCCTGCGAGACGTTCATGCCTCGGCCTCAACGGTCGCGTCCACGGCCAGCACGTGCAGGTCACGGGCGAGTGCCTCCACCTCCGCACGGACCGCCTCGAAGCGCGCCGACGCGCAACGCGGGCGCGCGACCAGCACGAGATCCACATCGGCACGCAGGGCCAGGGGTCTGACGGACTCCCGCAACAGCCGCTTGGCCCGGTTGCGCTGGACCGCGCCGCCGACACGCCGGGAAGCGACGACGGCGACGCGGGCGCGGTCAGCAGCACCCGGTGAGTCAGCACCAGCAGGTGAGCGGACAGCGGCGTGCACGGCCGCGAATCGGCCCGCGCGCTGCCGTCGGCTGCGGAGCACGGCGGTGATGTCGCTCCCGCGAGCCAGGCGCCCGTGGCCGCCGTCGACCACGGTCACGCCGACAGCTTCGCCCGACCGCGGCGCCGGCGGCTGGACACGATGCGTCGACCGGCCTTGGTGTGCATCCGGGAGCGGAAACCGTGCTTGCGGGCACGGCGACGGTTGTTGGGCTGGTAGGTGCGCTTCACAGCGGCCCTCCGAGGACATCGAGGTGGCACGCGGCAGGGCGGGGTGGTGCCGGACGGACGACCTTCAGCAGATCGAAGCGGACCGGTAGGTGCCGGGCTGCACGACCTCGTCCGTGGCGGGAGCCGGTGCGATGGGGTCGGGGGAGGGTAACCCTGTGCGCGTTCCGCGAGCAACCGACATGCGGTGGTGCGCGTCCACGGCGCGCGCTGACACGCGAACTCCGCGGCGTGGCGGGGCTCCCCCCAGAGCGGCCAGCGATGCCGCCTTCGCCGCCTGCGGGAGCGGTGCATCGCCCTCCGCCACCTCGCGAGGATGGCTCGGCACAGCCGGGGAACCGTTCGGCGTCGGCGACCGGTTGCAGGACGTCGTCCTCGGAGTGTACGGTCCGCCGCCGTTGATCAGGAACGCGTTCGAGGTGGTCTCCGACCGAGGGGACCGCGAGGTGGTCACACGACCAGGTCGTGGACGCCCGATCCGAGACCGTGCGCCGGATCGCTCCTTCCCCACCGCGGTCGACCGCGGACCCGTGCACGACCCATGTGTCTGTCCACACCTGTGGACTCGATTGTGGATAGTGGGTCAGCCGGGATCGTTCGACCGGTACCAAGACAGGGATGGCCGCACCGCGGCCCCCATCCCGGCGATAGCCGGATCCAGGTGAGGTGAGGAGTGACCGTGAGCACCGCGTCGACGCTGGATCTCGGGACGCTATGGGCCGAGGGCCTCGCCGAGGTGATGCGGACCGTGACCTCCACCGCCCAGCGGCAGTGGCTCATGGCGACCCATCCCGTCGGTTTCAGCGAGGACACCATCATCCTCGCGACGCCGCACTCCTTCGCCCGGGAGTGGCTCGACCGCAACTGCGGTGACACGATCCGTCGAGCGCTGAGCGGGGCCGCCGGGCGCGACCTCAACGTGGTCATCACCGTCCAGACCAACCCTGCACCCCTCGAGGTCACCGAGCCCCCGCCGGCGCCGACCGAGCCCCTCTCCTCGTCTGCCGGGCCCCACTCCTCAGCTGCCGACGCCCCGAGCGACCCGCCTGGGTCGCCGCCGGCCGACGAGGTGATCCGGGCGCCCTTCGACGTTCCGGACATGGAGGCACTCTCCTCCGAGGCTCAGGCCGCCGACGGCCATGGGCGACCCCCCGGCGGCGAGGTGGTCGACTACCTCGACCGGTCGGCGACGGCGGCATCCGGGCCGGTCAGCGATGAGCGCCTCCACCCCGACCTCAGCCCGCTGCACGCTCCCGGTCGGCCGGCAGGCCCGACCGTGGAGATGCCGAACCGGCGGACCCGCGTCGACGACGAGCTCGAGCCCGACACCCAACTCAACCCCAAGTACTCCTTCGACGACTTCGTGATCGGGTCCTCGAACCGTTTCGCCCACGCAGCGGCCACCGCCGTGGCCGAA